>NZ_JBQDLQ010000027.1:0-41293 GCF_052095695.1 Halomonas sp.
AGGTCGGCAGCCGTGAAGACGGCTCGCCCGAGCCGGACTTTGCCACTCAGGTACAGCTCGCTTTCGATAACCTACAGGGCATTCTAGAAGCGGCCGGTGCAAGCTTCGAGGATATCGTCGATGTGACGAGCTTCCATACCGACCCCGAAGCTCAGTTTGCCACCTGGCTGGAAGTCAAAGCGCGTGCGTTTCCAGACAAGCCCTACCCAAACTGGACGGCCATTGGCGTGACCTGGCTGGCAGGATTCGACTTTGAAATCAAAGTTATTGCACGACTACCCGATTAATCACGCCGCGCCTATCAAGCCGTGCTGCGGCCTCAAAGGGTCTAAGGGTCGCAAGCGGCGGAAGAGACTTGATATATTTATCCATAATCTGAGCTCATGTATCGCAATTCAAAAGTCGTTTGAAGCATTGATAGCCGCAAGCGCATTCTAGTATAGAACTCATACTCGGAATGCTGTAATAAAGCCTGTTATAACCAGAGAAGATAATATTCCACAAGGAATCATGCTGATTGTGGGGGCGGTTTTTCTGCTCGCGTTAACCGACGCGTTAGTTAAGTATCTCAGTGACAGCATGTCGTTATGGCAGCTTTATGTCATCGCATCGCTGCTCTCACTGCCGGTATTAGGAGGGTTGTTGATTGGCCCTTCTGGGCCGAGACCCCGCATTAAATCACTGCGGTGGGTCGCGATCAGAAGCCTGCTTTTGCTGTTTATGTGGATTGCTTATTACGCCGCGCTACCGCTTATTCCACTGTCGGTAGCAGCTGCCGCTATTTATACCACGCTCTTATTTATTGCCGTGCTGGCTATCTTTAGTGCAGGCGAGCGCCTGTCATGGCAGGCCTGGGTGGGAATAGGCATGATATTAACGGCAGGTGTGGTAGTGCTGCGCCAGCAGTAAACTTGAAGGCACGGCATTGCTTCAACCTTGGGCAAGACGCGCCACGTCAACTATACTGCGCACTAACGAATATGATGTCGTTCACTGATGTGTTTTGGCACGAACAGCCAACATTTCAGGTCAATCCATTAGCTTGATCAGCATAAGGAGATTGCCGTGATAGCCACCGCCGACCGCACTTATCGACGCGGGTTACATCCGCTTCATGCCGTACTGCTTGCCGGGATGATTCCCCTTTTTCTGGGCGCCGCGCTGAGCGATTACGCCTACTCATCGAGCTTCCATATACAGTGGAGCATCTTTTCTTCCTGGCTTATTGCAGGAGGGCTCGTTTTCAACGGCTTTGCGTTGCTCGCCGCTCTTATTGGCCTGTTCAGTGCTGACGGACGTCGTGGCCTTTCGCTGATTTACGCTGCCCTGTTGCTGGTCACGTGGTTCGTTGGCTTCATTAACGCGCTGGTTCATGCACGCGATGCCTGGGCCATGATGCCCACCGGCCTAACTCTTTCGATCGTTGTTACCGTGTTAGCCTGCGCGGCGACTTGGGTCGGTTTTTCACGCCTCCGCGCCGAGGGTAAGCCATGAAAGTGTCTAATCTCGTTTATGTCAGCACTCTCTCGGTATTGCTGGGAGCGAGCGGCAGCAGCGTCGCTCAATCGGAACAGCCGTATGGCGCTAACCCGACGCTACCCGAGCCGCAGCGCGGGCTGTTGCCCAGCATGACCGTGCCTGAACAAGCAGAATGGGGCGATCAGCAGCCCATCGTACCCGAAGGCTATTCGATCACGGCGATCGCCACCGACCTAAAAGTACCGCGCCAGACTATCGTGCTACCTAATGGCGACATTCTGGTGGCAGAAGGCAAAGGCGGCGGTGAAGCACCAAAATCAAGGCCGAAGGATTTCATCGCTGGTTTAATTCAGGCACGCGGGACCACCTCGGTTGAGAGCGGTAATCGGCTAACGCTGCTGCGTGACGCTGACGGTGACGGCACCTATGAAGAGCAAACGGTGTTTGCCGAGAATCTCAATGCGCCTTACGGGCTAGCATTGGTGGATGACAATCTTTACGTCGCCAACCAAGATGCGCTAGTCCGTTTCGACTATGAGGAAGGCCAGACCGAAGCCAGCGGCCCGCCAGACGTAGTGACGCTGCTTCCGTCGGCAATTAATCACCACTGGACCAAATCACTGACCGCCAGCGCTAACGGGCGCTTTCTTTATGTTGGTATTGGCTCCAATAGCAATATCACCGAGCGAGGCATGGAAGCCGAGGTCGACCGCGCTGAAATCTGGGAAATTAACGCGCAAACCGGCGCTCACCGCGCTTACGCTACCGGCGTGCGCAACCCCACGGCGCTGACCATTCAGCCAGAGACCAATCAGCTTTGGGCAGTGGCGAACGAGCGCGATGAACTCGGCCCGGATCTAGTGCCTGACTATCTCACCTCCATTCAAGAAGGCGGCTTCTATGGCTGGCCTTACAGCTATTGGGGGCAGAACGTCGATACACGCGTTCAGCCGCAAGACCCCGACAAAGTGGCATCCGCGATTGCGCCGGACTACAGCCTTGGCTCGCACAGAGCACCACTTGGCGTTACTTTCTCAACGCCTGAAATGGGTGATGAGTTCGCTGAGGGCGCATTTGTCGGCGAACACGGCAGCTGGAACAGCTCAGATCCGGTTGGCTACAAGGTAGTCTTTGTACCCTTCAGTGACGGCAGTCCTTCCGGCGACCCGATTGATTTCGTTTTCGGCTTTCTCACTGAAGATGGCCAAACCCGCGGTAGGCCGGTGGGTGTCACCATTGACCCTGCGGGCGCCCTTATTATCGCTGATGACCTAACGAATGCCATTTGGCGCGTGACGTACGACGGTAATGAGTAACGCTATTCTCTAGCGGGATGAATAAGGCGGCAGCTGGAATGGCTGCTGCTTTTCCCGATGGAAAAAATCGCAGTAACGGATGATCATCCACGCTGTTTCTTTACAGAGGGCCTTATATGATCGAATCATTAAAAGAGCTCGAAAAAGTTAAAAAATCCTGTTACTCAATGGTAACGAAGAGCTCAACACTTTCAGCGGGCGCTGCCGTCATTCCCATTCCGGGCCTGGATTTGGGGTCGGACGTGACCCTGCTGTTAAGACTCATTCCGAAGATTAATGATAAATTTGGTTTAACGCCTGAGCAGATCGAAAACTTGGATACAGAGTCCAAGATAATGGTAATGACGGCGATCTCCAATGTAGGCAGCAAGATGGCAGGGAAGTACATCACGAAACAACTGGTTATATCGCTGCTTCAAAAGATGGGTGTCAAGATGGTCGCCAAAGGGACGACCAAGTTCGTACCTTTCATCGGCAGCGCTGTGGCTGGCGGTATTAGCTTCACATCCATGAAGTACATAGGCAACCGCCATATCGAAGATTGCTACCAAATTGCTTTGGCAACGCTAGAAGAAAAGCGGCTAGAGCAAGAAATCGTGATCGAGCCTGACCCCGAGCAGCACTAACCGCTATGTAAGGATAATGTAATGCCCGCTTATGTCGTACTCACCCGAGAGCACACTCACGACGCCCAGGAAATGGAGCAATACGCCACAAAGGCCAAAGCGGCGCGCGAAGGCCACGCCCCGCAACCGCTCGCCTTCTACGGCGACGTTGAAGTAATGGAAGGCAGCTCAATGGAAGGCGCCGTGATTCTGCGCTTTTCCGATATGGCCGCCGCCCGCGCCTGGTACCAAAGCCCCGCCTACCAGGAAGCACGCAAGCACCGTTTCCAAAGGGCTGATTATCGCGTATTTATTGTTGAGGGGGTTGAAGAGGCCTAAAGCCTTTTGGCAATAACGCTTAGTAACAGGAAGGGCCATTCGTGGTTTAACGAATGGCCCTTCCTGTTACTAACGTTACTATTTTCTTTACTTTCTACCCAAAAAATTTCGCTTCAAACGATAGCCTGAATATCTTTTTGTCTATCACAGCAAGAAGCCAAAGAGCAGGCCCCCTTCACTATCTAAGGCATGGTCTCACGCAAGGCGTCACAGCTCGCTTGGAGTAGTGCGACTGTTGCTTCGACTTTTTCATCGGTTAGCCGGGTGATTAATGCAGAAACGGATATTGCGCCGCGCATCACTCCATGTCGGTCGAGTGCCGGCAGTGCTATGGCAGCAACATCCGGGTCTCGCTCGCCCTTCGAGAAGGCATAGCCTTTGGTACGAATATCGTCATAGAACGCGCCTTCTTCCCCACTAAACGCTAAAAGAACGCGGCCTGTCGCACCCCGGTCGATAGGTAGTAGCGCGCCTTCATCCAGATGATGCCGAGCAGGCTTTGGCGAGTTAAGCCGATAAAGGCACATGCGCTGGCTACCCAAGCGGATAAAGAACGATGCCGTTTCCTGAGTTTGCTCTACCAGGTGAGCCAGCTGTGGGCGAATCAGCTCACCCATATCGCCGGTATGGCGGAATAGATTCCCTAGCCGCCACAGGCTGGGTCCTAAAGCATAGGTGCCATCGCCTTCACGCACGATATAGCCAAAGCGCTCCAAAGATCCTATCAGCCGAAGAATAGTGCTTTTATACAGCCCGGTACGCTCCGCTAACGTAACGAGCGATAGCGATCTCTCCTGATCCGTAAACGCTTCCAGGATCGTTAAAGCACGCTCAACAGCTTCTACTCGATTTTGCTTTTGGACCAAGCTACACCTCCATTCGCATTTAGTTCTACCTGACAGAACACATAAATTTTAAAATAGAACATATTTGACATGCAAAAAACGTTCTGCCATAAAGAACACCATTATGCCTGATAGAACAAAAAGGAACCATTATGGTGTTTATCAACGTTACAGCTTCCGGCAATCTCCATGTCTGAATTGTTAAAAATAATTCGGGTACTGGATCTAACCAATGTACTTGCTGGTCCTTACTGCTGCTATCAGCTAGCTCAGCAAGGTGCCGATGTCATCAAAGTTGAGCAGCCCGGCAGTGGAGATTTGGCCCGCCAGTTAGGAGCCGACCCCGAACTAAATGCCCAGCTAATGGGCGTTTCATTTCTCGCCCAAAATGCGGGCAAACGCTCCATTGAGCTCAATCTAAAGTCCGATCAAGGCAAGCAGGCTTTTCGCAAGCTGGTGCAAACCGCCGATGTACTAGTCGAAAACTTTCGCCCTGGCGTAATGGACCGGCTTGGTCTTGGTTATGAGAGCCTTCAAGCACTTAATCCACGCCTGATCTACTGTGCTATTTCAGGGTTTGGACAAACCGGCCCGCTGGCAAAGAACCCTGCTTACGATCAGATCATCCAGGGTCTTTCCGGCGTAATGAGTGTGACAGGCGATGAAACGTCTGCACCGCTGCGCGTTGGCTATCCCGTTTGCGACACTATCGGTGGTATGACCGCAGCCTTCGCCATTTCCAGCGCTCTGGTCGGGCGGCATACAACCGGGCACGGCGAGGTTATTGATGTATCCATGCTGGAATCCATGATGGGCACCATGGGTTGGGTGGTGTCCAACTGGCTGACGTGCGGCATCGAGCCACTGCCTATGGGAAACCAAAATACAACGGCGGCCCCATCCGGCACTTTCCGCACTGGTGATGGTTTGTTGAATATCGCTGCCAATAAGCAGGAACAGTTCGAGATTCTGTGCCAGTTGATAGAGCGCATGGATTTGGTATCCGATCCACGGTTTCAATTGCGCGAAGAGCGCAAGCGTCATCGTAACGCTCTAACCACCGAGCTGGAAACCGCCTTACAAACCGCCTCTGCCGAGCAGTGGGCAACACGCATGAATGCCCATGGCATACCCGCAGGAGAAGTGCTCACCGTTCCCCAGGCGCTTCGCCACCCCCAAGTAAAAGAACGCGAATTAACACGTACTTTCCCAAATATTATCGGCCAGACGAACCTTTCAGTCGTGCGCTCAGGTTTTCGCCTGGGCAGCGGCGACCCTGAACCCAAAACCCCGCCTCCCACATTGGGGCAGGACACCGATGCGATTCTTGCAGAGCTCGGCTATGACGCTGCCGCACGCGCCGCCTTCACTCATCCAGACATAACAACCAAAGAGACGGAAAAATGAATGAAGAGAACCGCCGTACCGCCGGGGAAGACTGGTGGTCTACCGACATCATAGAAATGTCCCCCGGTATAATTCGCTACCACGGCTACGCCATTGAGGATCTGATTGGCAAGGTCGGCTTCCCGGAAATGATCTGGTTGATGCTACGCGGCGATCTACCCAGTGCAGCCCAGGCGTCTCTGTTAAGCACGGTACTGATGAGCGCCATTGACCACGGCCCGCAAGCGCCGTCTATTGCCATTGCGCGCATTGCATCCACCTGTGGAGTAGGCATCAACAACGCCATGGCTTCTGCAGCCAACGTGCTAGGCGATGTACATGGTGGTGCGGGCGAGCAGTGCGTGGCGCTATACAACGCTATCCAGGCACGCTGTGAAGCTGGTGATGATATTACCTCTGCCACCCATACCGAGCTTGCCAAGCTTAAAGAACGTGGCGTGCGCTATATCCCAGGATTCGGACATCGCTTCCATCCCAAAGACCCGCGTGCTCCGAAATTGATGGAGATTCTACGCGCCACTGCCGACAACAGCATCAATACGCATTTTGCCGATATTGCAGAAGAAGTTGAGCGCCAGATATCCCAAGGCCGCAGCCGTGTAATTCCCATGAATGTAGATGGCGCAACCGGCGCTATTTATGCGGCACTGGGGTTTCCACCAGCGCTATGCCGTGGCCTGTTTGTGCTATCTCGCTCGGTAGGCATCATGAGCCATGCCTGGGAACAGATGCAGCGACCCGAGCGCAATAAAGGCCCACTCCCCCGTACTGAAACCTGGACCTATACCGGCCATGCTCCCCGTAGTGTTGAACAGGAGGGCGGCCAGCCATGAGTTATACAATTCTGGTGACGGCTCCACGCCTGGCTGACGAAGGCCGTGAAGTGCTAGAACGAGCAGGTTGCCGCCTGCTATTCATCCCCAAAGGGGAAGAAGATAGCCTGAGTAAGGTAATGGCCAGCCAGCCTATCGACGCCGTCATCGCACGCACGCTCACACTGAACAAAGCAGCCATTGCATCCTGCCAAGGGCTACGCACGATATCCCGTCACGGCGTAGGCCATGATGCAGTAGATATTCAAGCAGCGGCTGAACTGGGCATTCCTGTAACAGTCGTCAGTGATACCAATGCGCAGTCGGTCGCTGAGTTAGCCATTGGCCTGATGATCACCGCGGCGCGTAATGTCTCGGATCTGGGCCAACGTATCAGTGCCGGAGAATGGCCGAGACAAACTCCTGGCTTACAGCTTTCAGGACGCGTGCTGGGACTGGTGGGTTGCGGCACCATCGCCCGCCATGTCGCCCGAATGGCCAATGCCATTGGTATGCGCGTCATCGCCTATGACCCCGATCTTGAAGCCATGCCAGACGGTATTTTTAAGGCGGCTAGCCTAGACGACCTGCTAACAAGTAGCGATGTGCTCTCTCTGCACTGCCCTCTGCTGCCCTCTACCCAAAACCTAATTGATGCCGCAGCACTCGCGAAGCTCCACTCGGGTGCCATTGTGATCAATACCGCACGCGGTGGGCTAATTGATGAGAATGCCCTGGCCGACGCCATCATGGCTGGCCGTCTAAAGGGCGCGGGACTGGACACCTTGAACATTGAGCCTCCTCCCGAAAACCATCCTCTTCTGCGCTTACCCCAAGTGGTACTCACTCCGCATGTAGGCGGCAATAGCGATGCAGCGCTAGCACTGACTGCCCGTGCCGCTGCCGAAAATGCCTTGGCACTGCTGGCAGGGCATCCCCCTGCGCATGGACGCATCGTCAACGAACACTTACTGGAGATAACTCAATGAGCACGACTCTTGATGGCGGAACATGGCCTGCTGGCTTTGCTGTTCAACCACGTCAAACCACGCTAACGCAAAAGCTGCTGACCGCCTTTAAGCAAGTGCCAGTCGCTCATGCAGGCGATGTAATGGGTCGCCATACGGGTGCAGTAGGCCTTCACGCTTATCACAACGACCTTGGGCTCACCATGTGTGGTACAGCTATTACGGTGCGTACCCGCCCAGGTGACAATCTCATGGTGCACGTCGCCATACAGCGCGCCCAACCAGGTGACATTATCGTTATCGACGGGGGCGGCGATCTTTCCACCGCGGTGATCGGGGGCCTGATGCGCACAACAGCAATTGCCCGCCAACTGGGTGGCATCGTGATTGATGGCGCGCTACGCGATGTCGCTGAATGGGCCGAAGGCGTCCTACCCGTTTACGCCCGCGGCCATGTTCACCGTGGCCCCAGCAAGGACGGCCCTGGCCAGATAAATACGCCCATTTCATGTGCTGGCATGACAGTGATGCCTGGCGACTTAATTCTGGGTGACGCTGACGGCGTTATCGCTATCCCCGCTAGTGAAGCCGAGGCGCTTTTAAGCCTGTGTCAGTCCCAGGCAGAGCAAGAAGCGCGCATACGTGCGCAGAATGAAACCGGCAAGATCGACCGCGAGCGCTTCGATTCCATCCTGCGTAAGAAAGGCTGTCCGCTTTAGCTACTACGTCAGCATACAACGTTACTTCAGCACACAACAATAAGCCGTACGACAACATAAATAAGGAACACGCTATGAAAAACAACGCCTTAAAATCTATCGCCTGCGCTGCATTGCTTATTCTTCCGGCTATAGGAATGGCCCAATCCTATCCCAAAGGATCCATCGACTTCATTGTGCCCTTCTCCGCCGGTGGAGGTACGGATTTTGCCTCACGCATACTGACAGAGAAACTCTCTGAACAGCAAGGGTGGAACTTTGTTATCGAGAACCGCGGCGGAGCGGGCGGCAACATCGGCCTTTCGCAACTCGCGCGTGCTAAAAATGATGGGCAGGTGATGGGCATGGGGCAAACGTCTAACATGGCGATTAACCCCACGCTGTACGCCAGCATTCCCTACGACTCATTAAATGATTTTACGCCTATTGCGCTAGTTAGCTCACAACCCATGGTACTGGCCGTTAACCAGAACTCGGCCTACGAGCATTTTGAATCGTTAGTCGCCGCCGCCAGAGAAAACCCAGGCAAAGTGTCCATGAGTACACCCGGCTCTGGCACGGTAAGTCACCTATCAATGGAAGTATTTAGCGACCAAGCAGACGTAAAGTTCATGCATATACCCTACCCTGGTGCGGCCCAAGCGGTAACGGACGCCATCGGCGGGCATGTGGACTTTGTTACTGCCAGCCTTCCCAGTTTATTGTCGCATATCCGGTCAGGCTCATTAAAAGCGTTAGCGGTTACCTCGGCTGAACGCAACGCGGCGATCCCTGATGTGCCTACAATAGCCGAGTTAGGCTATGAAGGTTTTGAAGCCTCCGACTGGAAAGCAGTGGTCGGCCCCGCAGGTCTTCCCGACGATGTAGTCGCAACCTTTAACGCTGCTATCAATCAGGCCCTTCAGGATGAGCGCCTGATCGAAACGATAGAAAACGAGGGCAGCACGGTGGAAGGTGGCTCTGCCGACGAGCTTGCGGCTTACTTGCAGGCCGAGCATGAGCGTTGGGCTGAAGCCGTCAGCACCTCAGGCGTGACAGTGGAGTGATCATTTAAGGCCGAGCATTGATTTATTTGCTCGGCCTTATGATGGGAGACATCATTATGCTAAATCGCGATATCGTTGACATTATTACGGGAATGGCACTGGCAGCCCTTGGCCTTATCATTGCCGCCTATGCTTCTACGCATTATAACCTGGGGACACTTCAGCGCATGGGGCCTGGTATGGTTCCTATGGGCATAGGGTTGATTACTGCTCTACTGGGAATAATGCTTTCCATTGGAGGTGCATCGCGCCCGCGTTTTCCGATGCCTAGCATTGAATGGCGCCCGCTAGGCGCTATCCTCGGCGGAGTTTTGGTCTTCTCTCTCGCAGTACCACGGGTTGGCTTAGTGCCTGCCATTTTCCTGTTAACACTGATCACTTCGCTTGCCGATAAGCAGTTGCGAATTAAGACGGTTTTGGCACTCATCGCCTTTCTCACTCTTGTGGCCATTTTGATCTTCCGCTTGGCATTGGGCATGAACATACCGATCTTCAGGTGGGCATTCTAATGGACTTTTTTGGCAATCTTTCGCTTGGTTTGCACACCGCACTTTCACTCAGCAATCTGTTTTACTGCTTTGTTGGCGTGTTTTTAGGGACATTACTTGGCGTTATCCCGGGCATTGGCGTTTTAGCCGCCATTTCCATGCTGTTTCCCATAACGTTTCATATGGAAGCGACATCAGCACTCATAATGCTGGCGGGAATATGGTACGGCACGAGTTACGGTGGCAGCACGGCGTCTATCCTGCTTAACGTGCCAGGCACGCCTGCCAATGCGGTGGTCTGTTTGGATGGCTACCCTATGGCGCAAAAAGGCCGTGGTGCCGTTGCCCTCTTTATGACTACAGTGGCCTCTTTCGTTGGCGGCTCCATCGGCATCGTCATCCTGACGCTATTCGCACCGGTGATAGCACAATATGCACTGAACATGGGCCCCGCGGAGTACTTCTCATTAATGCTGCTTGGGCTGATTGCGGCGACCGGTATTGCTGATGGCTCGGCAGTCAAAGGGTTCGTCATGGTCCTGCTAGGTATTTTCCTGGGTAGTATCGGTACCGACGTTTACACAGGCACACAACGCTTTGCTTTTGGCATCCCAGAACTCGGTGACGGCATTAGCCTTGTAGCGCTTGCCATGGGAGTGTTTGGGGTCGCGGAACTCATTATTAGTGTTGGCAGTGTTAAGGCAAACCGCTTTAAATCGTCTGACCTGACGCTACGCGCCATGAAACCTACACGGGATGACATGCAACGTTCGTGGCTCCCGATGTTGCGTGGCTCAAGCATTGGCTCATTCTTTGGCGCCTTACCGGGAACAGGCCCGTCACTAGCCGCGTTTATCGCTTATGCGGTGGAAAAGCGCTCATCCAAAGATCCAAGCCGATTTGGTAAAGGGACAATTGAAGGCATCATGGCTCCAGAATCCGCCAATAACGCAGCTGACCAAACCTCGTTCATCCCTACTCTAGCATTGGGTATACCCGGCAGCCCGACAATGGCATTAATGTTAGGAGCGCTCATCATCCATGGCGTTACGCCAGGCCCCGGCTTGATGACAGAGGAGCCCAGCCTTTTTTGGGGACTCGTCATGAGCTTCTGGATCGGCAATATTATGCTGGTCATTCTTAACGTCCCCCTGATTGGAGTATGGGTGCGCCTGCTTTCCGTTCCTTATCATCTGCTGTTTCCAGTCGTATTGATGTTCATTTGTCTGGGCACCTACAGCGTCAATAACAGTGCCTTTGATGTGCTACTGGTGATGATCTTCGGTGCCCTGGGCGTTTTAATGCGCAAACTGGCTTTCCCTGCAGCGCCCCTCATTTTGGGTTTTGTACTAGGGCCGATGATGGAGGACAACTTCCGCCGCGCCATGCTGCTCTCATCGGGTGATTTTGCGACCTTCATTAATAGGCCTATTAGCGCAACCATCCTCTCCATTGCTGCCTTTATCATGCTATGGAGCTTTTTTTCCACGCTTAAAGCACGCCGCGCGCTTACTCAAGGCTAAAAAATTACCGCGTGTTTATTGTTGATGGTATTGAAGAAGCGTAAAGAGCAAACACCCCGCCTTTAAAAGCGGGGTGTTTGCATTTGCAGCCTTAATGGCCAAACACGTGAGGGCTTGCCGTCTGATCTAGGGCGCCTCGACAGCGGCACGCCCTTTAATGATTGAACGGGCAAGCATCAGATACGCCACCAAGCCACAGGCGGCCATGGCTAGAATGACCGCTTCAAGCGAATGCGGCAACATGGCGGACAACGCGCTCAACAACCCGGCGACACCAAACTGGGCGGCCCCCAGAAGCGCGGCGGCTGTTCCACCACTGGTGGGAAAGTACTCCAAAAAGCAGGCCTGAATATTCGGCGAGATCGCCCCTATCGAGCCGATGGTCAGCATCATGGCGGCCAGGAAAGCGTACATTGACCAGTCCATGAAGGCAGCCATCAGCAGCAAGAGTATGCCGACCGCCTGACAGCCCGTTGCCAACTGAAGAATGCGCAGCGACGGCAGCCTGGAAAGTAGAGCACGATTGAGAATATTGAAGATAAGCATCGCGACGATGTTAGCCGCAAACAGCATCGAAAAACTTGAGGGCGACTGGCCGAAGTGTCCCTGATAGATAAAAGAAGCGTAAGTAATAAACATCATAAGGGTGGAAAACGATGCGGCTTGCCAGGCAATGAACGGTAGCGCCGGCTTGGTCGACAGCACCAGTTTGTAACGCGCCAACAGGCTCATCTGGGGACTTTTCACTCGAGACACCTTGCCCGGGCCGGTAAACAGCACCCACACCAGCAACGGCACCAGCAGCAACGCGTATACCGCCAAAGCGAAAAATATATAGTGCCAGGAACCTATTGATAGAATCGCGCTGCCCACGCTCGGGGCAATGCCCGGCGCCAACACCATGATAAAGCCCATCATCGAGAACAGTTTCGCGGCGTCTCGGCCCGCCACACGGTCGCGCACCAGTGCCGGTACAGATACCAGAGTAAAACCAGCGCCAAGGGCCTGAACGGCCCGCCCGCCGAGCAGGATGTTCAAGGAATCCGCCATGCCGATGACAATACTCGAAAGCGCAAAAATCGCCAGCCCGCTCATCAGCACCCGCTGTCGCCCGAAGCGGTCGGAAAGCGCTCCGCCGATCAACTGCCCCAACGCCATCGCGAATACATACACGGAAACGCTTAGCGATACCGCCTGCTGAGAAATACCCAGCGATTCCCCGATAACCGGAAAGGCTGGCAGATACGTATCCATTGAAAATGGGCCCAGCATCATGGTCATTGCCAGGCTCAGCACCACAATGAAAGGCGTTTTAGATTGGGTCATAGAAGCTCGCGGCCAAAGGGCGTAATGATAGACAACCCGATCAATGGTGACCAATGCGAATGCCAAACCATCGCCTCGCACCTGCCCAAACAATTAAGTTGCTTCGCCTTCGGTTGAAACCAAGCCTTGATTGGTCAGGGTTCGGCTGAGCAAATTTACTGCCTGCTCAAACTCTATGCCACGCTCGGTTAGGCGGCGTTGGTTTAAGGTGTAACCTTGAACCAAATGGTCTCTTGTTCCAGCGTCACCTCAAGGTGTGCTTGCCCATCTTCGCTAATGAATATCTGTATTTGCCGATCATTCATGAGTGTTGCCTCCCAGGTTTGCATAAAGCACCTTGCATCGCCAAAACAAGCATCTTCAAAACGAGCCACAAAAACTGTTTATTTATACAGCCAAGTATTACCATGGTTCTGTCAACCAAACCTGCCAAGTAAAAGCGGGCGCTTCAGCCTACAACAACCATCAATACCAGCACCATGGTCAGCAATAGCAGGTACACCCTGGCATGAATACGATCAGGAATGTGCCCAATCCAGGTCGACGCCAAGCGGATACCGAACCATGAGCCCACTGCGAGTACCAGCAAGGCGCGCAGATCCACATAACCGGCATACCAGTCCCCCAACGCTGGGTGATTTGCCGACAGCAACACATACGTCGCGGTGCCACTCACCGCCATGGGCAACGACAACGGATTGGCCATGGCGGTGGCTGCCGTCATACTCGCGCCTCTACGGCGCATGAGCGGTACGGTCATCACGCTGCCGCCAACGCCCAGCAAGGCGGCCACCGCACCAATCAATGTCCCCGTCATCGCCGTTACCCCACGCCCCATAGGACGCACATCCCTCCCTGACTGATGCAGAAAACCGGGCCGCAGAACGGCATCCGCAATCGTAATAGCCAGATAGCCGATAAACGCCCAGCGCACCCACTCCCCGCTCAACGACACGGCAGCCGCCGCACCAAGCACAGCGCCCACGGCGATATAGCCCACCAGCGGACGCACCAAGTGCCATTGCACGGTTTGTCTTAGATGGTGGCGCCATGTCGACAGGGAAGCCGCAAACACCATCAACGCCGTCGAGGTGGCCACCGCGATATGCATGGCCGCCGGACCGATACCACTATCGGCCCCATGGACGGAAATCAGCAGAATATACAGCAAGGGAACTACCACAAACCCACCACCGAAACCGAATAACACGGTGGTCACTCCCGCCAACCCGCCACAAAGTAGCAATACGCTGTACACCGGCACTCTCCTGATGAAACCAAACAGCAGGCACTATATGCTGGCGGAAGTTGGCCGACATTCGTCATTCGGACAACTATCAACGCGTTTCAGCCAGGTTCACGCTAATGCTCAATACGCTTCTTTCAGATGTGGATCATGTAGCAAGGCCCGTGGTGGCCATCGGCACTGACTACCGCTCCGGCACCCTCCTCGACTTTCATACCCATCGCCGAGCCCAGTTTCTCTATGGCATGACCGGCGTGATGGAAGTTAATACGGATGACGGCACCTGGATGGTGCCGCCCTATAGCGGCGTCTGGCTGCCGGCGGGCAAGCGGCACCAAGTGCGCATGAACGGGGTGAGCACCCGGAGTCTTTATATCGAGCCCCACGCGGCTCCATGCTTATCTCGAAACTGCGAGGTGCTGGTCGTGACGCCCCTCTTGCATCACTTACTGCTCGCCTCCGCCAGCGTACCCGCTCTCTATGATGAAAACGGCCGCGATGGTGCCCTGGCAAAACTTCTTCTGCACGAGCTTCAGTTGGCTACATCGCTGCCCCTATTTGCGCCCCTACCGCAATACCCCCCACTGGCCACATTGTGCCGAGACTTTCTCGGCCAGCCGAACATTCACAGCCTTCCCGAAAAGTGGGCCCGGCAATTGAATCGCAGTCAGCGCACCTTTAATCGCCTGTTCCGTCAGCAGACCGGACTCTCCTTTGGTGTATGGCGCCAACAAGCTTGCCTGATGGCGGCGATTCCAAGGCTGCTATCCGGCAGCTCCGTTACCCAAACGGCGCTGGAACTTGGCTATGACAGCCCTGCCGCTTTCTCCAGCATGTTTCGCAAGGTGCTCGGCCAATCTCCCACCGCATTCGTTCGGTCGGCTGCTCACCAGCAGGAAGTGTAACAAGCAGGTTGTTCAAGGATGAGCGAGACGGCTCCGAGCCGACGAGAGTGCAAAAGCGCTGCTAGGCTAAAACGGGTCGACATGCGAAATTGGATATATTCAAAGCCATGTTTAAGCGCTAAGCCGCCAGCGAGATTGGGCATGCAGACTTGGAAACAGGCAATGCCTTCTGCATGAATGAGGCAAGGCTTACACACGATCTATGCAGCTCAAGTTTATTTTAGAAAGTAATCATGATTGAGCAAGGCAAGGAAGTGATAACCCATGACTCAGGAACCGGAACAAACACGCAACGCATTGTATAAGCAGGCCCAGCAACAAGAGATCGCGGGGCGCTCCTCAATGAGTAAGGCGGAACTCGCGGCCGCACTTGAGCGCAAAGTTTCCAAGGATGCACATCCCGTAGTGGGCACGCGTGTTAACACCTTTCGCCAGTTGGCCGAGTCAGTGGCTGCCGAGGCGTTCGTTTTGCGGCCGCGAATATTGACCGGCTTTGAACGGCGCCAGCACGTGCACCCAACCCTGCACTACGATCCCGCGATCTATTTTGTGATGTCAGTTGATCTGCCAGCAGCCGGTGTAGTGCGTAGTAGCGAGGCTGGAGCGCCCTACCTGGCCGTGAGCCTATCCTTGGATGCCACTCTACTGGCAGGCCTAATCTCGGAACTGCCTAATACTGGCAACAGTGCCGAATATGAAACAGGTTTTCCCGTGGCAGCGGTGACACCAGAACTACTCGATGCTTGGGTGCGCATGTTGCGCTTGATGAAGCAACCTGCCGACATTCCTGCGCTGGCACCCGCCTACGAGCGCGAGATTCTTTACCGCGTGCTTCAGGGACCAATGGTATAGATGCTGCGCGACATAGCCACGCCAGACACCGCCCTGGCACGGGTGCACCAGGTCATTCAGCGGATTCGTAACGACTATGCGCAGCCCTTAAGAATGGAGGCGCTTGCCAGAGAAGCGGCCATGAGCATCTCGGCGTTTCACCGCTAGTTCAAAGCCGGAACAGCGCTCAGCCCCTTGTAGCACCAGAAGCAGGTGCGGCTACTTCAGGCGCGAACGCTATTGATTTCCGCGGGTAACAGCGTCACAGAGGTAGCTCACGAAGTGGGATACGAAAGCCTCACACAGTTTGGAAGGGAATACGCCCGTGCTTTCGGCCAGCCCCCAGCCAAAGATGCGGCTCGGATTATTGAGCAAATAAAGTCGAGGTAACCTAGCTTAGCCCGCACCTATGCTGAATGCGCCTTCTTGGAAGGAACGAGGTGCAGCAAACCCACAACAACCGAGCCGACCAAAAAGCCAATCACCGCAGAGCATAGCGTGTTGAAGCTCCAGCCCAGTATGCCGCCCAAGGCACCGGTTGCCTCAGTAATGGCCTGCTCAATATGGTGTACCCAATCATAGGGGGCATTGAACCAACCCGTTCCATCGGCGCCCAGGTTAGCCATCAAAATATGCCCACCCACCCAGAGCATGGCGACAGTGCCCACCACTGCGATAGTCGCCAGCACCTTGGGCATAGCAGTCACCAGGCCACGGCCCAACTTCTGCACGCCCGAACTCTCCCGCTTGGCGAGCTTCAGGCCGAAATCATCCATCCTGACCAACAGCGCCACCACGCCATACACCAAAATAGTGATGACAAACGCGACTACTATCAGGCTCACCATCTGTGACCAGAATCCTTGATGGGCAACGGTGGAAAGCGCGATCACCATGATTTCAGCGGATAAAATCAGGTCAGTGCGAACAGCACCACTCACGATCTTTTTCTCGGCTTCCGGGCCCTTTGCCACCGAAGGCTTTTCGTCATCATGGTCACCGGAAAGCTTATGCCAGACCTTCTCCGCGCCCTCAAAGGCCAAATAAGTGCCACCCACCATCAGAATGATCGGCAATAGCATGGGCAGAAAGTGATTCAGCAGCAGCGCCACCGGCAGGATAAAAATCAGCTTGTTGCGGATCGACCCAAGCGCGATCTGTTTCACAATCGCCAGTTCACGCTCCGCTGCCACTCCCTGCAAATATTGTGGCGTCACCGCCGTATCATCGACCACCACGCCGGCCGCCTTCGCCGTCGCACGCCCGGCGGCGGCACTCACATCATCCAGTGATGCTGCGGACAACTTCGCCAAGGCGGCAATGTCGTCCAGTAACCCTATCAAGCCGCCTATGGCCATGGATGCTTCCTCCGTGAATAACAGTTGCAGATAGTAAAGCACATAGCAGGCAGGCCCGCCGCCTGCGGGCAATCCATGGCATCAAAATCGGGCGAACCGTCATGCGGCCTAGCAGGAACCGCTTGATGTCCTCGTCGAAGCGTGACTGAATCTGCAAGCAAACGTTGACGTGTGTACAAGAGTTCTGCAAGGCTACTCGTCAGAGACCACAGCCACGCCAAGAACCTCGCCATCCTTTATACCTCTGATGGCCCACGGCTGGCGCCGTTCAACGATTTGATGAGCACAACGCTTGATAGCGGCCTTGTTCAAAGCTCTTTTCGAATGATCTCCGCCCCGGCGCTCAAGGCACTGAGCTTGCCTCTGGCGACCGATCGAGACAGCGGTGCCATGCCACAGTTGGTGCAAGGATAAAGCTTGTCGGCATCGACGAACTGAAGCGCCTTTCTAAGCGTTGCGGCGACCTCCTCCGGCGTTTCGATGGTGTTGGTGGCGACATCGATCGCACCCAGCATCACCTTCTTGCCGCGAAGAAGTTCGATCAGCTCGATGGGCACGTGGGAGTTCTGGCACTCCAATGAAACAATGTCGATATTGGATTGCTGCAGTTTGGGAAAGACTGCTTCGTATTGGCGCCACTCAGAGCCTAAGGTCTTTTTCCAATCCGTATTGGCCTTGATGCCGTAGCCGTAGCAGATATGCACCGCCGTCTCGCACTTGAGCCCTTCGATGGCCCTTTCCAGCGCGGCGATGCCCCAGTCGTTGACCTCGTCGAAAAACACGTTGAACGCAGGCTCATCGAACTGAATGATATCGACGCCCGCCGCCTCCAGCTCCCTGGCTTCCTGATTAAGCGCTTTAGCAAATTCCCAGGCCAGCTTCTCGCGACTTTTATAGTGATCGTCATACAGCGTGTCGATCATGGTCATCGGCCCCGGCAGCGCCCACTTGATGGGTTGGCGGGTTTGGCTGCGCAGGAACTTGGCATCATCTACGAACACCGGCTTATGACGGCTGACCTCGCCCACCACAGTCGGCACGCTCGCATCATAGCGATTGCGAATTCTCACCGTCTTGCGCTTTTCGAAATCAACGCCGGTAAGATGCTCGATGAAGGTGGTAACGAAATGCTGGCGAGTCTGCTCACCGTCACTGACGATATCGATACCGGCCTGCTGCTGCTCCTGAAGAGACACGCGCAGCGCATCCTGCTTACCTTCAATCAACGTATCGCCTTCGAGCTTCCAGGGCGACCAGAGGGTTTCGGGCTCGGCAAGCCAGGAAGGTTTGGGCAGGCTGCCCGCCGTTGAAGTAGGTAATAGTTGACTCATGAGTGATCATTCCGCGTATTGGGTGACATTAAAGTGAGCGATTGGCAGACCACTGCTCGAGCATCGCCTGGTAGGGTTTGATGAAGTGCTCTTCGGCAAACTTCCCCTGCTCGGCGGCCAGTTGGCTGCGCTCTTCCCGGTCGTAAACGATTTGTGTCAGCGAGTGGTCCGGGTTCTTCAAATCGGGCTGATAGACGTTGCCCGCCGCCGCATTGGCGTTGTAGATCTCGGGCCGATAAATCTTCTGAAAAGACTCCATGGTGCTGATGGTGCCGGCAAGCTCAAGGTTGGTGTAATCGTTGAGCAAATCTCCGGAAAAATAGAACGCCAGGGGCGCGGCACTATTGGCCGGCATGAAGTAGCGCACCTGAAGCCCCATCTTCTGGAAATACTGCTCGGTCAGCGACGACTCATTCGGCTGGTATTCAACGCCCAGTACGGGATGCCGATTGTCGGTGCGGTGATAAACCTTGTTATCCGACACGCTCAAGCAGATGACCGGGGGCTTGTCGAAATGTTCTTGGTAAACCGATGAGTTTACGAAGCTTTTAAACAAGTTGCCGTGCAGCACGCCAAAATCGTCCGGGATACTGAAGCTCGACTGGTGCTTGTTGTGCTCGGTTAGCCGCACGCTGAAATCGTAATCGCGCACGTAGGAGGAAAAGTTGTTACCCACGATGCCTTCAATGCGTCGACCCGTTTGTGTATCCACAAAACGGGGTTTGAGTATCTCGATGATTTGAAACGGCTGGCCCTTGCCGTCAGCCCCCACCGCCATACTCACGGAAACGATATCAAGCTCGACGCTGTAACGATGCCCTTCCGGGTTGTCCCAATGCACCAGCGTATTGAAGCGGTTATTGATCATGTCCAGGGTATTACGCAAGTTCTCGCGGCGCCTCTCGCCCCGAGCCAGATTGGCAAAGTTGGTGGTGATGCGAGTACTATCTGATGGCCGATAGTTCTCATCGAAGCCGATACGTTTGATGGTAAAGGCTATATCGCTAGTCATCGTCATCTGGCCTCCTGTAGCAGGTAATGGGCATGCCGAATCTCGGTCATAAAAGCGCTAGGAGTTTTATACAGGAGCAACAACATGAATAAAAATGTCTTTATTTCATGCCATCTTTAGATATATTCATAGTTAGCAGCAATGGGCGCATCCGAGGCTATCCGGTATCAAGCCCGCGCATTCTCGACCGACCGCCTTTCAACATTCTGCGGGGCGGAACATGCTGTAGTTCTTTAGTCCTCGTCGGCTACCGTACGATCAGCGGGGTGTCAGGGGCATATTCTACGTGCCACTAAGTGACGCGGATGCACAGGCGCTCTGTCAGGAATTCCAGCGAGTCATGCGCATTGGATCAACAACACTTTGCTCGTAGCAGCCTTCTCTTGTGAATGAAGTTGAACGAGCAAAAGTTATTATTCTGCTAAATAGTTTGCCTGCCGAAATCATGCACTTTCATATTCTCTGACTGGACACGCTATGCATAACCTATGGATTCCCGTCGTCGCCATTTTCGCCGTTGCGGGCCTGATATTCGGCAGCCAAGCCTACTCCGAGGCCAAGCGTGATGCTCAAATCGCCGCGATCATATCGGAACGCCTCGACAGCCAGGCACCGGCCGAGATCTCCCACTTGAAGCGAGTCAACAAGGGCTATGGGGTGTGCGGTGATTACAAGCTTTCAGGCGCCGAGTCCGGTCGTTTCTACTACAACAGCGCCACCAAGCGCCTGGCGTTGGACTCCGCCTCGCTGTACCACGACAATTGCGAGGATATTAACGTGGCTGCTCGTCAAAGACGATAAATCCTCATAATTAATGAGAATCGCCCCGGCCACATCGAGCGCTCGCATCTGGAAGCACTGGCCCGCGCGCTACGCTTTCAGCCCCGCTATTTCTTGAAGCAAGGGTTTGAACTTGCGGAATGCATGCCGGTAGCTATCGACGGTGTACTCGCTACACTGAGCCCCTTGGCTCATAAAGGCACCGAGCAAACATTACTCGAGTGGTTACAGCAACGACTGTTAGCCAAATGCCGTAAAATGCCGCAGCGGTGGACCAACTAACGAAAGTAAAGGTGCCTCACTCGCGCATTAAATCAATAAAGGCCCGCAAACTGGGCGGCACATGGCGGTTATTGGGGTAGTAAAGGTACAAGCCGGATATGTAAGGGCACCAATCCTCAAGCACCGTCACTAACGTCTCATCGCGAAGGGACGCGTGTGCATAGAGTTCCGGCACATAGGCGATGCCTAAGCCCGCCACGGCAGCCTCCACCATCAGTTGACTGCTATCCAGCGTCATGGCACCCGGCACATCGACCAACACCTCTTGGCCGTGCTGCTGGAATTCCCAGCGGTAACGTTTGCCACTGGGCAGCCTCTGCCTGATGCACTGGTGCAGGGCGAGCTGATCGGGCGTCTCAAGCATCGGTTTGCCCTGTAAATAACCAGGCGAGGCAACGGCGAGAAACCGCAACTCTCCGCTAACAGGAACGGCGATCATATCCTTGGGAACAGCTTCCCTTAGCCTTATCCCAGCATCGAACCCCTCTTCGACAATATCGACCAGCCGCCCTTCCGCCACCAGATCAAGCTCGACACCCTCGTAAAGCGTTAGGAAGCGGGGCACGACACGCTGCAGCAATAGGCGAATCGCCGCTTCGCTAGCGTTAATGCGTAATCTACCCGTGATCTTACCTTCAAGGCTTGAGGCCTCTTCTAACAGGGTATCCAGCTCGCCCAAAAGCGGGCCCAAACGCAAAAGTAAACGCTCACCACTTTCGGTCAACGAGACACTGCGTGTGGTGCGGTGTAAAAGGCGCGTGCCAAGTCGGCGCTCGAGGGTTCGCAAAGTATGGCTCAGAGACGACCGGCTGACGCCCATCAAGTCCGCCGCTTGGCGAAAGCTACGATGTTCGGCCACCGCTTTAAACGCCTTGAGGTCGGCTAACGTCGGCTTATTCATTGGTGAACATCCCTCACTAACTTGTCTCAATTATTGAGTATTCAATTAACAGTATTACTGGCCTAACCTATCTCTCGCAACGCTCAATCACTTCACGGGAGATAACAAATGGCTAAAACCTGGCTAATCACAGGCACTTCGACCGGCCTTGGCCGCCTGCTCACCGAACACCTGCTAGAACGGGGCGACCGCGTGGTGGCCACCCTACGCCGTCCCGGAGCCCTGGATGACCTGCAGGCTCAGCACGGAGAGCGCCTTTACGTGGTGAACTTCGACGTGACCGATACGCAGGCAATGAGACAGGGCGTAGCGCACGCCTTTGCCGCCTTCGGTCGAATTGATGTGGTGGTCAGCAACGCGGGCTATGGCGTGTTTGGCGCCGCCGAAGAAGCCACGGACGAACAGATTGAACGACAGATCGCGACCAACCTCACCGGTTCGATTCAATTGATTCGGGCGGTGCTACCCCACCTGCGTGGGCAAGGTGGTGGGCGTATCGTGCAGGTATCGTCGGAAGGCGGCCAAATCGCCTACCCGTGTTTCAGTCTTTACCACGCCAGCAAATGGGGCATCGAAGGGTTTATTGAGTCGGTCGCTCAGGAAGTCGCCCCCTTTGGAATCGATTTCATTATTGCCGAACCCGGCCCCACGGCCACCCAATTCGGCGAGGCGCTGGATCGTACGAACCCCATGCCCGTATATGAAGAAACACCCGCGGGCGAAACGCGCCGTGCGTTGGCGTCGGGGGCTTTCGCCATTAAAGGCGATGCGATTAAAACCGTGAACCGCCTCATCGACACCGCCGACCTACCCTCTGCCCCGTTTAGGCTAGCATTAGGCAGCACGGCCTATCACTCCATTAGCCAAGCGCTGACGCAAAGGATGAAAGAACTGGAGGCAAACAAACCGCTAACGCTGGCGGCCGATAAAGATGAGTTCATCGAATAACCTATCCAAGCTCAAAAGATACCAATGAGCCGATTACGGCGCTCTTTCGGCTCAGATAATGAGCTGAATAAGATTCGTATTCGGCTCACATAGGGTCATTCGCATGCTTTAACGCTATTTCTTTAGCCTTTCTTCTATATGTGCACTCAAAGTTCACAAAATAGAACGTTATTAAAGAACGCATCTGGTTAAAAACGCGACATGAACGCATAGAGCAAAACCGGAAGAGCCGCCTACTTTTAGTATATGAATCTTGCGAAGATAAGCGATGAAGAAATCGAAATACATCTGGGCGCGCTTGATTCACCCAATCAACTGAAACCGACGTATGAGCTTTGGAACATTCGACGTGAACATTGGTTGCCGCTCTTCCCTGCTGTAGAGCGATATGACCGGGATCGGGAAGGTTGAGCAAGTTCAAGAGCGGCCTCTTAGGCCAGAAGGCAATCGATCAGTGCTTACCTTCAATACCCAGCTTTTCGCCTTCCTGACGTTCTTGCTGAGCCCAGTTTTCCAAATTTTCTGCCAACTGAGGTGATTGATCAATATGCAATTTCTCCGCCGTTCAAACGCATGGCATCCCGACAACTTCTCCAACCGCTTTGTACCGTCATTAGGATGCTGAAATCGCTTAAATGACAAACGAGGCCGATCACCATAATGATGCGGCCTCGCAAGACTAAATAAGAGGCGACAACTTTCGCCTCTTTTCTACGGGGATACTCTTTTCTACGGGAATAAAGGACACAACCGGTACGGGAAGTTTTTCTGATTAAAAGTTCTGCTTTCTGCAGTACCTCACGAGCCGCTTCGTCTATCAGTTACCCTGTGAGGGGGTAAACACGCCACGGAATCGCATCTTACCGGAGACAAGACGATCATATGCTTCGGTTGCCTGATCGAGCGAGAAAGTCTCGACAATCGGCTTAACTTTACCTTTTGCTACAAGGTCAAGCACCTCACTGAGGTAATGCTGTCCCCCATGTGTTGAACCGATCACTTTCTGTCGCATCATGTGGAACGGCACGCCATCGGATGAGATCGAGAACGGCTTTGTAAAGTCGAGCCCGCAGAGTACCACCCGGCCATCCACTCTTAGTCCGTTGATCGCTTCTTCCGCCGAACTGAAATGGTTGGTGGTGACAAGCAGGATGTCCGCACCGCCAATATCTCGCAGCTCTTTGCCATTGGCAACGACTTGGTCAGCTCCCAGTTGGATGGCCAGTTCTCGCTTGTCCGGTGAATGTGTAATAGCTATGGTCTCAAATCCACACGCTTTGGATAACTGCAAAGCCATGTGTCCCAAGCCGCCAATGCCCACAACAGCGATTTTCTCGCGTGGCTGCGGCGCAGCGTCACGCAGACCGCTCCAGGTGGTATACCCCGCACACATCATCGGGGCGGCATCTACATACCCCAGGCCGTCGGGCAACAACACTGTCCCTTCGGCCGAAATAACAATGTACTCCGCATGGCCGCCTTGTGCTGCGAATCCCGTAGTACGGGGCTCGTCGCAATTCATCGCAGTCTGCCCGGTGAGAGGACGGCTTTCTCGGCAGTAAGGGCAACGTCCACACGCAGACTGCACCCAGGTCGTGCCGACCCGATCTCCTACCCTGCGAGTACGCACCCCAGCGCCGACTTCGACAATCTCGCCGACAACTTCGTGTCCCGGCGTTTGAGGATAGATATCACCACCATAACCTTGAGTCGCCCACACATCCGTGTAACACATTCCGGAGGCATGAACTTTCACCAGAACTTGTCCCGGTTCAACCTCAGGAATGGGAACTTCTTGAACTTCCCAGGGCTGATTGGGCCCCGTCATCACGATTGCCTTCATTTTCATCGTCTTCACCTTTACATTTGGTGCGTTGAAGTATCCCGACGGCGAAAGAAGTTGGCGATCAGTAAGGTTCTCAAGCGATCGCCTGACGGGATGGTTCTCAACGGTGAGCTGTCGTTTTTCACACTAACGGATTCAGCTTATGGTACCTTTATAATCAAAACAATCCGTTTAATACTTGATGATAAGATGAAAGTAATTCACCAATTAAAAGGCACCGATCTGCCGGCGTTCAGCGTATTTCTGGCAGTCGCGAACCATCGAAGTTTCCGTAACGCGGCCATCGAACTTAACATGCCCCCCTCGGCGATCAGCCATTCAATCAAGGTTCTCGAGCGACGGTTGAACGTTCGGCTTTTCAATCGAACGACTCGCAGCGTCTCCTTGACAGAGGCAGGAGAACGCCTCGCGGCGAAACTACGTCCGGCCATGGACTCGATAGAAGCAGCTATCCTAGAACTGGACGGCAGTGACCAGCCTCCAAGCGGTACGGTGCGCATCAATGCAAGTGAAGGGGCCATTCGCTTAGTCCTAAGGCCTGTACTTGCGAGCTTTCTGCGTAAGCATCCTCAGGTACATCTCGACATCGTCAGTGATGGCAAACTCAGCGACATCGTGGCAGACGGCTTTGATGTCGGTATTCGACTGGCAGAAGCGGTACCAAAAGACATGGTGGCGGTACCCGTCATGGGACAGGTGAGGTTCGCGGCAGTTGCTTCTCCAGACTACTTCAAACGGCGAAAACGCCCAATCGTGCCGCAGGATCTCTATAGTCACGACTGCATCCGCTTTCGCTTTGAAAGTGGCGCGATCTACCGTTGGGAGTTTGAACGGCAGGGAATCGTCGAAAGGATCAATACTACAGGGCCCCTGACGTTGAGCGATCAGCCGTTGATGGTGGAGGCTGCAATTGATGGAATCGGCATTGCTTTCGTGCCCGACCATCTTGCGGCAGAAGCACTGCACGACGGTCGCCTCGAACGAGCCCTGGAAGACTGGTGCCCGGCGTCTCCGGGATTGTGCCTTTACTACTCGGGTCACCGCCATATTTCATCAGCCTTGCGCGCTCTCATCGATACGCTAACTGGCAAGATAAGACATTCATAACGTCAGGAGTGCTCTCCGCAAGGAGCCAAGTCTTATCGTACATTGTCCGGTTGCTGCATGTGCATTCGAGTTATCGTCTGCCACTCTGCGAGATATTATAAAGATCAAATGATACAACTAACCTGCTATCGGCAACCGTTTTCGGCTAAAGGCGGTCAAGGCCACCAGCAACGCTGTGATGGTTAATATTGCCACTGCGCTCATTGCCATACCCACCCCAGGAGCCCCCTGCTCAAATTGCCCAAAAACAAAGGTGGAGACGGTGCGCATACCGGCTGGTGCAACCATTACCTGATAGGCTGCTTGTAAGTTTCGTGCAAAGCCTAGTGTCACTTACCACTCAGCATCTCACGCAGCCAACCAAGCAACGCTTCGCTGCCTGCGCGTTGGGACGCACCCTCCCGTGTGTATAGGGCGATGGCATCATGCTGGGACAAGCTCGCTGCCACTGGGCGGATAAGTTCGCCATTTTCAATTAAGCGTTGCGTTGTGCGCCGCCACCCCAAGGCGATGCCGTGCCCCGCGACAGCCGCTTGCAGTAGCAGCGGATAACTATCGAAAACAGCACTCTCCACAGATGAGAATTCAAAGTGCCCCATGGCACGAAACCAGCCATCCCACTCCAGCCAATCTGCCGGCTCCGCGTGGTGGTGCAGTAAGCGATGGCTAAGCAAACTATCGAGGCTCAGCGGCGTTGAGACCCCATTCAGATAGGCCGGGCTGCAGACCGGAAATATCTCATCCTCGGCGGTAAACACCATGCGGTGGCTGCCGCTGGGCCTGCCGTTGGTTTGCAGCGCAATGTCGAAGCTGCCACTAAATTCGGTAATTGGCCGTGTTGAAGTGGCCAACTGAATCTCAATCTCAGGGTAGCGCCGGTTAAAGTCAGCCAGCTGCGGCATTAACCAGTAAAACGCTTCGCATAACTGGCAGAACAGCACGACGCGCTTATCGTCGGGATCACCACGCAGCTCCTGAGCGTCAGTGGCAATACTTTCCAGCGCTTGCGATACCGTTCGACCAAACTCGCGCCCCTCTCGGGTAAGAAACACACCGCGGTTACGGCGTTCAAAAAGCATCACGCCAAGGTCTTCTTCCAGCGCACGAATCTGTCGGCTGATCGCCGCCTGGGTCAGGTGGAGCTCATCGGCCGCGCGCGAAAAGCTTTCGAGTCTGGCGGCAGCCTCAAAGGGGCGCAGCGTCGCCAGCGGTGGAAGCGGAAGAGACTTGGTGAATTTATCCATAATCTGAGCTCATACATCGTGACGCAGAAGTCGTTTGAAGCACGGACAGCAACAAGGGCAACCTAGAACAGAATTCATCACTGGATCGCTCTAATGAAGCCTGCTCCCAAGCCACAAGACAATATTCTCCAGGGCATCATACTTATCATGGGGGCCGTCTTCCTGCTAGCACTGGCCGACGCATTGGTTAAGTATCTGAGTACCAATATGTCTTTATGGCAACTCTATGTCATCGCGTCATTAATGTCGCTGCCGATACTGGTTGGTTTGATCAATGGCCATCCCGGAACACAGCCCAAAGTAAAATCTCTGCGCTGGGTAGCAATCAGAAGCCTGCTTCTGCTGCTCATGTGGATAGCCTATTACGCCGCTCTACCGTTGATTCCACTTTCAGTGGCAGCCGCCGCCATTTATACAACGCCACTGTTTATAGCCTTACTGGCCGCATTGGGGGCAGGCGAGCATCTCTCACGCTTGGCGTGGTTAGGCATCCTCTGCGGTTTTCTGGGCGTTTTGGTAGTCTTGCGGCCTGGCGATGACACCTTCACACCGGCCACCCTGCTGCCTGTGCTTGCCGCCATCTTCTATGCCCTCGCGATGCTGGTCACTCGCCATCACTGCCAAAGAGAGCATCCATTAATTCTGACCTTGGGGCTGAATCTAGCGTTTCTTGCAGCGGGAGCATTTTTCAGTGTGCTAGTGGCCGCCAGTAAAACGGGGCAGCTTGCTGAAACTGCGCCCTTTCTGTTTGCTAACTGGCAACCACTAGACGCCTCAGCACTAACGATCATAGGCGTATACGCGCTACTGCTGATTATCGTTAATACAGGTGTGGCAAGGGCTTACCAAATTGCCCCTTCAGCGTTGATTGGCACCTTCGATTACGCCTACCTAATTTTTGCCAGTGTTTGGGGTTACCTGCTATTCAGCGAAGTACCTGATGGCTTGACCTGGTTAGGTATGGGCATGATCTTAATGGCCGGTTTGATGGTGTTGCGTCAGCCGCGTATCTGACGCCTATCTTCTGATAAAACTACTGAGAAACCCTCGGTAGTTATTCAGCTCATACTACGAGCCGATTGTGATTTATATTTGGCTCATAGGCTAATTAGCCAGGCAGGATGAATAAAGTTGCTCCCTGCAGCTCCACTTCCTTGGCCAGTACCCGACCACGCGGCTTTTTACGGCATCGCACTCTCTATGTTCAGCGGCTCCGTATGCTGTCTGCCCTTTTATCAACACGCACACCCAGCGCGAAAGTGCTTTCCACTGCTGGCAACCGCAGCGGGCGGCATCAGTGCATGAGGGCTAACGCTGTATGCATTATCGCGGGAAGACCAGCTTGCCATCATCAGCAGCGTGATTGTGTCGATGTACCCACTGATACCGGTCGTGTTTGGCTCGCTGGTGCGTAGGGAAAGGATTAGCGGTGCGAGTATGGTGGGGATAGCGCTTTCAATTTTGGCGATGGTGGTGATTGTGGCGGAGAGTGGCTAGGCATCTGAAGACGAGCGTCTTGGTTGGCCTTACATGTTTTCCAGTCATTTTAGTATTTATAAGACTCACTGTGGAAAACGTAGATGGGGCAAGTTTTTGACTCATACCCGAGGGGAAGTGCTCAACCTTTTAGGAGTTAAGCCGCCTGTCACTCCCATGAACCGGGCTATAAGTTGGCGTTACTAATGAGCAAAGTAGATAGAAAAAGCAGCAGGCCACTAAAACAGGCCCACCGCTTCGCTAAGTTAGTTTTTAACTATTCTGCTGGAGAGTTTGCAACCGCTGGGCCAGACATTAATGCGATAGTAGCGGTACCCAGCGCTGTCGCAACAGCGGCGAATAGATAGATCTCATTAAGCCCAGATGTCGACAGCACGATAGCGCCAAGCACCGCACCAAGACCTATCGCCGCATTAAAAATGGCGACATAAATTGCAGAGGCCGGTAGAGCGTCATCACCAGCTTCCTTAAGAATCCAAGTCTGGAATCCCACCAAAACAGCTCCGATGCCCCCACCCCAAAGAATAAGCATTAATACCTTGCCCCACAGACCCATAACATCCGATAACATCGACAACAGCCACAGAGCTGCCGAAGCTAAGCAAAGGGCAACCATCAGAACCGATTTGAGCCAGCGGTCAATCAAGTTAGCGGTCACTACATTGGCTGCCAATCCAGCACCACCAAACGCCAGGAGTAAATACGCAATCACTGATGGCTTGATATCGCTTTGCCCAACAAGGTAGGGTTCGATGTAAGTGAATGCCATGAAATGAGAGGTAACTACAAGCGTGGTGGCGGCAAAGATACACATGAAACGCTGGTTAGACAGCACACGTCCCATGGCAGCGGCACCGAAACCTTCGCTTCCTGGCAACTTAGGCAGCGTGGCGAAACACACGACTGCGACACCAAATGACAATACCGCAACAGCAGTAAAGGCTGCACGCCAACCGCTGATAGAGCCCATCAAATTTGCTAGCGGCACACCCAGTACGCTGGCAGCCGATACGCCTCCGAAGATGATGGATGTGGCAAGTCCTACGCGATGGGGAGGCACAATCTGAGCACCGATAGTACCGATCATTGCCCAGAAGGCACCATGCGCTAACGCACCAATCACTCGTGCGCCCATGAGCGCAGGGAATGTTTCAGCCATGGCGGCAACTCCACTGGACAGAGCAAGGATTAACATCAAGCCAACTAAAAGTTGACGCCGCGGCATGCGGGAAAGAACGACAGCAGAAAAAAGCGCCGCTGCAACAGCTATCCATGCATAGAGGGTAACAATCAGGCCCGTCTGCGAAGTAGACGTTCCGAGAGAACTACCGATATTAGAGAGCAAACCGATCGGTGCCAGCTCCGTGGTAACAATAGTGAAGCTACCTACGCCAAGAGCCGTTACAGCCACCCAGTCTTGCCAAGTTGTTTTTTGAGCAGACATGCCAACCTCCTTTTCTCTGTTCAAAAAATTAGACGGACGTGAAAGCGGATTTCGCCGCTGTAATAGCATTCATTGACGCTGGGATACCCGCATAGACCGCCACCTGCAGAACGATTTCGACAATCTCTTCACGAGTTACCCCAGTATTCAATGCGGCTCGCATGTGAAACTCGAGCTGCCCCGGAGCCGTACCCATTGCTGCGAGCATAGAGATAGTGAGCATTTCGCGCGTATGTAGCGAGATCTCTTCACGATCCACTACATCGGTAAAAGCAAAACCCAGTAGTATCTCAGTTGCGTCGCCGTGAAACTCATCAAGATTTTGCGCAACGCGTTCAGGCGCACCGGGCTCAAGCCTCTCAAGAAGAGCTAACGCCTGGGTACGTCGATAAGAAGCCGAGTTACTCATACGTTCACTCCTTTCATGCCTTCTGAGGTGTAGCGTTCACCTACCACAGGCAACGATGCCGTGGCCTGTTCAAGTTGCCTCTGCTCGTCCACACTGAGTTTGATGCTTGCTGCAACGACATTCTCTTCGAGATATTGCAGTTGCTTAGTGCCGGGTATCGGCACGATCTCTTGCCCTTGTGCCAATAGCCAAGCCAGCGAGAGCTGGGCAGGAGTGCAACCCTTATGCTCAGCCAGTTCAGCAATCACGTCGGCAATTCGTCGGTTGGATCCAAACGCTTCCTTTGCAAAACGAGGTAAATTAGCGCGAACATCATCACTGTCGAGTTCAGAGGTATTCTGAAACCGGCCGGTTAGGAATCCGCGGCCAAGCGGAGAATAGGGAACGAAGCCAATACCTAGATCACGACAGGTAGGCAACACGGCACTCTCTACTTCGCGCGACCAGAGAGAATACTCAGTTTGCACTGCAGTGATAGGATGTACTGCATGAGCACGACGCAGAGTTTCAGCGCTGACTTCACATAAGCCTATACGAGCAATCTTTCCAGATTGGACAAGTCGCTCCAGCCCACTAATGGTCTCTTCGAGCGGTTCTTCAGGATTGATGCGATGAACATAGTAAAGGTCAATTTGCTCCACACCGAGCCGACGAAGCGAGGCTTCACAAGACTTGCGCGCGTAGTCAGCACTATTATCAAGGGTACGTTTGTACTCCCCTGGGTTGCGCACGATGCCGAACTTGGTTGCAATTCGAATTTGAGACTTGCTACGTGATAGGAACTTTCCAATCAGCTCTTCGTTATGATGCGGCCCATACATATCTGCTGTATCAAAAAAGTCGACCCCAAGCTCTACAGCTCGCTCCAAAACCCGCAAAGACTCACTATCATCTCGAGGCCCATAGAACTCGCTCATACCCATGCAGCCCAAACCAATTGCCGAAACGGTTAAGTCTTTTCCAAGCGTTCGCTTTTTCATAACGACCTCCTTAATCATGGAGGTTACAGCGTGACAGGATCAAAAAATGGAAAAAATGCAAGATACTGACAAAAGGGTTTCCATTATCGGAAATAGCATGCCCCGAGGTCTGGTTTGGGACGATACTCGGGCATTTCTTGCAGTAGCGCGCTGCGGAACGCTGAGTGCGGCTGCTTTGGAACTCAACATCGGCATAGCGACACTCTCACGGAGAATCGAGCGACTTGAAACTGCTCTGAAACTTCCTCTTTTTATACGTCAGCAATCGGGCTATCAGTTAACGGAGGATGGCGCCGATCTCGTAGAGAAGGCTGAAGTAATGGAAGCGGCTGCACAGGCTTTCTCATCAGGCGCGGACATTCAAGCGCAGATAAGTGGGCAAGTGCGACTAGCCACAGCCGAAAATCTGGCTACCGAGTTAATACTGCCAGCACTCCCAGCATTTCGAGCGGAATATCCAGAGCTTTTAGTGGAAGTTGTGACTGATATCTCGACCATTAATTTGCATCGAAGAGATGCCGATCTTGCGGTACGGATGGTTCGACCCGAAAGGGGCAATGTCACTCTGCGCCGTCTGGGTACCTTAGGGTACGGCCTTTATTGCAGCCCAGACTACGAGTCACGCCGAGAAGCCAACCCTGATCAAGGTGACTACGATACGGATACCTTCATCACTTGGGGGGAGATCCAGACGCATCTTCCTGGCGCTCAATGGGTAGAGCGGATCCTACGCGGGCGCAAGCCAGCACTGACCACGACTTCACTTGCTACACAGGTAGCAGCAACTAAGGCGGGGCTTGGGCTTGCCGTGCTACCTCACTTCATTGCACGCGACAGGGGGCTGGTCTGTATCGACTCAGACATTGGGGTCGACCAGCCAATCTATCTAGTTATCCAAACAGACCTTGCAAGATCGCGGCGTGTCCGAGCACTTGCTGACTTTCTCACAGATCTGGTGGCTCGACATCATGAACGGCTTAGTGGATAAGCGGCATATCTACTTCCCATCCACATTCTCCTCTCCATAGATTTAGCCAGCATAAGCATGCTGGCCATCAATACTTTCCACTTTTGAAAAACAAATTAAGAAAATTTGTTAAAGACTGACCTTTCTAATAGTCGCAATCTTTTCATGGCACCTCGACGGAATTGGCGAGTGTAAACATTCCATTTTCGTTGAGAGCTTTATCTAACTGCAACGATTCGCCATGGAGAAACCTATGCCTTCTCAAACCCTTTTGATTTCTCGGTATTTCGTAAAATCCGGTCAGGCAGACGCACTCGCTAACAAACTGCAAGAGAATGATGCGTCTCGCATTTTTACCTCACTTGACGAGTCCGAAGTGTTAGAGCTTCGGAGTCTCGAAGGCAATCTTGAACTCACGGCCTTGACTGCCTCAACTATGCCGATTGATCAGAAATTCTCAGAGTATCTTGTCGGGGACGTACGCCGAGAGCTACTGGATTTCGTTGAAGCACCCAAAAATATCGACACACTTCTTCCAACAACTCCCTACATTCAATTAAGACATGTCGAGGTCAAGCCAGAGGCAATGGATGGATACCGTCAGTGGCGCGAAGAGACGATCTTCGATGTAGTGCGTAATGCAGACGAGGTTCAAGCCTTCCTAGCGTATCACTCAGTGATCAGCGGACAGCCCGGTGTGATGTTTGTCTCAGGTTTCTCAGCGGATCCGGAAAGCTACAACGCGGTTTTTGCCTCGGATCGCTATCGCGAAATTGTTCAGCAGGCTGGTGATCAATATATCACTGGTGGCTCAGAGGGACTTTTCACTAAAACTTATCGGGCGCTATTCCCACTTGACAGCCTAATGGGATATGGAAAGCTTCTAGGAGGTTCACATGACCTGCGAAACTTTAATTCTTGTTTCAGACAAGTTTATAGACTTTACCGCCGACAAGAAGGCCATCACCGTTAGTCAACTCAACGCTATGCTCGAGATTCCTGAACACATTCTTCCGGGAACACTAAAGCTGATACCGGGACTGGGTCTCTCAGATAACGACATAGAAGAACTAACCACCAAGATCAATGCTCAACGCATTACACCTCATCGTTGGGATGCCACTGCACTCGCATTCCGTCCTCGCCCAGTCCAGCCTTGTCTATCTCACAAGAGATTTCCACACAATACGCTAATAGGTACCCCTCATCAGTTGGACGAGAACCGTTTCAGAATGGATCTCTGCATTGACGAAAATTCAGAGCTGATGGGGGATCACCAGACAGGACAGCATGTTCAGGGCATGGTGTTGATAGAAGCATCGCGCCAAGCCTTCCTGGCAGTGACTGAAACCTTCTTCAAAAATGAGACTGAGGAAAGTGTTTATTTTGTCATTAACTCCATGACAACTGAGTTTAAGGGATTCGTATTCCCGGTCTACTCGCATATTGATTATCGGATAGTTTCGAAAGACATCAACGAACGGCGAAAAAAGTTCTATGTGGAAATCGATACCATCCAGGGTGGAGATATGCGCACCAGATCTTCAATCTCATTCACTGTGTACCCTGACTGGATCATCTCTGAGCGTGAGGCTGCTTTGGCGAGAGACACTGCCAAGGTATTCCTTAGTGAGTTCCAACAACCTTCCTCGATTACTGTCGCGGAATGAAGTTTTTGAATGAAGTAGGTCGGGACTATATGTCCCGATCTACTCGCGGGAGGGTTAATATGCAAACACAGACCTACCAGTTGAGCCTAACGACCCAAGGCCCCCTTTATCCACCCAGTGAGGTAATGGACGAAAACGGGAACTTCATCGTCATCGGCGCTATAAGCCGCCCCAATTCTGCAGGCGGCTGCGAAACTCAATGGGGCCGCGCGATCGTCTCACAAAATAGTGCAATACCGTCTTTCGGCGGGATGGCGCCCTACGATATTGTCGAAAGCTTCGATGACTATTTACCCAAGCACCTTGCAGGTAAGGTGCTACACACACTTCCACTGCCCCTACCGTGCACCAACTATCCGATGCTCTTCGCACCAGAGCAATATCCAGACGCAAATTCGGAAAGCCGACCGAGCTATGCTTTGCATAAAGTACCCATTCCCGACCTGAAGCCAGAACATGGCCGACAATTACAGCAACCTGTGACCCTCGAAGATTGGATGCGTGCCCGTGGTGAGCTCACCGTAAAAATAGTAGATAACGGACGCGCGGGACGCTTTACTTTCCTGCTAGAGGGACTAATACCGTTCTCACTGTATACCATTATGAGCTTGCGTCAGCATGATCTAGACCCCGCTGGGCCAACACGCCCTGGGCCTCTAGGTGTGCCCAATGTATTTGTAACCGATCATCAGGGATCTGCGCAGTATGACGTTATTTTGCCGAACCCGTTCCCATCGCCAAATATTGCTGGAGCGAATCGAATCGTTAATGTGGTCGTCCTGTGGATGAGCTATCAGATGAGTCATGGAGGGGCAATTGGTCGCTATGGACTGGGCGGGGACATCCATGCCCAACTCAAGTTTCGCAAGCCAATGTTCGATGAGCTTATCACTCAAGCCTGATTTGGAGAGAAGACGCTATGCCTGTTATTCACATTTCTACATTTAAGATAGCAGACCAGGAAAAAGCCCAGGCTCTTCTCGAAGAGGTCACTGCTGCTATGCACCGTGTCACTGGTGTTCCACTCGATAAGATAAGTGCCTACCTGACCGAAGTAGAGCCGTCCCGATGGGCTGATGCAGGAGTATTAGGATCGGATCCAACTTTTCAGACTCAAAGCCGCCGGAAAACTTATGTCGAGGAGAAGAAAGAATGAACACTGAAATTCGATTTGCTTTTTTCGATGTCGATGAAACTCTAATCAAAATTAAAAGCATGTTTGAGTTCTATCACTACTGGTGTTACAAAGTTTTGCTTCGCCCTGATATGCACGATGATTTCGAGACTGAATTTTCACGCATGCTTTTTGAGGGCCGTACAAGGGAAGAACTCAACCGCTATTATTACCGTTATTTCACAGGAGTCGACCCACAAATGCTTAACCTAGCCGGTGCGGATTGGGCAATGGAACGCCTGGAACATCCTGCTGACCTCTTTATTGCACCAGTGATAGAAGAACTTCAGCGACTACAAGGGGAAGGAATCACTCCAGTTTTCATTTCGGGTTCTTTCCATGCCATTCTCGAACCAATAGCGCACTCCCTCAAAGCACCCCATATTCTTGCAACTATGCTTGAAATCGGTGAGGACGGACTATATACAGGGAATATTATATCCCCTCAAACTATTGGTATAGGCAAGGCATTAGCAATTCAGAACTTCCTTCAACAAAAAGACACATCTCCACAACATTGCTACGCTTTCGGTGATGATATTTCTGATCTGCATATGCTTGGAGTCGTCGGCTATCCGGTCGTAGTGGGAACTGGCAGCAGCCTTGCCAAACACGCAGCTATGGCCAACTGGCGTGTCATCGCGACCTCATAGTTCTGACCATAGAATAACTGCAGTACTTTTAAACCGCACGGTAAAGACACGAAAGTCAGCGCCGCCCCTCTCCGCTTTACCGCCCAAAGGGCAGCAGTGCATGGATACAGATAACTGACTCAGACCCATGATATGACTTGGGCAAACGTCGCAACCATCGCTGGTAAGCCGAGCAAAACGCGAATGGGTACGGCATCAGAGCGGTCTGCTATATGGTGTAGGCGCGGGCTTAGGGTTTGCCTTGCAGCTCAACTTCCTTGGCCAAGTGCCTGAGCATAGCGCTTTTTATGGCATCGCACTCTGCATGCTCAGCGGCGCCGTATGCTGTCTGCCCTTTATCAACACGCACACCCAGCACTAAAGCGCTTTCCACTATTTTCAACTGCAGCGGGCGGCATCAGTGCACTAGGGCTAACACTGTATGCACTTTCGCGGGAAGTCCATATTGCCATCATCAGCATCGCGATTGTTTCGATGTACCCACTGATGCCTGCCGTGTTTGGTTCGCTGATGCGCGGGGAAAGGCTTAGCGGTGTGAGTATGGTGGGAATAGTGCTTTCAATTTTGGCGACGATGCTGATTGTGTCGGGGAGTGGTTAGTAGGACTATCCGAAATATATCCACGACAAAATAGGCAGGACAAATTTAAACCTGGTAACATGCCTCATCGTTCAAAAACGTCTCAATTGAAGAAGGCTGTATGCTCAAGTTCGTGGATCTATTTTGTGGTGGTGGCTTTGGTGCCAGGGGAGCGGTCAAGGCAGGAGCTACTCCAATTCTTGCAGTTGATGCTTGGCAGCTTGCCGCATCCACATATAAGAGCAATTTTCCTTCTGCAGAAGTCGTCTGCTCGCCTATCGAAGACTTAGATCCAATTGAGCTGGCAAAAAAATACAAGCCTGATGTGCTATTAACTTCACCCGAGTGCACTTCTCACTCGATCGCTCGGGGAGCCAAGCCAGGTTGTGAGCTAAGCAAAGAAACAGCTATTGGCATAATTCCCTGGATCGAAACAATGAAGCCACGCTGGCTGATTGTGGAAAATGTGAACAGGATGAAAAAGTGGGGGCGGCATCAAGAGCTGGTTAGCGCTATTGAGTCATATGGCTATACCGTAAATGACTTGCTCCTTAATTCAGCAGATTTTGGAGTTCCGCAGGCACGCAAACGTATGTTTTTAGTTTGCGACCTGCAAGGGTCTGTTATTACTCAGGAAGATCTAGTCGCGTTACGGCCTAAAAGTATTAGTTCTGCTCGGTCAATTATTGACTGGTCTGGTGTTTACAAAAGCCGTCCTCTTTATAGGGAAAAGAGAGCACAAGCAACGATCGATAGAGCAGAGAGGGCTATTGAAGCCCTGGGAAGAGGAAAAGATTTTATTATCGTTTACTACGGGTCAGATTACGCGGGAGGCTGGCAATCACTTGATGCACCACTTCGCACAGTAACTACCATCGACCGATTTGGCTTGGTTACGTGGGAGAATGACATTCCATATCTGCGTATGTTACAACCACCAGAGCTACTGAAAGCTATGGGTGCAGGCTCTAAACATCTCCTCTCTCACGGCAGCCGACGGGACAAGGTTAAACTTTGTGGCAACGGTGTTTGCTCTCCAGTCATGGAAACGATCTTCAAAAAAATTACTTTAATCGAAGATAATCAAATAGGCCTTGCTTCCTGAATGTATCTAGCTGAAACCGATTTGGCCGTAACTCATTAAACAGTTAATAATCAGATAATCCTCTGCCCTCATTACTTTTTGTGAATAAAATTACGGGCGATAAATTGGCACTTTTATCACTAGCCCCTAGCTCGCATCTTGCGCTCACCATAATTAAAATCAACATATAGCAAGGGTTATCTCGGACGTGAATATAGATAGCACAATAAAAATCGCATTAGTTATTCCGAGTCAAACTACTAAATAGCTAAACAACTTTAAAAGTAAAGACTGCTTCCTTTCATTTCCAGCACACACACCACACGGTCAATTGCATTTGCTAGAGACTGTTTAATTTCATGCTCCCAAATTCGGAAAACCTGCCACCCATCCGCTCTTAGAGATTCATTATTTCGTCGATCTCTGGCGACGTTACTATTAATTTTATCTAACCAGAATTGAGTCCGCGTTTTAGGTTCCACAAAATGATCTGGGCATTTATGCCAGAAACAACCGTCAACAAAAATCACTGTTCTCGATGATGGAAAAACCAAGTCAGGCTTTCCTGGCAACCGGTTTCTGACTTTATATCTGTAGCCCAAGCCCCACAAAGGTTTGCTGAGAGCTAACTCAGGCTTGGTGTTCTTACCATTGATCCGCGACATACAGTAAGAACGTTGTTCCTCGGTTAGCACATCTGTCATAAGTGTTCGCCTCTATAGAAAACCTATTACGCCAGGTCTTGATGCATACTGAGAGCAGTTAAATGTTATGGCAGATAGGATCTGATCCCTCACCCGAAACAAACTAACTCCGAACCACTGATTGTCATCCGGCTGAGCTCCTAGCTGATATTTAAAACTGAATTTCACGATGTAGGCTTTTCCGTTAACATCAATTTGTGGAAGCCGGTACACCCCGTCATGAGCTCTGTCTTTCTTGACTCCTTGGCTTGTTGTAAAAGAAGATAATTCTTCAAATTCAGCTGGGATCAATGCACCCAGAATATACCTGGGGAACTTAATTTTCCTTTGAGCATAATCACATGCTGCAGAAATCTCTAGAAAGCCGAGGATAGTCTCATTCCTCGCCCTTTCAGTCAAAGCGCGTCCGTCTGCCTTCCCTTTTCGGCTGAGAAATTCTTCATGAACTAAACATTCGATTGAACGGCCAATCCTTTTCTCAAATTTTTCTACGTTTTCTTTTGTTTCCAAGTATTGGCTATTTAGGCATATGAAAACGCCTCTACTGTCTTTTGGGAAACTCTCCGGCACCTCTTCAATATGGTAGAAAGCATTCAGCTTTGACTTTGCCGCATTATCAATATGCTGCTTTTTTCCTATCTCAGGAATTGCGCCAGCCCATTTGCTATCGAACTCAGCACTGGACATGGACCTGACCTGATCCTCAAGAATAGGAATGAGTCCTGCTTCCATTGCCAATGCTGGATTCTTTTCTGCGTTCTTCAGACCAATAGCCTCGTTGCCTATTGCAGCCAGGATTTTCCGCAGTTCATCTGCCCTATTCTCAATGGACATGCTTTCATTGTTGCCCTGGGCCAATGAGTACAACATGGTAACAGCATTTCTTCCCGCCTCGGATATCCGCACTTCCCAATTAAAGAGAATGTCAAATAACGAATTTTCTACAATCAAATTTTTTAACTTCTCTCTAAGCTTCCCCCGCTCTGCAAGAAACTCTGTTTTTGAGATGACAGATACCTGCAAAGGAAGTGTCATGTTATCGCGATGCCGCTCCTCCAGCAGCTGCATTACTTCGGCAACATCCTTTTCAAGCTTTGACCAGATGCATAACAGGTAAGGGCCCGTTAGAGTTAGTTTTTGAAGCATTTTAGCTAACGGACCTACTAAATTAACTGCTTTTGCGTTTTGTACTTCCGTTAGGTTCAAGTCTGTCACTATGATCCTCGGGGATACCCACTCCGAAATATCCACGTGATCTATACCGCTCTCATTATTCGGATCATCGTTGACATATTGGATCGGCAAGCAGGGTATTCCAGCGTCAAAAAAAGCATTCTTTATATTGTCCAACTCATTATTGTTATCATCTATAACCACAACACTAGGCAAACCAGAAATCATTCTTTCACCCCTTTAAATACCATAACAATCGCAGCACCAGAATATGCATTCGGTAAATCCAGTTCATCGCAGGTGGTGACAATCAACCGTCCACCAATGGTTTCCATTACCTTATCAGCATAATATAGGCCGAGCCCCATTCCAGCTGAGCGTGTCGTCTTGAATGGCAGAACTGCTTGGTCGGGCGGGATATCAAATCCTGGACCATTATCTGCAACAACCAATGCCGGACCCTCTTTGAACCAGTCTGTCAGTGTAAGCAGACGCATTGCCGGGCTGTATTCTTCTCCCTCCTTTTCCGCTTTCAGTTTGGTCCAGTGGATCGCGTTATCAACAAGGTTCGTCAGAGCCGCCTGCAAAAGGCCAAAAGGGCCTTTAACCTTGAAATCAGGTGACTCATCGACGAGAAGGGGGCAGGATACGGTGATTTTATGATGCAGAAAACGATGCTCCGACAGATCAATTACTCTCTTTGCCAGTGCCTTTATACTAAAGGTTTTCTGTTCGTTCCTGCGAAGAAGAGGTGTGAATCCTTCGAGAAGTTTTGACAAATGATCCGATCTGTTGAGCAGTGCTGTATGGGGGTCGCTTCTTTTTATTGCAGCATTCAGTTCATCCACTCCCCTTTCAACCTCATGAAAAATTACAGCCAAGTTTATGCCAGCAATGCCTGAAGAAAGCGTAACATCCCTCATCTGTTTGTAGTCGGACTCAATCTGATTGACCTTCCCGCCAATTTCCTTCTCAAGGCCGTGTTTTTTGAGGCTACTTCGGATGGACTCGATATTTTCTGTGAATCTTGCGTCTGGGTCTTGTTTAGCCGCTTTAGTCTCACCATCGATATATTTTCTTACTGACTCCCGGTGATCGAAATGAAGCTGATAAAACTTGTCCAGAGCACTGAGGATAATCCACCGGAATCTTTTGTAGGTTGAATTCTCATCAAACCCTTCTCTGTTGGTTTTTTCCTTCAGGTCAGAACTCTGCTCCAGATCCATATGCAGACTAGCTATAACCATATTGTTGGCTATTTTTTTTCCTGGAGTGTTTATACGTGTCGTATTCAGATCAAGCCAGTCGTCCCCAACCTCGCCATAGTTAAAAACACGAATTCCATCCCGGTAAACACGCACACCTGTCTGTTCATCCAGGTACTTTTTAACATCCTGGTATGCGCCCTGGGCATTAAGAATTTTCCTGTCTCTCAGGTAGAAATAGAATGTTCCAGAGATCGGGCCTATACCTTCCATATCGGGTTTTGCAAGCAGGAGGTTATCCTTCACTCCATTCTTTCGCGATGCCTTTTCCGATTTATCCGGAGGAATCAGCTCAAGCCTCTCATCATCGGCATTCTTGGAGTCTGTCAAAAGCTCCTTGAAAAGAGAAGGAGGGCTGAATGAGTAGGAGTAGGAAAACTTGGCATCCTCATCAACAAGAAAGTCATATTGCCAGATCGCCCTGCTCAATACATCCTCAGCGTCCAGAACATCCTCTATATCTTTTTCTCTGCCAGGAACAGATAGATTCACTGAAAATTCTGACACCTCACTGAACGGTGATACCAAACTGGTCAGGAGGCGTTTTAAACGGCGTATATCCCCTCTTGCCCAGATTTGATTGTTGAGGTTATTTATTTCAATCCTGGTTCCTGTTTCCCCATCCTGAAATATTTCTGGCCTCTTTAACTCCTCAATCCCCACCTTAGTGTCTTCAATATAATTCGACTCATTAATAAGGGAGGACCAGTCGATTTGTATTTTGCATTCAGGATGTCCTTCCGCCCGGGTATTTATTGTTAATTCAGTGCCTAGCTTGTGAACAGCCAGCCTACCAACTCCTTTTTCACCCAATGGCATTCGGTGATATTTTGGGCTTCTCTTTCTGTTGTACTTTCTCTTGCTGTCTGTTCCGATCTCCATCCACTTTTCAATGATAGTGTCCCGGCTCATCCCACAACCATCAAAATCTCTTACAATTATTTTCGGGTCACTGGCTTCCATATCAAGAGTTACATCAACCCGTGTTGCATCCGCATCATATGCATTTTTTACCAGTTCAAATATAGCC
>NZ_JBQDLQ010000028.1:0-41292 GCF_052095695.1 Halomonas sp.
TTGCATGTCCTCATATCGGATTAACGCCCTCACCACGTGGGCTGCCCAACAAAACGGCCTTTCTGAGGCCGATATTTCTCTCTCTTCTGCCGTAGGAGATGCGAGTTTTAGGCGCTATTTTCGCCTAACGCTACCCGACGGCAGCACCCAAGTGCTTATGGATGCCCCTCCTGAGCAAGAAGACTCGCAGCCTTTTGTCAGCATTGCTAAGCGCTGGCATAGCGCCGGGCTGCCGGTGCCCCAAGTACACGCGGCTAATCTAGCCGAGGGTTTTCTGCTGCTAGACGACTTGGGCAATACGCCGCTACAAGACGTGTTTACCGACAATGCGACGACACAGGCTTATCATTCACAGGCCCTGACGCTCATCGCCGAGCTGCAAAACCGCGCTAACTCAGCGTTATTACCCGCCTATGATACGGCGCTACTCGCCCGCGAGCTCGATTTGTTTCCGCAATGGTGTCTCAGCACCTGGCTAGCGGTACCACCGCCAGAAAGCTGGCAGGCAGTGCGTGAGCAGCTTATACAGCATGCCCTGGCGCAGCCAGTGGTAAGCGTACACCGTGATTTTGACGCGATGAACCTGATGGTACACCAGCAGCGTCTTTATATGATCGATTTTCAGGACGCTGTGGCTGGCCCGCTCAGCTACGATCTTATTTCTCTTCTTAGAGGGCGCTATTGCCGCTTCACGGGCGAGCAGTTTGCAAGCTTCGTTGATGAATTTTATCACCAAGCGCGTCATGACGGCAGGCTTTCAAGCTGCGTAGGCTCGGACTTGTTTTTGACCCAGTGCCACGCGATGGCTGCACAGCGCTCATTGAAAGTACTGGGCATTTTCTGCCGGTTAACGCTACGCGATCAAAAAAGTGGCTACCTTGAGCGCCTACCTCACTTTCTGGATCATCTTGAAGATAGCCTTTTAGCCCTGCCCGAACAGGTGGCCTTTGCTCACTGGGTCAATGCCACTTTACGCCCTGCGATTATTCAGCGGCTAGCAGAAGCTCATTAATAGCCATGGATACGAATACAGATGAAAAAAGCCACATGAAAGCGATGATTTTAGCCGCAGGGCTCGGTAAGCGGATGCGTCCATTGACCGATCACTGCCCCAAGCCGCTGCTGCCGGTCGCAGGCAAACCGCTAATTGTCCATCATCTTGAACGGCTTCGTAGTGCTGGCATTCAAGACGTTGTTATAAATGTGAGCTATCGTGCCGAGCAAATCATTGAGGCACTGGGCGATGGTGACACTTATGGACTTCGCATTCATTGGAGCCGCGAAACGTCGCCCTTGGAAACCGGTGGAGGTATCCAGCAGGCTCTGCCGCTGCTTGGTGAGACCCCGTTCCTACTGATCAATGGCGATGTATGGTGCGAAGCACTTCCTAGTCCGCAAGCGCTAAAGGGCGACGACCTGGCACACCTAGTGCTCGTCGACAATCCTGCTCATCATGTTGATGGAGATTTTGCGCTTTCGGCCGGACGCGTCAATCAAACCAGCACACCGCGCTTAACCTTCGCCGGCATTAGCGTGATTCATCCAGCGCTACTGGCCGGTTATGCACCGGGCGCCTTTGCTTTGGCACCGCTGCTTAAAACAGCTATCAATGACAGCCACGTGAGCGGTGAGCATTACACAGGCCATTGGGTCGATGTAGGAACACCGCAGCGACTTGCAGCGCTGGACAATCAGTTACACGCTGCTAGTCGCCATACCCCAACGTCGTGAAGCGACTATCGTTAAACGATAGTCGCGAAGACAATGATTCAGAGAAACAGTGAAGAGAGGCGCGCGAGCCAAGAAATGTTATGCTGCGCGACTTACCTTTCGCGCCTAGATGAGGAGAGCCACGTGAAAGCACGGGTAAAATGGACCGACGGGCGACAATTTGTGGCGGAATCCGGCAGTGGCCATAGCGTTGTGATCGATGGCCCGCCGGATCACGGCGGCCGCGACACCGGCCCTCGCCCCATGGAAATGTTACTGATGGGTATGGGCAGCTGCACTGCTTTTGATGTCCTTAATATTCTTGATAAGGCACGTGCTGATGTCACTGACTGCGTAGCGGAACTTGACGCTGAACGCGCGGATGACGTGCCCGCTGTATTTACCAAGATCCACGTGCATTTTGTGGTGACCGGGCGCGGCCTGAAAGAGAAACAAGTTGAGCGTGCTGTTGGGCTCTCCGCTGAAAAATACTGCAGCGCGTCGATCATGTTGAGCAATGGCGGCGTCGACATCACTCACTCTTTTGAGATTATTGAGGAGGTTCGGGCATGACAGACAGTCTCCGACTCCACGGGTTTAACAACCTGACCAGCTCGCTGAGCTTCAACATTTATGACATCTGCTATGCCAAAACTGAAGAGCAGCGAGAGGCGTACATCGACTATATCGATGAGCTTTATAATGCTGAACGTTTGACGCAGATTCTCAAGGATGTCACCAATATTATCGGCGCTCACGTGCTGAATATTGCCCGTCAAGACTATGAGCCTCACGGCGCTAGCGTGACGATTCTGATTGCCGAGCATGAGCTAGATGAAGCCGCTCCGGATCAGATCAAGCCCGGCCCTGGTCCGCTCCCAGAAACAGTGGTCGGCCATCTGGATAAGAGCCACGTCACGGTTCACAGCTACCCGGAGTCGCATCCTGACAACGGCATCAGCACCTTTCGCTTAGATATCGATGTTTCCACCTGTGGCCATATCAGCCCGCTAAAGGCGCTTAACTACCTAATCCATAGCTTTGATTCAGATATTGTTACTATGGACTACCGTGTACGTGGCTTTACGCGCGACGTAGATGGCAAAAAATTGTTCATTGACCATGCGATTACTTCCATCCAAGACTACCTTGCTGAAGACACTAAGCATGCGTATCAAATGATGGACGTTAACGTGTATCAAGAAAATATGTTCCATACCAAAATGCTGCTCAAAGACTTTGAGCTGGATAACTACCTGTTCGGCACCTCCCGCCGCGATATCACGTTTGAAGAAGCGCGTGATATTGAGAGCCGCCTGCGTAAAGAAATGCTGGAAATCTTTTACTCCCGCAATCTGGATTAAACGTGGCGACCAAACGTCAAAAACCGGCTTTCGCCGGTTTTTTTTCGCGTTACTTGCTGATTAATACAGGCTGGGTTCGCCCTCAGGGCGCGTCTTAAACCGCCGATGCAACCAGAGGTACTGCTCCGGATGCTTGCGGATAGCAAGCTCGATAAACTGATTAACCCTTGCTGCATCTGCTTGCTCATCGCCGCTAGGGAAACCATCAAAGGCGGGCAGGCACTCAATAGTATAGGTCCGATTATCCGGATTACGGTGAAACATCAGCGGCACCACGGGCGCACCGGTCATGCGCGCAATTTTAGCGGTAAGACGAATGGTCGATGCCTGCTGCCCAAATAATGGCGCAAATACGCTGACATCACGACCAAAATCCTGGTCGGGCGAATACCATACAATGTGCCCAGCCCTAATACGCCTTACCACGCCTCGCAGGTCATGACGATCAATCGCCTGCCCAAAAATACGCGAGCGGGCACGCGTCATAAAGCGCTCAAAAAGTGGGTTATTATGCGGCCGATACACCACGTCGGCGGGGAAAAATAGCGAGTGTAAGGCACCGCCTAAATCCAGCGTCGAGAAATGAATCCCGATGACCAGCACGCCTTTCCCTTGCGCTTTTGCCCGCGCAAGATGCTCTTGTCCGATATAAGCCACGCGGTGCCGCAAGCCTTCTGCCTCACGACACCAGCCGGTCGCCGTTTCAATCAGACCAACACCGTTCGCGATAAACGTGTCTTTAACCAACTGGTGCTGCTCGTCAGCACTCTTTTCGGGAAAACACAGTTTGATATTGGTACGGGTAATATGCCTGCGCCGCTTAGCGGCCCGCCATGCGATAAGCCCAAGCGCTTTGCCAATGGCCATTTTCAGCCGCCATGGAAGCCAGGCGACAAGGTACATGGCGCCGATGGAAAACCAGGTAGGCCAGTAATAGGGGTGCGCGAAAGAGCGCGGATAATGTGTTTTGGACATAAAAATAACCGTTTAAACAGAACGCTCATAATAACGCCGCGGTACCCGGGGCAGCACGCCCGTTAGCAGCGTATAGCTAATCGTATCGCAATAGCGGGCAATTTCATCAACCCGCAGCACTTCACCATTTTGGGCTAGCCCCCACAGCACCACGTCACTGCCAATCGACACATCTGGAACGTCGGTGACATCAACGGTGAGCATATCCATAGAGACTTTGCCAGCAATGGGGCAGCGCTGGCCGTTCACCAGCACCGGCGTACCGTCTACCGCATGGCGGTCATAGCCATCGCCATAGCCGCAGGCGACAACGGCAATTCGCGAGCGCCGCTGCGCCCGCCATCTACCGCCATAGCCTACCGGCTCACCCTCTTCAAGCTCCCGCAGGGCAATGATTTTTGAACGCAGGGTCATTACCGGCTGCAGCTGCTGGGTGACCTCATTGGCGACTTCTAAGGGATCGCTGCCGTAAAGCATCACGCCGGGGCGATTCCAGTCACCATGCGCAACCGGCCACGCCAACGTCGCCGGTGAGTTAGCTAAACACAGTGGCGCATCCAGCGCACTGGCCAGCGCCTGCAGTTGCCCCATCTGTTGATTGAAATAGCGATTATCAACAGCATCCGCGCTGGCGAAATGGCTCATCAAATGCAGCGCCGCTACGCTAGGCGCGGCCTTAAGTTGACGCCAAACATCTGCGGCCTCATCGGGCGCAAAGCCCAAACGGTGCATACCTGAGTCAACTTTCACCCACACAGAAATTGGCTGATCGGGGCGAGCGGCTAGCAGCGCATCGACTTGCCATTGGCTGTGAACAGCAATCCAAAAGCCATGGGCGTCCACCAGGGGCAGCTCATCGGCAGTGAATATTCCTTCAAGTAGGACGATCGGCTGCGTAATACCGCCTTCGCGCAGCGCCAAGGCTTCTTCTATGCAGGCGACCGCAAATGCAGGCGCAAGGCTCTCCAGCGCACGGGCGCACGTTAATGCGCCATGACCGTAGGCATCGGCTTTAATAACCGCTACTGAGCGGCTTTGAGGCGCACAGCGACATGCCAGCTGATAGTTATGGCGTAACGCATCCAGATCAATCTCAGCGACGAGTGGGCGCATGTATTTTCTCACTGACGTGATTTCATTGTAAAAAATTAGCATTAAAAAGCCGAGCAAGCACCTAATGGCACTTGCCCGGCTTAGCGAAATAACGTTACTAAACTGTGGTTAGCTTGCTTATGTCTCGAACAAAGCTTCCAGAGAAAGACCCTGCTTTTCTAGCGAACGGCGCAGCTTCTTAAGCGCCTCGACTTGAATCTGACGAACACGTTCGCGGGTTAGGCCAATTTCAGCCCCTACCTCTTCAAGGGTTGCCGACTCATGACCGCGCAGCCCAAAGCGACGCACGACCACTTCACGCTGCTTTTCGCTAAGCTCATCCAGCCAAAGATCGACATGCTCTTTAACATCGCCGTCAACCAGGCAGGCTTCCGGGCCTTGCACCTCATCATCAGCCAACGTATCAATAAGAGGTTTATCGCTTTCGCCACCCATTGGGTAATCAACCGATGACACGCGCTCATTAAGGCCGAGCATTTTCTTCACCGCCTCGACAGGCTTATCAAGATGGTCGGCGATTTCTTCCGCAGTGGCTTCATGGTCAAATTTCTGCGTTAACTCACGCGCCGCCCGCAGGTAAATATTCAGCTCTTTGACGACATGAATCGGCAAGCGAATCGTGCGCGTCTGGTTCATCAGCGCACGCTCGATGGTTTGACGAATCCACCAGGTGGCATAGGTCGAAAACCGAAAGCCGCGCTCAGGGTCAAACTTTTCTACCGCGCGAATCAAGCCTAAGTTGCCCTCTTCAATCAGATCCAGCAACGTTAGGCCACGATTGAGATAGCGACGTGCGATTTTGACCACCAGCCGCAGATTGGACTCAATCATTCGCGAGCGCCCCATCGGGTCACCCTTACGCGCTAAGCGGCCGTAATAAACTTCTTCTTCAGGCGCCAATAATGGCGAAAAACCAATTTCGTTGAGATAGATTTGCGTAGCATCCAAGCTTTGGGTCGATTGACGATCCTCACGCCCTAACGCTTTTTCAAAAGCATCTTCTTCTACCGTAATCTCATTATCGGCATCGTCAAGCGCTTCTTCCACAGCATCCAGGTCAACCTCCTGTAGATCTTTCTCCAACATACTCATGGCCCTACCCCCTGATGTCGCCTATCCGCCATTTAGAAGACCAAAGGTGAACGCACGAATGCGCTCACTATATAGTTATGTGACGATTGTTATATGACGCTCGAATACAGTCATTCGGGTAACTTTCAAGCAAAACACTTGTGTCTCACGTTGCCCGCGAGAGGGTTAGCGGGAAGGCAAAAACTCCAAAGGATTTTGCGGCTGCCCATCACGGCGCACTTCGAAATGCAGCCTGACATTTTCGGCGTCGCTATCCCCCATGGCGGCGATCACCTCACCAGCTTCCACTACATCGTTTTCGCTGACGCGTAGGCTATCGTTATGTGCATAGGCGCTTAGGAACTGATCGTTATGCTTGAGAAGAATGAGGTTACCGTAGCCCCTGACGCCACTGCCCGCATAAACCACAATGCCGGGACCCGCTGCTTTGACAGGTTGCCCCTTTTCGCCTCGGATATCAATCCCGGCGGTGATGCTATCACCCTGCCCAAACTCTCCTACCACATTGCCATTCGTGGGCCATTGCCACGCGATGTTTTCGGCAGGCGTATAGGTCCGTGAGGAACGATCGACACTCGCTGTTTGCGTGGCCGGCGCAGCTTCTGGCTTGGGCTCTGGCTCTGGCTCTGGCTTGGGCTCTGGCTTAGCCTCAGGTTGAGGTGCCGGCTGTTCAGCGGGTGCAGGTGATGACTCCGGCTCAGCAACAGCGGCGACGACTTCCGGCTCAGGTGTAGAGGCAACTGTTGGCGAGGTGCCTGTCGATCCTTCAGCGACTTGCTCTGCCGCGTCTACGGCATTGCGCTCAGCGGTCAGTCGCTGATTGCGCTGAATCGCAGACTCATCGGGCAGCAGCCAATCCAGCTCCTGGTCATCGCGAGCGACGGAGGCAGTCTGAGAGCTCAAGCCGGTCGCTACAGCACCACCATCACTTGAGGGCGTCGCCGCTGGCTGGCTGCTGGCCACGGATGTTGACGCCCCTTCACGCAGAGCAATTGTTTGCCCTGGGCGGATTTGGTAGGGCGCGGCGATATTATTCATCGCCGCCAGCTGGCGATAGTCTAAATTATGCTGCCATGCAATGCCGTACAGCGTATCGCCCGCTTTCACCGTGTATTGAGGCGAACTTTCTACTGCATTACGCGCGTCGCTCAAATCACGGACTTGAGGCGAGCCGCCCTGCTGGCTAGCGCAACCGGCAATGGCCAGGGTCAGCGCCGATAGCATAAGCACTTTATGTATATAATCTTTACGCATGTAGGTCTTACTCCTTTTCAGCGCCAGGCTTGTTATCGATTGGCTGGCGGTCTGCATGGCGATTGAGTAACACCACGATCAGTGCACCAAAAGCCATTAGCGCGACAACGCCAACTACTTGTGCCGAGGCACCGGTCAATACGGCATAGTCAGCGGGTAATAAATAGCGGTGTTCAAGAGGGATCATTTGTCCTTCGGGACCTATTTGATAGCGCAGCAGTTCACGCCATGGCCAGAGCACCGGTAACGAGCCGACGATAAAGCCCAGTAGCAGTTGCATGGTTGAGGTGTGATGGCGCTGCAGAAGCCATGATAACAGCCGCGAAAAAAGCGCCAGCCCGACCACACATCCCATTCCAAACAGCACAATAATACCGAGATCCAGGCTACGTATCGCCCCCATGATGGTGCCGTAGAGTCCCATTGACAGCAATAGAAAGCTGCCTGACACGCCCGGCAACAGCATAGCGCAGATGGCGATACTGCCTGCGACCATCACCACCACTACCTCATTGCCAATCAGCAAGACCAGCGGCATCATGCCTGGCAACGCTTGGGCCAACAATAGGCCAACCAATAGTGGCAATACGTACCATAGCTTCCAGCCGCTGCTCGCTTGCCCCACCACTAATGCCGAGGCCGCCACTAAGCCAAAAAAGAAGCCGTCTAATAACAGCGGATACGCTTCCATCAACCATAACGCTAAATGTGCGACGCTAAACAGGCTGATCCCAACGCCGGCTAATAGCGGCACTAGAAAGGCCAGATTTAAATGCATACTCAGGGCTCGCCAGCCCCCTCGCCGCCATACGCCAATAGCGCTTGGGCTAAACCGCTTAATCGTTTCAATCAGCTCTTCATAAATTCCGCTAATAAATGCAATCGTGCCTCCCGATACGCCGGGAACCGCATCGGCAGCGCCCATTCCAGCACCACGCAAAAATATCCCCAAGGGTCGCCGCTTCAATCCACTACTCCTTGCAGTAAAGGTACAAAACGAACGGGTTCAAGCCGACGTTTTTCAAAGGCACCACCAATTCGCTTTACCTGGGTAAGCCATTGGCTGCCATCGGGTTCTTCCAACGGCGCAATCAGCACGCCGTCGTGAGTCAACTGCTCTAACAATGAAGCGGGCAACGTTTGTGCGCAGGCGGTGAGCAAAATAACGTCAAATGGCGCGACCTCTGGCCAGCCGTAACCACCGTCGGCAACCGCCAATGTTGCCGGTGCCGCTAGCCGACGCAAACGCTCCACGGCACGTTCATGCAGTGCATTAATACGCTCGATGGAATACAGCTGCTCCACTAAGCGCGATAGTATTAATGTTTGGTAGCCAGAGCCAGTGCCCAGTTCCAACACGCGACGCGGCGCTGCACGCAGCACAAGCTCCGTCATGCGCGCCACAATCCATGGCTGCGACAACGTTTGCCCGTAACCAATGGGCAGGGCAGTGTCTTCATAAGCGCGGTGAGCCAGCGCCTCATCAACAAACAAATGACGCGGTTCATTCGCCATCACATCCAGCACTCGGGCATCATTGATCCCCTGCTGCATAAGGCGCTCAACCATGCGGTCACGCGTACGCTGGGAGGTCATTCCACGACCGCGCAGCTCATCGGGCAATAAGTTAGGCAAAAACATTCAACCAATTTTGAACATCGTTTAACGCTGGATGACGCGTAAGATCGGTTTGCAGCGGCGTAATCGACACATAGCCCGCCTCGATTGCGGCAAAGTCGGTATCTTCACCGTCATCCGCATTCGCCGCCACGGGTGCGATCCAGTAACGCGTCCGCCCACGCGGATCCTTTACTTCTAACGGCTTATCTGTCGGCCCGCGATACCCAAGGCGCGTCACCTTCACGCCTTTAATATCTTCCCAGGGTATGTCGGGCACATTAACGTTGAGTAGCGTACGAGGTGGCAGCGAAAGCTGCTCCGCCGCGCCTATCAGCGTGGAGGCGACTCTTGCGGCCGTGGCGAAATGACGTTCGCCGCATAGCGATATCGCAACCGCCGTCATACCCAGGTTACGCCCTTCCATGGCGGCCGCGACCGTTCCTGAATAAAGCACGTCGTCGCCAAGATTACTACCGTGATTAATCCCTGCAATCACTAAATCAGGCTTTTGTTCCCATACGCCGTGAACACCTAAATAAACACAGTCTGCGGGGGTGCCATCAACGCTATAAAAGCCATTATCCAGCGCCGTCAATGAGAGCGGCCGCGACAGCGTAAGCGAATTACTGGCGCCACTTCGGTCGCGATCAGGCGCCACTACGCGAATATTAGCGTGAGCCAACAGCACATCATGCAACGCACGCAGACCGGGGGCATGGACACCATCATCATTTGAAAGCAGCAGTCGCCGCATTGTAGCTCTCCTCGATATACCGGCAATGGCCGTTGTTCAGTCATCCCCGTCAGCTGACCGCGATCAGTTCACTCAGGACGGCGGTAGCGAAACTCCCCCGCGGCAAGGCAAAGGAAAGCCGAACGGCCTCGGCTTCCCATGTAAGCTGCGGCTCTAATAAACGCATACGCAGCGCACGGCGAGCTTGCTTTACGCCACTGCGCTCCAAGCCTTCACACAGCGCCGGATATTGTTGCAACAGCCGTGACTCGTAGCCGGCGATCTCGCCCTGACTCGGCTCGCCAACGCCCCACAAAATCCCAGTGGGGTGAACATCTAACGCGGCGGCACGGGCGCTCAGCGCGTCATCGGCTTGATCAATGCTAAACACGCTTTGCGTACCGTCCAGCATTAGGGTGTCGCCGGCAAGGGGCTGACACCAGGTACCATCCGCCAAGCGTTCACTGAGCAGCTCATTAAATAAGAAGCTGCGCGCGGTAGACAGCATCATACCCTGCCGGTCGTCGCGCTTTCGCCAACCCCGGTTAAGTAATGCTTCGGCACGCTGAAGGTTGCGCCCATCGGGACCAAAACGCTGGGGGCCGAAATAGTTGGGCACGCCATGCTGGCAAAGCGTTCCCCAGCGGCAAATAAAGCCCTCCTGATAAATCGCCTCACCGCTGATCCGTAGCACGAATCTATTCGTGCGGTGAACGCCACGTTTGAGTTTACGCGGGTGGCGCACCTGCTCGACGACCGTAACGCCCAGCGAATTAAGCGATTGCTCCAAACCCGCCGGCGCATCGCGACCTGGCAGATGCACGCTTAGCCACTGTCGCGTCACAGCGATGCGGTCTTTCATACCGGAATAACCAATATCGCGGGGCGTAACGCCGCACAGCCGGCTCAGCGTATTGACGACATCTAATGTCGTTTGATTACGCTTTTCTACTCTCAGCCAAAGATGCTCGCCATGGGCTTCTGGAATAAAATCAAGCTGCTCATCCACCCAGAAATCTTCTGGCTGAGCGCGGTACTGACCTGGCTGTGGAGGGCCGAACTGAGCATCAAGATAGCGCTGCCATGTCGGCATATTAATCATTAAGCATCTCTATTCGGTTTAGCAGCACCACGGCTTCCGCAGCGATGCCTTCGCCGCGCCCGGTAAAGCCCAGCCGTTCGGTGGTGGTGGCTTTAACGTTAACCTGGCCAAGCGCAATATTAATATCGTTAGCGATAACGGCGCGCATGGCTTCGATATGCGGCGCCATTTTGGGCGTCTGCGCCATCAGCGTGGCATCAAGGTTAACCACGTCGTAGCCCTGCCCTCTTACAAGGCTCACCACATGACGCAGCAGGTCACGACTATCAGCCCCCGCCCAGGCGGGATCGGTATCTGGAAAGTGGCGACCAATATCACCCAGTGCGCACGCGCCTAGCAGTGCATCGCTAATGGCGTGTAGCAACACGTCACCATCAGAGTGGGCAACAAAACCCTGCTCAAACGGCAGTTGGACGCCGCCTATCATTAAGTGGTCGCCGGGGCCGAAGCGGTGTACATCAAATCCATGGCCAATACGCATTACAGGCACCTTTCTGACGTTTCATCGATTTGGGAGGCAAGCGCCTGGGACGCAAGGATCGCGGTAGCCAGGGCTAAATCATCTGGATGCGTTATTTTCAAATTATCGCGTCGGCCGCTGACTAATTGAGGATTTTCACCCAGCGCTTCAACCGCCGAGGCTTCATCGGTCACTACCGTGTTGTGGCAGCGAGCCGTTTCCAAGGCACGAAGCAGCAAGGCATAGCGAAACCCTTGAGGCGTGAGCGCATGCCACAGCCCATCGCGAGACTCCGTACGTACGCTCCGGCCTTGATCATTACCACGCTTCATAGTGTCGGCAACGGGCATCGCTAGCAGCGCACCACCGGGATGATTGACCGCGGCGCGATAAAGTGCCAGTAAGTCAACGTGCGTGATGCAGGGCCGCGCCACGTCATGCACCATCACGATATCGTCATCCTGAGCGTCGATGGCATGCAGTGCATTCAATACGCTGTCCATCCGCTCACTGCCACCCGGCACACGCTGCCAATCGGCAAACGGCACCCAGTCAGGGGTAAACCAACGGTCGTCATTACCCAGGCACAGCGCCAGCCGAGCGCTTGGAAACGCGCCATGTAGGCGCTTTAGCGTATGTGCCAGTATCGGCTGGTCAGACATGGTTAAATACTGTTTGGGTTTACTGGCGCCCATGCGGCGCCCCTGGCCCGCGGCAGGCACTATCAGCCACGTCTGACTCACGGCGGCGGCTCTTGCGGAGCGATTAAGCCAGCGTTAATGCCGATCAGCTCATTTTTGATCGCCACACCGGGCACCCAGAAAAACTGCTCGTCGGTACGCACCATTCCCATATCGCTGCGCGCCCGCTCTTCGATCGCATCCAGGCCGGTTTTCAAATCCATCACCTCAGCCGCAAGCCGCGCATTGCGCTCACGCATAGGCAGATTGGTCGCTTCCTGTACCGCTACTCGGTGTTCAACAATCTGCAAATCTCGCCAGCCGCCGTTGCCCAGCCATAGCTCATACTGAAGCAGTGCGATCACCGCGAGCAGCGCCATCACTAGCCATTTATGCATCGCTGCTCTCCCGTGTCGGTCCGCTAAATTTAAAAACGCATTATGCCATTAAGGCGCAGCACCAGCGAGCCGTCGTTTATTTAAAGGGGAGCGCATCATGAGCCGACTCGCGATAGGCGCGCACGTGCTCACTCTCTTCGTGGCAAAACTGCCCAACGCCGGCGGCAAGCCCAGGGTGGCTGATGTAATGCAGTGAGGCCACTCGCTGCGGTGTAAAGCCGCGCACCAATTTGTGCTCACCCTGCGTGCCGGGATCAAACAGCGTCAGGCCATGCTGCAAACAGTACTCGATGCCCTGGTAATAACAGGCTTCAAAATGCAGGCAGTCAGCGACGACCTCGCTTCCCCAGTAGCGCCCGTAGAGCGAATCGGTGCCACGAAAATAAAGCGCCGCCGCGACCGGGCGCCCCTCACTGTGCGCCTGAACTAATACCAACGCCTCCGGCATGGTTTGGCGCAGGCGCTCAAAAAAATCATGGTTGAGATACGGCGCGCGTCCACGCTCATGGTAAGTCATCGTATAGCAGCGAAAGAAATACGCCATCGCCGCTGACGTAATGGCATCACCCTCTAGCCGTGCCACGCTTAAGCCCTGGTCTGCGACCAGGCGGCGCTCACGCTTGATCATCTTGCGCCGCTTAGAGGTTAGCGTCGCAAGAAAGCCATCAAAGTCACCAAAGCCGCGGTCACGCCATTGAAACTGCACGCCTTCACGGGTGATGAGATCAGGACACTGCACCTGCCAGGCAGCGACGTCAGCCTCGTTGGCAAATAACAAATGCCAGCTGGAAAGCGCCTGACTCTCGCACTGCTCACGCCACGCCTGCGCTAAACAATCACGCACGGCTCCGGCATCGACCCGCTTTGCGATCAGCGTGCGCACCCCCGGCACTGGCGTGAACGGCACGGCACTGAGTGCTTTAGGATAGTAGCGGCCACCGGCGCGCTCTAAGGCTTCCGCCCAGCCCCAATCAAATACATACTCACCGTTGGAATGATGTTTACGGTACATCGGCATCGCCGCAACTAGCTGATTATCTTGCCAGACACTCAGATGGCAAGGCTCCCAACCAGTCGCCATGCTGACGGAGCCACTGGCCTCTAAAGCATGCAAAAAAGCGTGGCGCAAAAATGGCTGATCGTCATCTACCAATGAATCCCACTGGCTTGCCGTTACGGCCGCCATAGTGGGTAGAATGGTGAGCGAAAGCGGACGTGACGACATAGCATCTCCGTTGAGTGCAGGGCTTGCAAGCGCAAAGGGCTAGCGCACAGTCCACTCTGCAAGCCCTTGCCAGTGCCACTTTACACTAACTGTTTAAATAGACGCTTTATATGAACGGTTTAATCACCCCACGCCGAAAGCGGCGCACAAGGAGGGGCCATGACGCGCGATCTAACGGGAGGTTTTCAAACACAGCGCCAAGCTGCGGACCAACTACCCTACCCGACACTTAAGGTTCGGCGTGACCGGCTAGCGCGCTTAGCCCGTATGACTAAGCATCATCAGCTAGACATTATACGGGCGGTTCAGACGGATTTCGGCCAACGCAGTGACGTTGAAATACGCATGGCTGAAATCAGCGCGGTGCTGCATGCGATTCGCTATGCCAGGCGCCACTTATGGCGCTGGATGCGACCTGGCATGGCAAGTATGCCATGGCGGCTGCTACCCGCTCGCGCACGTATTGCACCTCAGCCGCTGGGCGTGATTGGCGTGATGTCGCCCTGGAACTATCCTTGGAGCTTGGCGTTAATGCCCATCGTGGACGCGTTTGCCGCTGGCAACGTCGCTATGCTCAAGCCCAGCGAGCACACTGCCAGCACCAGCGCTCTGCTCAAGCGCTTAGTCCCGCAATACTTCACACCCGAAGAGTTGTGCGTGGTAGAAGGCGGCGTCGAGATGGCGCGTCGCTTTAGCGAACTGCCGTTTGACCACCTGGTGTTTACCGGCTCCAGCGCCGTTGGGCGCCAGGTAGCCCAAGCAGCCGCGCGAAATTTAACCCCAACGACGCTGGAGCTAGGCGGTAAATCGCCGGCGATTGTGGCCGGCGATGTGGATCTGGACCAAGCCGCCGGAGCGATTATCTTCGGCAAAGGCATGAATGCTGGGCAAACCTGTATCGCCCCTGATTACGTGCTGGTTGAAAGCCGCCACCTTAGCGCCTTGGTGACGGCGTTAAGCAATGCGATTGTGCAGCAGCGTCCTAATGATCATGCCATCACGCATGCGATCAATGCGACGCACCAAGACCGCCTCGACCATATGCTGCATGAAGCCCGCGACCACGGCTGCAGGATCATTGATCATGGCGCCCATGCACCTGCACTGATTATTGATCCTCACCAAGAACTGCAGGTCATGCGCGAAGAAATTTTTGGCCGCTGCCTACCAGTCATTGGCGTTAGCGATATGGCCGCGGCAATACGCTACGTCAATGCTGGGCCACACCCGCTGGCGCTGTATGCATTCACACACGATAAGGGCTTGCAACAGCAGCTATTGCGCACCACTCATTCCGGCGCCCTGGTGTTTAACGCAACGCTCCTTCATCACGCGGTGCCTTCCCTGCCGTTTGGCGGCGTAGGCGAAAGTGGTATGGGCGCTTATCATGGCCGTCACGGCTTTGAGCGCTTTAGTCATTTACGCGGCGTATTTTATCAAGCTAAACGCACGCCTAGTCACATGCTCTATCCACCGTACCGGCGCTGGCTCATGAAACTCATTGGGCTAGGCTAGAGCTTATTTGTTAATGACCACAAGGTAATAGGCTATTGATATAGCGACCTTGTGGTATTTTTACTCATTCACTGCCGCGGAATCATCATGCAAGCCCCCGCCACCCCCTCATAATGAAACACAGCGTTTGGCGGCTTTGCATGCTCTTCATGTACTCGACACGCCTAAAGACCAGGTGTTTGAGCGCATGACACAACTAGCCCGCGACCTGTTTTACGTTCCTATCGCGCTGGTCTCGTTAGTCAATAAAGAGCGCCAATGGTTTAAATCGCACCAAAGAGCTCGACCGCCAATCGCTTACCGCCCCTACTACTCAGCTCCCTAATCGCCGCGCCCTAACTCAGCGACTCAGAGAAGCATCAATGGGAGGGGCGATACGGGGCTATTATTTGTGGCCATTATCCTCGCGATTGGCGAGTGGGTGCTTGAAGAAACCATGCAGTACATAGTGGCCTGGCGGGCACGCGAACTTTTAAGCGATGATTTTCATATTGCGGTCAATGTGGCGGCTAGGCAGCTGGCGCGTAAAGATTTTACCGAATGCTTGCTAGCGCAGCTGGCCAAGCACGCTATTCCCGAACGCTTTATCGCGCAGGAATTGACCGAATTAGGCTTAATGAATGACATACACAACGCCAAAGTGCAGCTTTCGAAACTCTCAGAGGTTAATATTGCTGTTGCTATCGACGACTTTGGCACAGGCTATTCATAGCTGGCCTACATTAAGACCTTGCCCTTCTCGACGTTAAAAATTGATCGCGCCTTTGTAATGGATTTGGCCACCAGTGAGAAGGACCGCCAATTAGCGCGCACCATCACACAGCTTGCCCACAGCGTGGGCTGCGACGTAGTAGCAGAAGGCATTGAAACGGCATATTTACGCACCATGGGCTGTGAAGCCGCACAGGGTTACTTTTACGCCCGCCCGCTGCCTACTGAAGAATTTGTCACCTGGTGTTACGAATAGAAGCCGCCTTTTTCCACTACTGACCCGGAGACCGTTTATGGCTCATGACTTGCTGGACCGCCTACGCGAACGACTGGAAGAACTCAACCGCTCGGAGCGCAAAGTCGCGAATGTCATTCTTGAAGATCCTACGCTAGCGACCAGCCTTAGCATCGCAAGCTTAGCTCAGTCAGCCAGCGTCAGTGAGCCTACGGTTAATCGTTTTTGTCGCAATTTTGGTGCCAAAGGCTATCCCGATTTCAAAATCAAGCTCGCCCAGAGCCTTGCGGGCGGTACACCTTATGTCACCCGTGCAGTAGAACCCGGCGACTCTGCGACCCAGTACACGCATAAGATTTTCGGCGCCACGATTGCAGCGCTCGATGAAGCCCAGCGCGAGATCGACATCACCGCCGTAGAGCGCATGGTTGACTACCTCACCCAGGCTAAGCAAATTCATTTTTTTGGGTTAGGTGCTTCTGGCGCGGTTGCCCAAGATGCGCAGCACAAGTTCTTCCGCTTTAACCTGCCGGTAATGGCCTACATCGACGTGCTTATGCAGCGCATGGTGGCTGCTGCCTGCCATACCGGTGACGTGGTGGTGATTATTTCCTACACCGGACGCACTCGGGAACTGGTCGACATTGCTCGCCTGGCCCGCGCAGCAGGGGCAGTCGTTCTTGGCATTACGGCCCCCAAATCGCCGCTGGGTCAAGAATGTACGGCCACACTGGACGTCGCTACCCCAGAGGACACCGACCATTACATGCCGATGACCTCGCGGGTTATTCAATTAACGCTGATTGACGCACTAGCCACCGGCGTGACGTTAAGGCGTGGGGAAGACTTTTTGCCGCATCTCAAAAAAATCAAAGACAGCCTGCGAGACACCCGCTTTCCAATCGAAAAAGCGGCCAAATAACAGTGAGCGGTGGCCGTTAGCCGCTAAGCGTTATCAGCTCACAGCGACGGTAACGGTAATTTCAACTTTCAGTTCATCGGCCGGCATCGGTGCGCACACGCAAGTGCGGGCCGGTGCGTAACCCTCTGGCACCCAGGCATCCCACACGTCGTTCATGGCGGCAAAGTCACTACCCTCTTTTAGATAAATGGTGGCGCTCAGCAGTTGCTCACGACTGCTCTTAATCTCTTTCAACAGTGCGTCTACACGCGCCAGCATGCTTTCTGTTTGGGCCGTAATATCGCCGTTGCGAACCTCGGGGCCACATACTTGGCCACACAGATAGGCAACACCCTGGTGAATAACAGCACGGCTCATGCGGGCTTTCGTATCGTGACGCTGAATAGTCATAGTGAAAACTCCTAGCAGGTTGAAAAAAGCAGTCAAAAAAGTAGTTTAAACTGACGAGCTTGCCATTGACCATGGCGCCTTACCCAAGATGGTCCGTCGGCACCGGCCGGTGCTCAAAGACACGCCGCAGCACAAAGCTGGTATGCGCGCCCGTCACGCCCTCAATACGGTTAATCACGTGCAACAGCAGGTGCTGATAATCGTCCATATCGCGCACTAATAACTTGAGCTGAAAGTCCGCGGCTTGGCCGGTAATGATCAAGCACTCAACGACGTTAGGAACCTCACGGATGTGGCGCTCGAAGTTATCAAAGCGTTCAGGCGTGTGTTGGTCCATGGAAATATGTAAGAGCGCCATTAGCTGGTAGCCAAGCTGACGCGCGTCAACTTCTGCGCGATACTGGCGTATCAAACCGTTTTCTTCCAACGCACGTACCCGGCGTAAACAGGGCGAGGGCGAAAGTCCGATACGATCGGCTAATTCCTGATTACTGATACGCCCTTCCTGCTGAACAATATTTAATATATGTCGGTCAAAACGATCCAGAGCAAGCGGCGTCACGGCCATAACCAGCATCTCCTGCCAAATAAGCATTGTTTAAAGATATAAGTTGCCAATTATCCTCTCTACGCACACATCTTCGCAACAAACTATCGCCGCAGATCATTTACACTGTGTATGCTGCCAAAAGCAGTCACGACGTCAGTGCGGCTTTTCAGTACCCCCGTGATGCTTAGCACTGATGAACAACGGCTTACGTTACCCGCAGCCGATATCCATTTAACGGTTACTTTCAGGAAGATCACTATGTCTGCTTTCGATCATCGCAAATATCGCCCTGCCCCCCGCGTTCCCGCCTTCAATCGCCAATGGCCAGATCGTGATCTTGACCATGCGCCGATTTGGGTGAGTGAAGATCTACGCGACGGCAACCAGGCGTTGCTTGAACCGATGACCGTTGAGCAAAAGCAGCGCCTCTGGCACCAGATCGTAAAAGTAGGCATCAAAGAGGTCATGGTAGGTTTTCCTTCGGCTAGCCAGCCCGACTACGACTTCGTGCGCTGGCTGATCGATGAAGACCAGATTCCTGACGATGTCACCATTGCGGTACTGGTGCAGTGTCGCGAACACTTAATTGAAAAGACGTTTGCTTCACTGGTGGGCGCAAAACGCGCCATTGTTCACCTGTATAACTCGACCTCGACTATTCAGCGCGAACGCGTATTTGAAATGGATCGCGCAGGCATTGTCGATATCGCCGTTCAGGGAGCTACGTGGGTTAAAACCTATGCCGATCGCTACCCTGATATTCAGTGGTGTTTTGAATATACCCCGGAAAGCTTCTCCAGCACTGAGATCGATTTCTCACTGGAGATCTGCGAAGCGGTAATGGATGTATGGCAGCCAACGCCTGATAACAAGTGCATTCTCAACCTTCCCACCACGGTGGAAGTGGCGGGCCCTCATCACCATGCCGATCAAATTGAGTATTTCTGCCAGAACATCAGTCGTCGCGACAGCGTGATCGTTTCTGTACACACCCACAATGATCGCGGCGGTGCAGCGGCCTCCGCCGAGCTCGCCCTACTAGCCGGTGCTGAACGTGTAGAAGGCACGCTGTTGGGTAACGGCGAGCGCACGGGCAACATGGATATCGTCACGCTGGCGATGAACCTTTACAGCCAGGGCATTGACCCTGAGCTTGACTTATCTAACCCTGATGAAATCATTCAGGTAGTCAACGAGTGTACGGGCATTGCGATACACCCACGCCACCCCTGGGTGGGTGAGATGGTTTACACCGCCTTTTCAGGCAGTCATCAGGATGCGATTCGCAAATCCCTAAAGCACCAAAAACCCGACGAGCCGTGGCAAGTGGCCTATCTGCCCATCGACCCTCACGACATTGGCCGCGATTATCAGGCGGTCATTCGCGTCAACAGCCAGTCAGGTAAAGGCGGCATGGCGTTCCTGCTTGAGCGCGATTATGGCATTAATCTGCCCCGCTGGATGATGTTGGCCTTGGCTCCCTATGTGCAGCAGGAAAGTGAACAGCGCGCCAGTGAGCTATCAAGCGCCATGATTCGCCAAGTAATGTTCGATCAATTCACCCAGGAAGCACCACTCTCGCTGGGCGATTATCGCCTTTCTAAAGGCCAGCAAGAAGGCATTGAAGTCACGCTGCGCGAGGGTGAAAAGCCGCTACGCCTTTCTGGCAAAGGCAATGGTGCCATGTCGGCCTTCACCGATGCATGGCAAATCCACTCAGGCAGTAGCGTGAGTATTCTCGATTACAGCGAACACTCGTTGGGTGCCAGCAGTGAGGCTAACGCCATTGCCTTTGTACAGCTGAATATCGATGGTCAGCGTGTCTGCGCCGTTGCCGAAGATAGCGATACGGTCAGCGCTTCGCTGAAAGCACTGATTTCAGGTATCAATCTAGCGACTAATCCAGCCAATGCGGCCGCCTCCCATAAAACTGAGCGTGAATTGGCTTAGTTATTTTTCACCTGCAGGCGTTAGCACCACGCTCTATATCAGCCGTTGCATATATAGCGGGATGCGCATGCTAAACTTAGCCACCTAACAACGTAGGTGGCTAAGGAGGCGGTATGGGGCAGGCAATCGTAAACATACTGCTGGTGGCACTGGGCGGAGCCATTGGCGGCATGGGGCGGTTTGCTATTTCCAGCTTTCTTGCTAAGCATTTAGGCAGCGCTTTTCCATGGGGCACACTGGCCGTCAATCTAAGTGGCTCAATCGCCGCTGGCTGGCTACTCGGCACGCTTGGCTTGCCGGACGCTGCAGCCGACAACTCGCTATGGCTGGTCTTAGTGGTCGGCGTGCTGGGCGGTTACACCACGGTATCCGCTTTTAGCCTGCAAACGCTTGAGCTTTGGCAGCGCGGCGACTCAGCTCATGCCGCCGTTAATATTGCGGCTACAGTGCTACTGGGGCTAGTTGGCGTGTACGTCGGCTGGCAGCTAGCCGGAAGCAGCCTATGAATGCCATGCTGATGCGCTATTTAGCGGTTGGGCTAGGCTGTGGCATTGGCTGTGCGTTGCGCTATGCTGTCTCACTCAGCGCGCTGGCCACATTGGGCAGTTACTTTCCGCTGGGTACACTGGTGGTTAATGCGGCGGGCTCTTGGTTAATCGGCTGGCTGGCAGCGACCGCCTCTCGGCATTCACATGGGCGTATTGCACGCTGGCAACCTTTTCTTATTGCGGGTTTTTGCGGCGGATTTACAACTTTTTCACTGTTCAGTTTGGAAACCCTTCATCTTATCCAAACACACCATGTCACGTTGGCCTTGCTTTATGTAGCGGTGAGCGTTCCGCTTTGGCTCGGGGCAGCGCTACTGGGCGAGCGCATGGCACCACAAGGGCGCCGTTCGTAATGCGCGACACGATGGAAAAGCACCAGTCCTGGCTATATCTGTTATTTATTGGCTTAGGGTTAGCGCTTGGCATCGCCGCGCCGAACAATGTCGGGCCCCTTGAACCATGGCTGTGGCCCTTGCTGGGAACACTGCTTTACGCCACCTTCACGCAAGTCCCGCTGCTGCACATTGCCAGCAGCGTTAAAGACAAGCGCTTTATGGCAGCGCTGATGATCGGTAATTTTGTTGCTATTCCCGCTTTTTTAGCCCTTATCGTTATGTGGATTCCGCTCTTCCCCGCCGTGATGGCGGGTGTGCTGCTGGTGCTACTGGTGCCCTGCACCGATTGGTTTATTACCTTCACACATTTAGGCAAGGGCAATACCGCCCAAGCGGTTGTCGCCACGCCGCTGTTGCTGCTGGTGCAAATGATCGCATTGCCTGCGTATCTGTGGCTTTTTTTAGGCCGTGAGTGGTTCCAGCTAGCACTTTCTAAACCGCTGCTCAGTGCCTTTTTCGGTCTTATCCTCCTACCGTTAGCGCTAGCCTGGCTAACCGAGCATATCGCCCACCGCCACCCTAGCGCCAAACGTGCCGTTCAACATCTTGGGCTGCTGCCGGTGCCGCTCCTGGCGCTCGTGGTATTTATTATCGCGGCCTCGCAGATTAATACGGTGATTGGGCTAAGCTCAGTGCTATTGCAGGTTGTGTTTATTTTTATAGGCTTTTTAATCTTTGCGGCACTGTTGGGTAAAGGGCTTGGCCGCCTGTTTAGACTGCCACTCGCGAGCGCCAGAACGCTGGCCTTTAGCTTCGGTACGCGCAACTCTTTTGTCATGTTACCTATCGCGCTGTCGCTGCCGAATGCTTGGCAGGCCGCGGTCGTGGTCATTGTATTTCAATCGTTGGTAGAACTGTTTGGCATGGTGGCCTACCTACGCTGGGTGCCTAGTAAACTTTTGCCGGCCCCCAAATAGCGGGCAAAAAAACCGGCCCACGCATACGAAGCCGGCTTAAAAAGAATGCTTTAACGCAGTATTAAAATGGGAATGCGGCTGCCGCGCAGCATGGCCGTTGTGGTGCTGCCTATCAACAAATTTCGAATACGTGAATGGCCGTAGGCGCCCATGACGAGCAGATCAATGCCGTGCTCTTTTTCATAGCCCTGCAGGGTTTTATCCACTTCGCCCGGGCGGATCGCCCCTTGCGCTTCATGCCCCGCTTCACGCAGCGTAGCCTGCGCCCAGGTTAACTGAGCGCGGTTTTCTGCGGTGCCTGCGCCAACAATCAAAATATGGCAGGTAATGCCGTTAAATAGCGGACTTTTCGCCAGCATCTCGATGCCCTTACGAGCCGTTTTGCTGCCGTCAAACGCCATCAATATCTTTTCGGGCCGCTGATAGGTTTTAGGCACCATCAGAATTGGCCGGTGCATTTCACGCACCACCTGCTCAAGATTAGCGCCTAAGTGCCCGCTCGCAGGATGACCCGCTGCGCCGCGTTTACCAATCACGAGTAGGCGCATCTCTTGTTCCAGGCCGACGAGAGTTTCGACTAGCGTACCGTTAAGCTGCCGAGTAACGGGCTCCGTCACGCCACCCTCAATGGCCCGCGCTTTGGCGCTCGCTAACATTTGTTGACCCAGCTCACGATTCACTTTAGCGCGCTGCTCATCAACCGCCGAAAGCTCTTCCAGCAATCTCTCACGGTCGCCAAGATGTAAGTTACCTGAGAAATCCTTGTTGCCTGTCACCGAGGAATGATTGTCGACTACGTGTAGCAGGTTCAAAGGCGATGCTAGCGCCTGGCTCACCCAAACGGCATAGTCGCAAACGCCCTCAGAAAACGACGAGCCGTCAATGGCGGCCATTACTTGATCAGTCATTGTGTTCTCCCTGTTGGCTTAGTGGCCGCCCATTAGCTTCTCAACGGCTACCGGATCGTTGTGAATAGCATAGCGGTCAACGACGGTTGCACTTGCTTCAGACAACCCAACAAGCGCGACGTCTGTGCCCTCTCGGCGAAACTTAATGACAACCCGATCAAGCGCCTGCACAGCAGTCACATCCCAAAAATGCGCTTTAGAAAGATCAATCGTAACGCTATCAATGCTTTCCTTGAGATCGAATGCATTTATAAATCGCTCTGAAGAGGCAAAGAACACCTGGCCCACTACCTGATATTCGCGCGACCTGTCGGCCTTCGTTTCTTTGGAACCGATATACAGAATATTGCCCACTTTATTAGCAAAGAACAGCGCAGCCAGCAGTACGCCCACAAATACGCCGATGGCTAGATTGTGCGTACTGACCGTTACGGCAACGGTCGCCAGCATCACGATATTGGTGCTTATAGGATTCTTTCTAAGATCGCGAATCGATTCCCAGCTAAAGGTTCCGATGGAGACCATAATCATGACCGCGACTAACGCGGCCATGGGAATTTGCGAGACCCAGTCGGCTAGAAACACCACCATCATTAGCAGCACAACGCCAGCAATCAGTGTAGACAGCCGAGTCCGACCGCCGGATTTAATGTTAATCACCGACTGACCAATCATCGCACAGCCGGCCATTCCTCCCATCAAGCCGGCACCAATATTGGCCAGCCCTTGCCCCTTACATTCGCGATTTTTATTACTTGGCGTATCGGTCAAATCATCGACAATCGTGGCGGTCATCATCGACTCCAATAAGCCCACCACGCTCAGCATTAGCGCGTAAGGTAAAATAATCCACAGCGTGTCTAGCGTTAGCGGCACGTCTGGCCACAGGAATATGGGCAAGGTATCCGGCAGTTCACCCATATCACCAACGCTGCGCATATCCATGCCAGTCAGCATATAAACGATGGTAAGTACCACAATACATACCAGCGGAGACGGGATAGCTTTGCCGATCATCGGCACGTAAGGAAACAGATAGATAATGCCCAAGCCCGCGGCAGTCATGACGTATACATGCCACGTCACGTTAGTCAGCTCAGGCAGCTGCGCCATAAAAATGAGAATGGCCAGCGCGTTGACGAACCCGGTGACCACCGAGCGCGATACAAAGCGCATTAGGTCCGCAAGCTTTAGGTAGCCTGCCACAATTTGCAGCACGCCGGTTAGCAGCGTTGCCGCCAGCAGATATTCAAGCCCATGTTCTTTGACCAGCGTTACCATTAAAAGCGCCATGGCGCCGGTAGCCGCTGAAATCATCCCTGGCCGACCGCCGGCAAACGCAATCACCACCGCGATACAGAAAGAAGCGTAAAGACCCACTTTAGGATCCACGCCGGCAATAATGGAGAAAGCAATTGCCTCAGGAATAAGCGCGAGAGCGACCACGATGCCCGAAAGCGTGTCGCCTTTGATATTGGAAAACCACTCTTGCTTACGAAAAAGAGCCATGTGAGTCCACCGTTGAAATACTAGATAAGCCGATCCGCTGGCCGAAAAGACGCCGCAATACGCGCACAACAAACGTCGCACGCTGGGGTTACTAACGTCATTAACGACGGAATCGAATAATTAAACCCGCCAAAAGGCGGAAAAAATGGCAATAGCTTGCCGCAACGCCGTAACAGCAAGATTTGCCGGGACGTATCGAACGGGGAGGGAAACCTAGGGCGGAGTCATCAGCCCTGACGTAGGTAGCGCCAATACTATCTCTAGGCGGGTCATGTTTGAGCGGGTCATTACCGTTATGCCTGGCTGCTAAGAAAATGCCTATCCATGGTGCCTGTGGATAGACCGAAATCTTACCAGCAATTCCCACTCACTGCACCCAGGGCAAACATTGGCGAGCAAGCAGCGCCACCGACTTCCTCGCCCAAGTGCTGGTGGAGTATGTTAGCGCTAGCTAATGTCGTGAAAACGATAGCGTAATAAGTACAGCGCATTGAGGGTAACCAGAACGGTTGCCCCGGTGTCAGCCATAACGGCAATCCACATCCCGGTGATGCCCATCGCGGTAGAGACTAGAAAAAATGCTTTAAAACCCAGTGCCAGCACCACATTGATTTTGACGTTACGCATGGTCGCCCGTGAGAGTGAGATCATTTCGGCAATCCCTCTTACACGGTTTTTAAGCAGCGCCGCATCGGCGGTTTCAAGCGCCACGTCGGTGCCACTGCCCATGGCAATGCCCACCTCAGCCGCGGCGAGCGCCGGCGCATCGTTAATACCATCGCCTACTTTACCGACCGGCCCCAGCCCTTGGGCCTGCCACTGACGCACTCGCTGGGCCTTACCTTCAGGCATCAGTTCGCCTTCGGCCTCAATGCCCAGCTGTTCACCGATGGCTGCCACCGTGCGGGCATTGTCACCACTGAGCATAACGACAGACACGCCCAGGCGCTCTAACGCTTGAAGGCCGCTGCGTGCATCTTCGCGAGGCTCGTCACGCAAAGCGATTAAGCCTAAGGGCTGCTCATTCTCCAGCAGTACGGCAAGACTTTTGCCCTGGGTTTCCAGCGCCTCGATACGTGCATCCCAACCACTGGGGCGGGCAGCAAAGCGCTGCAGATAGCGCGGGCTAACCAGCATTAATTCTCGCCCTTCTACCTGCCCGGCAACACCCTGCCCTGATAAGGCATGCCCCGCCTGAACCGCGGGTATCAGCACACCTTGATGTCGGGCATAGTTACCAATCGCAATGGCGAGCGGATGGCTCGACCCTTGCTCAAGCGCGGCGGCTAGGCGTAGAACATTGGCACCACTACTGCCAGCGTCAAGCCCTTCCACATCAGTAACAGTGGGCATTCCTGCGGTAAGCGTGCCGGTTTTATCTAGCGCCACCCGCTTGAGCTTGCCTAGCTGTTCCAGTACCGCGCCGCCTTTCATTAGTAGGCCGTTTCTTGCGCCCACCGACAGCCCCGCAGCAATCGCCGCAGGCGTCGAAATCACCAGCGCACATGGGCAAGCGATTAGCAGCAGGGCTAGCGCACGATAAATAGACTCTGACCAGAGCATCGACGAGACAAGCGGCGGCACAATCGCAACCAGCAGCGCCACGGCAACGACTGCAGGCATATAGAAAAACGCAAAGCGATCAATAAAGCGCGCGACCGGAGCTTTAGCCGCCTGAGCTTCTTCCACTAGCTTAATCACGCGGGCGATAGTGTTATTTTCAGCGCTACGGGTTACCTCAACTTCTAGCACGCCATCAAGATTCACGGTGCCGGCAAACACTGACTCGCCCTGCTCCCGCTCTCGCGGCATCGACTCCCCGTTCACCGGCGACTCATCAATATGCGAACGACCTGCGACAATTGTCCCATCGCAGGGCAGCCGATCGCCGGGGCGGACTTGCACCCGCTGGCCGGGCACAAGAGAGGCAGCGGAGACCTCACACGCGTCACCTTGCTCTAATAGGCGCGCGGTAGAAGGGGTCAGCTTTGATAGCGCTGAAATACTGCGCCGCGCCTGGGCAGCGGCAACGCCCTCCAGCATCTCGCCCACCGCAAACAAAAACACAACTACAGCGGCTTCGGCGGCGGCGTTGATCGCCAATGCCCCCAGCGCGGCAATGCTCATTAGCATTTCAATAGTAAAAGGATTGCCTAATCTGAGCGCTTGCCACGCGCGCTGCACAATCGGCACAAGGCCAACAACGGTCGCGGCTACAAAGGGCCATGTGCCTAAATCAGGCCACATAAACTTCAGCACCCAAGCCAGCGCCAGCAAGGCACCACTCACGATCACTAAACGCCCTTTGGGCGACTGCCACCAAGGAGTATCTTCCCCAGCATCATCAGCCGCACTCGTTTCGTCAATAATGCGGTAGCCCAAGGCCGTAATCGTAGACTCAATCTCTTGGCGCAATAAAACGTCTCCGTCTTGAGCGGTCAACTGAACCGACCCTGCCACGGCGCTCGCTGAGACCGACTCAACGTAACGTAAGCGCTTTAACGCTGACTCCACTTTACGCTCGCAGCCACCGCAGTCCATGCCTTGCACGCGTAAGGTGACCGGTTGATTTTTAGCTAGTGGGGTGTCGCTCATCGCATAGTGCTCCAGATTCGTCTATCTTAAGAGCTTAATACCTATAGCGACTAGAGGGTCAAGCAATGCAAGATCAGAATCCACCACCGGCGAACACAAAGCAATATATTGGCATTGGTGAGCTGGCACGCCAGTCAGGCTGCAAGCCCGAAACAGTGCGCTACTACGAAGGTATCGGGCTGCTGCCTTCAGCGCCGCGCAATGAAGGCAACCAGCGCCGCTATACAGCCACCGCTATCCGCAGGCTGACGTTCATTCGTCACGCCCGTGACTTTGGTTTTTCAGTTGAGGCGGTACGCGAGTTGCTGCAAATGGCAGACCACCCTACGATGCCCTGCGAAGAAGTGGACACCCTGGCAAAGCGCCACCTAGCCGAGGTTGAGGCACGGCTCGCAAGGCTGACCGCGGTACGCGATGAGCTCACTCGCATGATCCATCAGTGCGAAGGAGGCAATATTGGCCATTGCCATATTATTGATGTACTCAGCGACCACCGCCTATGCCACCAAGCGGGGCCACACGGCGGTGCCGATGTCTTACGCTAGCGCTTAACTAGCCCAGCCATACATCTAAAAACAGCATAATGACGAGGCCCACTGCCAAGCCAAAGGTAGCTTTTTTCTGATGGCCACAACGATGCGTTTCAGGAATGATTTCATGGCTGATGACGTACAGCATGGCGCCGGCGGCAAACGCCAGGCCCCAGGGCAGCAGAATTTGAGAAACGCTGATGATACTCGCGCCGAAAAGGCCACCAATGGGCTCGATTAGACCGGTCAGCGCGGCAATCGACCAGGAACGCCACTTCGAGTAACCCTCTCCCATTAAGGCCACCGCGACGGCAAGGCCTTCCGGCATGTTCTGGAGCCCAATACCGATGGCCAGCGGCATACCGCCTTCCAGCCCATTAGCACCAAAACCAACTCCTACCGCCATACCTTCTGGCAAGTTGTGGATAGTAATAGCGAATACAAACAGCCAGACCCGACGCAGCGATGCAGCTTCTGGCCCTTCTCGACCTTGGGCAAAATGCTCGTGAGGTAAATGCTCGTTCAGCAGCGCGATGGCGCCCATACCAAGCAAGATAGCGATACAGACAATCGCCGCCGGCACCGGGCCACCGGAATAATAAATCTCGGCAGCATCCAGTGCGGGAATAATCAGCGAAAAGAACGACGCCGCCAGCATAACCCCGGCGGCAAAGCCCAACGCAAGGTCACGAAAGCCGCGACTAGGCGTTTTGCCAAGCAGCACCGGCAGTGCCCCTACGGCGGTTAAAAGGCCGGCGACTAAGCTACCTAAAAATCCTAACAACAACGTATTTTCCATGGACAGCACGAGCCCGGTGAGCGATCAATAAAGAAGTAGACGCGCACAATACGTTGTCGTTTAACGCAGTACCACCGTTATAGATAACACAGCGCCATTACTTGCTAGCGCAGAGTAGTCTTCCGCAGATACGGCAATACGGCACTAAACTCACCAAACTTCTGCTTGGCATCTTCATCCGAAACGCTCGGCGGAATAATGACATCTTGGCCCACGGTCCAGTCGGCTGGCGTAGCAACACCGTGTTTCGCTGTGGCCTGCAATGCATCTAGAGCGCGCAGAATTTCTGCAAAGTTGCGCCCTACTGACATCGGATAAGTCATCGACAGCTTTAGCTGCTTATCCGGACCAATGATAAATACCGAGCGCACCGTGGCGCTATCTGCTGGCGTACGGCCATCGGGCAAATAGGCTTCTGCTGGTAGCATATCGAACAGTTTAGAAACGTTCAGGCTATCATCGGCGATGATCGGAAAGCCGACTTGGCTGCCGCTGTAGGTCTCAATATCTGTCGCCCAGCGCTTATGATCTTCAACGCCATCCACCGAGACACCAATCACTTTCGTACCGCGCTTTTCCCACTCAGCGCTTAGCTGCGCAACGGCACCAAATTCGGTGGTGCACACCGGCGTAAAATCTTTAGGGTGTGAAAACAAAATCGCCCAGCTGTCGCCAATCCATTCATGAAAGCTAATCGGGCCTTGGCTAGAGTCCGCTTTAAAATCGGGGACAATTGCATTGATACGTAATGACATGCGCTACTCCTTAGTAGATCTTTAGTTTAGGGGGTATTTAGCACCTTAATTCTTTATAGATCTTTCAACACACCTAATATAGAACATTTAGCGCTAAGACAGTCAATATCTTTACAGGGTTCCTGATATTTTCAACTAGCGCGCATACCTCGGCTCTCAATCACCGTATCCAGCATAGAAAAACGGTGCTCGAAAGCACCGTCATTACAAACATCACACATTTAACCATCTGTTTATTAGGTTATTTTTTAATTTTATCTTCAGTTTTAATGCGCTTTAGCCAGCGCTGTTTGGCATACTGGCGCAGGTTATCGACGTGGTCGGTCTCATCCACAATGTCCCGGCCGAGGATCGTTTCAATAATATCCTCTAAGGTAATCAAACCGACAAAGGTGCCGTGATCATCGTAAACCACGCGCATGTGCAGGTGATCTTTCAACATCGATGTAAATACTTGCTCTACATTCTGCGATACATCCACGCTGCCAATCGGGTGCATCAGTTCGCGCATGGTTTTAGTGTCATCGGCATGGTACATGTCTGATTTATGCACATAGCCAAAGGCCTGCTCGCCGTTATCCATCACCGGGAAGCGGGTAAACGGCGCTTTACCATGCTGCTCGTCAAACACTTCAACTGTCATGCTCGGCAGCACTGTTTGGCACACCGTGCGCGGGGTCATAGCGTTGTTTACAGCAATATCGTGCAAATTAAGCACATTAATAATGGTGCGCGACTCGTCCGCATCCAGAACATTTTCTTCAAGACCTACCCGGGCCAGCACTTTAATTTCATCGCGCAGATCAACGTCGTGCTCTGACTTACCTAGCCGGCGCGTAATCTGCTCCGACATCCATATAAAGGGTAGCAAGCAGAGAATCATCGGCTTCAAAAAGCGCGGTAGAAAAGGAGATAAACCACGCCAGTAAGTCGCGCCAATAGTCTTCGGAATGATCTCCGAAAGCACCAGAATCAGCATCGTCATCACCGCCGACACCAAGGCTATTGAAGCTTCACCGAACACCACCGCGGCCTGAGCACCCACCGCCGTTGCGCCAACGGTATGGGCAATCGTGTTGAGCGTCAAAATAGCCGCCAGTGGCCGGTCGATATTCGTTTTTAGCTTCGTCAGCGAGGCGTGTAATTTCGGATTATCTTCTTTTAGCTTAGCGATATGGCTAGGCGTAATAGAGAGTAGCGCTGCTTCAAGGATGGAACATACAAAAGAGAGAGCAATCGAAAGCGTGGCAATCGAGATCAGGAGGAACATGGGGGCCTAACGTGAGGGGTTGTTTGGTGTTTATAAAACCAACATATTAGGAAGTCAACGGTTATTTCACCCGCCGATAATACGCCTTGCTAAAGCTAGAAAAGCGCCTCTGCAAGTGAGGCGTTCTAGTTTGCACGACCAACCGCTGATCAAGCGAACACTTCGGTCCATTCGCTGCGTTTGGCCAGCAGGTTACGCGCCAGCTCTTGGGCGCCTTCCAAGCTATGGCTAGCGGCCCAGCCGCACTGCATTTCATTGCAGGCAGGTACGTCGGTCGCGACGAGTACATCGCTCAGCGTTTGTTCGATGATGGCCAGTACACCGTCGTAATCATCGTGATTAATCATCGCGATATAGAAGCCGGTTTGGCAGCCCATCGGGCTGATATCGACCACTTTATCCGTGTGATTGCGTGATAGCTCGGCCATTAAATGCTCAAGAGAGTGCAGTGCGGGCATCTCCATGTGCTCTTTATTAGGCTGGCAGATCCGCAAATCGTATTTATGGATACGGTCGCCGTTCTGGCCTTCTTTGATATCCGCTAGCCGCACGTAAGGGGCTTTCACCTTGGTGTGATCCAGGTTAAAGCTCTCGACGTTCATTTTTTTCTCAGTCATTTTGACTCCTTTTCAGCGTTACTGTTAGGCCTGATCTGCACGCTAAAATTAAACCTTAGGCGCGTCAAAATTCAAGGGTTCATCGGTATATACGCACACGTTGGCATCTTCAATATCGCCATCCGGCGATTCAACGTGCTTAGCAAAGAAATCCTGAATCTCTTTACGCTGACAGTGGGCTTCAAACTCTTCACGACTGGCCCAAATTTCATGAAAAACGATCGGGTAGCCGGAGCCCTGAGCGAAGGGATTGTCGATCTGACGCGTCACTGTGTAGTGAATGCAGGCGTCTTCACGGTGCGTGTTCGGCTCTAATGATTGAAGCGCTTTGAATACTGCTTCTTCTTTGCCCGGCTTGGGCTTAAAACCGGCAACACAATAAATTTTCTCTGACATTTCTATATCCTAGATCGTTTAGCGTGCGTCATTATGCGCTGTCATGTGGCTGGTTGACAGCCTAGCGGATAATGCGTTCTGCCAATGCTTCTAGATCGGTGACCGTCATATCAGGCTCGATGCCCCAGGGGTCGAAGGGTGCATCAGAGCTGCGCCGGATCCAGGCACTGCGCAAACCGGCATGAGTGGCGCCAATCACGTCGAATGGATTGCTGGAAATTAGCCAAGTATGTTCTGGGCGGGTTTCTAAGCGGCTACGCAAATGGGAATACACGGCGGGGTCCGGCTTGAAGCGCTTTACTTCATCCGCGCTGATCACGTCATCCATATGGCTCTCAACGCCCGCGCGAGTCAACAACTTGGACACGGCCTCAGCGGTACCGTTCGAAAACGCCACGCAGCGTATGCCCGCATCACGAAGTTGATCGAGGGCGGGAACCACGTCCTCAAAAGCGGGCAGCTCGCTATAAACCGCCATCAGATGGTCATGGTCGTTATCCGAAAGGCCCGTCTGTAGCGCCCTATCGATGAAGACCAGCGCTTCGCGGGTACACTCCGAAAACGGCACATAGGCGCCCATCAAACCGTGACGAAAGCTGTACTCCAGCTGTTTTTCCCGCCACCGGCGAGCAAACTCGCTTGCTTTAGAAGCATCCTTCAAGCGCCGTTCTAGCTCAACCGTGACACCCAGGGTATCAATCAGCGTGCCGTAAATATCAAAGGCTAATACCGGTTGCATTGCCACTCCTTAACTATCAATTGAAGGTAAGCTACCTTCAGCATAGTCGACACTTTCAATAACAAAAACGCCGCTGCATAGGCAGCGGCGATGTAAATGTTAACACAGGTGATTAAACCGTAAACGCAGCCTCTTGTTGGCCGGTTTTTAGATCACCGGAGCGGGTAAGCTCGTCAGTGATACGATCAATCGCCCGCTTGGCGCGGCCAATCATTTCGTCCACTTCGCCACGGCTAATGGTCAGCGGCGGTGCAAAGCCGAGAATATCGCCCTGGGGCATGGCACGGGCAATCAAGTTCTCTTCCATGGCGCCGGCGGCTACGCGAGGGCCTACTTTTAATGCCGGGTCAAAGTGCAAGCGCTCACGGGCATCGGGCGAGAACTCAAGCGCCGCCATTAGGCCAACGCCACGCACGTCGCCTAACAGCGGGTGACCTTCGAAGTTAGCTTTAAGCTGCTGCTGGAAGTAAGCCCCGGTTTCAGCGGCGTTACCCACCAAGTTTTCACGCTCGATGATATCCAGGTTGGCAAGCGCCGCGGCACAGCCTAGCGCGTGGCCAGAGTAGGTCCAGCCGTGGCCTATAGGGCCGTATTCGCCGGTGCCCTGCTCGAGCACTTGCCACACTTTCTCACCGACAATCACACCAGAAAGCGGCTGATAAGCACTGGTTAAACCTTTGGCGATAGTCACCAGATCAGGCTTCATGTTGTAGTGGTGGCTGCCGAAATCAGAGCCGGTTCGGCCAAAGCCACAGACGACTTCGTCAGCAATCAGCAGCACGTCGTACTTCGCTAGCACGGTTTGAATGGCATCCCAGTAGCCCTCTGGCGGCGGTACGATACCGCCAGTGCCGAGCACCGGTTCGCCGATAAAGGCGGCGACGGTATCCGGGCCCTCTTCCAAAATCATCGCTTCTAGCTTATTGGCACAGAACGCGGAGAACTCAAGCTCGGTCATACCGTGTTGCTCGGCAGCACGTAGATAGTAGTGCGGCGCTTCGGTGTGACGAATGGTATCAATCGGCAGATCGAAGTGGTCGTGGAACGCTTTCAGGCCGGTCAGCGAGCCAGAGGCGATGCCCGAGCCGTGATAACCGCGCATGCGCGAGATGACTTTTTTCTTCTGCGGGCGGCCCAGCACGTTGTTGTAGTAGCGCACGATCTTGAGCTGGGTTTCGTTGGCATCTGAGCCGGACATGCCGTAGTAAACCTTGGACATGTTCATACCGGCAATTTTCAGAATACGCTCGGAAAGCTCAATTTGCGGCTCGTTAGAGTGACCCACATAAGTATGGTAGTAAGAGAGCTCTAAGGCTTGCTTGTAGATTGCCTCGGCGACTTCAGTGCGGCCATAACCAATGTTGACGCAGTAAAGCCCGGCAAAGCCGTCGATAAATTCACGGCCATCTTTATCCACGATGTTGATACCTTTACCACCGGTAATCACACGGCCCGGCGAATCGCCATGGGCGAAATCACGCAGGTGGGTAGACGCGTGGAAAGTGACTTTACGATCACGTTCGATCAAATCCTGATGCAAGCTCATAGCGTTCTCTCTATACAGTAAACCTCCCCGACCTGTGGGGAGGGTGTTTTAAATTATTTGCGGCTTGACAGCTAGCTACCCGAGACGGATCCCAGCGCGCCAAGGCAGTAATATTTGGTTTCGAGATACTCATCGATACCGGTAGCGCCGCCCTCACGACCAAGACCAGACTGTTTAACGCCACCGAAAGGCACCGGCGGGCCGGTCATCTTCACTGAGTTGACGCTGACCATGCCGTACTCCAGCGCCCGCATCAGCTTCCATATACGGCGTATATCATGGGTGTAGACATAGGCGGCAAGCCCGTACTCAGTGTCGTTGGCCATTTCAATGACTTCATCGTCCGTGCTGTAGGCGGTAATGCCTGCCACGGGGGCAAAGTTTTCCTCCCGCCACACCTTCATCTTCGCCGTGACGCCGGTTAGCAATACCGGCATAAAGAAGTTCTCACCGGGCGCCTTGCTTTGATCACCGCCAATCATGGTGGCGCCTTTAGAAACAGCGTCATCAACAATCGCAGCGGCTTTTTCCACCGCCTGACGATGAATTAGCGGGCCAAGATCTATCTCACCGTGCAGGCCATTGCCTACGGTGAGTGCCGCCATACGCTGAGTGAACTGCTCTACGAATTCATCATGGATCGACTCGTGTACCAGAATACGGTTGGCCGCCAGACAGTCTTGCCCTGCCGTTTGGAACTTGGCATCAATCGCCGCGTAGGCAGCCTGCTTTGGATCCATATCTGGACCAACAATAAACGGCGCGTTGCCACCCAGCTCCAAAGAAAGCCGCTTAACGGTATGCGCACTCTGTTCGATCAGCAGACGCCCCACACGAGTTGAACCGGTGAATGAGAGCGCGCGAATACGTGACTCGGCGCAGAGGATTTTCGAGACTTCCGCTGGGTCACCCAGTACAACGTTAAAAATACCGGCCGGAATTCCCGCCCGCTCAGCAAGCTCCGCCAATGCCAGCGCCGAGAACGGCGTTTCATTGGCAGGCTTGACGATCACAGGGCAGCCAGCCGCCAGCGCTGCCGCGGCTTTACGCGTAATCATCGCTAGCGGAAAGTTCCAGGGCGTAATCATCGCCACGATGCCGACAGGCTCTTTAATAGTGCCCAACGACGCGTTCGGAATATGGCTAGGAATAGTTTCACCGTAGGTGCGCTTACCCTCTTCGGCGAACCAACGCACAAAGCTTGCACCGTACTCGACCTCACCGCGAGCATCGGGCAAAGGCTTGCCCTGCTCCAGCGTCATGATCGTAGCAAGGTCTTCACGGTTGGCTTGAATCAGGTCATACCAAGCTAGCAAACGCTCGCAGCGCTCATCGGCTCGTAGCGCCCGCCACTGCACGAAAGCAGCGTCAGCAGCATCAACAGCGGCCGTAATCTGCGCGGCTTCAAGCAGTGGGATATGACCAATAGTGTCATTGGTAGCAGGGTCATACACCGCCTCTTCCCGACCGCCTTCGCCGTGGGTCCATTTACCGTTCACATAGGCGTACTGCCGAAACAGTCGCGGATCTTCCAGGCGCTTGGCGAGCGTGGTCGATAGTGTGGTCATGGAAACCTCTCCTCATGCAGCCTGGCTAACCTAGCGCTGCAATAGCTGTGGCATTGTCAGCAAGCGCTTTTCAGCCTTGCCATCGAATGCCTACAGGTTAACGGAGAGTAGCCACGAAGTGTTTTTGAAAACCAAGGCTTATCGCGCTACTTTTTTTGTCAGTGAGCGCTTAACAGTGGTTTTTTTTGGTGGCTCACCATACAAAGCAAGCGCTTATTAAATGACCCCATCAGTATCAATACCGATAGGAGCGTGTTTGACGGTTTTGGTCACAATATACGTAAAGTAACGTTCGATACCAGCTTCGGACACTAGCCACTTATCCATCAGCCGCTGGTAGCTATCTATAGTTCGGGCTTCAAACTTCACTAGGTAATCCACACCGCCGCCAACCGCCACGCATTCAGTGACGTCTGGCGTCTCCATTACCAGCGCTTCAAAGCGAGCAAAACTCTCAGCGTTATGCTGTTTCAGTTCGATCTGCACCCATACTGTGTTGCGAGGCCCCTGCACCTCGCTATTGATACGCGCGCTGTAGCCTTCAATAATGCCGGCCTTTTCAAGGCGTTTTACACGTTCCCAACAGGGGCTGATCGATAGATTAATCGCCTCAGCCAGCTTCGACTTAGTGATTCGCCCGTCTTGGGAGAGAATGTCGAGAATTTTCAGGTCAAAACGGTCAAGTTTCATCATGCCGGGCGTTACGCCTCCAGGCGTTCAACAACATCGGCAATCACCGCCAGGGTGTCCCCCATATTGATTAACGAAGGCGCACGACGTGCCATCAAGATACCGTCGCGCTCAGCTTTGTAAGCAACCGGGTCAGTGCCGCTGCGAGTCATATCGTATACGTAGGCAATCGTTTGCCCTTTCTTAACGTCATCCCCTAACGCGACCAACAGCTCAAGTACGCCGGAGTGCTGACTCTGTACGTAGCAGCTAGCATCGGGCATATCCAGATAAACCTGCCCTTCTGGCGGCATATCAACCGTGCCTTCTACCAAGCCATAGTGAATTAAGAAATTACGCACGCCGCGCTCGGCAATCGCAATGCTTTGAGGCGTAGACGTACCGCCGCCACCAAGCTCAGTGGCCACAAACACTTTGCCTTGTCGTTCACAGGCGGTGTCGAAAAGTTTTTCCGCATCCAGCTCAAACATTACCATTGCGTACGGAGCGCCGAAGGCTTTTGCACCTTCCAAAGCGGACTGCTGCTGGGCCTTATTATCCAGCACGTGAGAGGCGCCAAACGGCAGAATATCCAGCGTGCGGCCGCCGGAGTGCAGATCAAGCACTACGTCCGCCATCGGCACCAGCACGCGCGTGAAGTAGTCGGCAATTTGCGGCGTCACGCTACCGTTAGGGTCGCCGGGAAAGCTGCGATTAAGGTTACCCTTGTCCATCGGCGACGTGCGCTTACCCGCCATAACCGCGGGCGTGTTCATGCACGGAACGATAATCACGCGCCCCATTACGTCTTGCGCCTGCAACGATGAAGAGAGCTTGAGCAGCGAGGTAATGCCTTCGTACTCATCGCCGTGGTTGCCACCTGTCAGCAGCGCCGTCGGACCCTCACCATTTTTTACCACAGTGATGGGGATCATCACCGCGCCCCAGGCGGACTCATCAGTGGAAATCGGCAGTTTTAAAAAACCGTGCTGTACGCCATCAGCATCAAAATCAACGGTGGCGGCAATAGGGCTTGATCGCATCGTCATGAAACATTCCTTTATTTGGCGGGCTACGATTTATTTAACCTCGACGCTCATTAATGACTACTTCACAAATAGCTGGCGCGGAAAATTGGCCAGCGTTTCACAACCATCGTCGGTAATTAAAATACTCTCGGTAATTTCTAGCCCCCAGTCCTCTACCCAAAGCCCCGGCATAAAGTGAAATGTCATCCCGGGCAGCAGGATAGTGTCATCCGATGGGCGTAGGCTCATGGTGCGCTCGCCCCAATCAGGCGGATATGAGATACCGATGGGATAACCACAGCGGGCGCCGCCACGGTCAAAACCGTATTTGTCCATCGCAGCCCCCAGCGCCATGGCGATATCTGCGGTGCGGTTACCCGGTTTAGCGACGGCGAGGCCTTTCTCAATGCCTTCTAAGAGCGCCGATTCAGCGCGGATAAAATCGGTGGGCGGCGTGCCCAGAAATACCGTGCGTGACATGGGCGCATGGTAGCGTTTAAACACTCCGGCAATCTCGAAGAAGGTGCCTTCGCCCTTACGAAACGGCGTATCATCCCAGGTTAAATGAGGCGCAGCCGCATCTTTGCCGGTAGGCAGCATAGGCACAATGGCGGGATAATCACCGCCAAATACTTTGCCGTTTTCATCCACAAAGCCTTCAATGCCGACCCGATAAATCTCTGACACCAGTTTGCTCTTGGGCAGGCCGGGCTCGATGACTTCTAAAATACGTGAGTGCATGCCTTCGACAATTTTGGCGGCAATGCGCATATAAGCCACTTCCTGGGGTGACTTTATCGCTCGGCACCAATTCACCAGCGCATTGGCATCCATAAAGCGCGCGTGGGGAAGCTCTTTGAGCAGGCTTAAATAGGCCTTGGCAGAGAAGTAGTAGTTATCCATCTCCATGCCCACCACACCCAGGTGCCAGCCGCGATCAGGCATGATCGACTGCGCCAAATACTCCATGGGATGCATATCCGGATTTTGTACATAGTAATCCGGGTAGTAAGTAATGTTGTTAGGATCGATCCAACAGGTACGCAGAGCGCCGTTGGCATCCATGCGCCGCCCGAACCATACAGGCTCGCCATCAAGGCCCACCAGTACACACTGATGCACATAAAACGACCAGCCGTCGTAGCCGGTCAGCCAAGCCATATTAGAAGGATCACTGACGATTAATACGTCAATACCACGACTGGCCATTTCGGCGCGCACTTTCCACAGGCGACTAGCGTACTCTTCGCGTGTGAAAGGCAGGGAAACCTGAGTCATCGGGCAATTCGCCATTAAAGATCACCAAGAACCAGCGCTGTGCCTAAAAAGACATGCAACGCTGAGCCACAGGATCGACCTGACTACCGCCGCAGCAGCCCCGCCAATGTCGTCTTGACCCGATACTAGCACCGACCCTTGGTTGGCGGTCAAAGGCTTTATGACAAAAAGTGGATATGATCACATTATTCGTACCATGCGCACTCTTCGGGCTATGCGAGCTTGCAACGGTATTGGTCGCTCACCATGATAGCCTGAGTCATCACATGCTTAGATAACCGGAGACGAAATGAAAATTGTCGTACACATTGATGAGGCTGAGCAGTGGCAAACAGCGCTTTCTGAAGCGTTACCCCACGCCACCGTACTGACCAGCGAAGCACCCGAGCAAGAGCGCCAAAATGCTGACTACCTGGCAGTTTGGAAAGCACCTGCTCATTTATTGCAAGAGCAGACCCAACTCAAAGGCATTATCAATTTAGGGGCGGGGGTGGACCATCTGCTTAAAACGCCCGGGCTTCCCAGCAACGTACCGATTGTAAAACTTCGCGATGCAGGCATGGGCGACCTGATCGCGGACTATGCGTTATATGGCGTGCTGCATTTCTACCGCAGCATGGATCGTTACGCAGAACAGCAACAAAGCGCCACTTGGCAACCGCAAGAGGTGGTGGAAAAGTCCCAGTGGCCAGTGGGCGTATTAGGCCTGGGCGCGATTGGCAGCTTCGTGGCCAGTGCCTTGCAGCAAGCGGGCTTCCCGGTGCTGGGCTGGAGCCGTTCACCCAAGCAGATCAGCGGGGTGCGCTGTTTTCACGGCGACGATGGGCTAACAGAACTGCTTGGTCAGGTGCAGAGCCTTGTCACTATTCTCCCCGACACGTCCGCCACTCAACACATTCTTAACGCCGAGCGGCTGGCCCTGCTGCCTAAAGGGGCCAGTATTATTAACCCCGGCCGCGGCAGCTTGATTGATGAACAGGCGCTGCTCGAAGCGCTGGGGCACGCTGGCCAGCCGGGCCATATCCGGGGTGCGCTCCTGGACGTGTTCCACGAAGAACCGCTGCCCGCCACTAATTCCCTCTGGCAGCATCCTAACGTTATCGTCACGCCTCATATGGCTGGCCCTACGCCGCTTAACGATGCCATCGACCAAGTGATTTCCTATTTACACGCCTTTGAAGCGGGCGATCACCTTGCGACGGTTAATCCTGACGCGGGCTACTGACGCACGCTCCCAGCCCCGATATACTGGCGAACGATGAACCAAGTACTAGCGAAAGGCTCTTAAGGCGGTACGTTTTTTTGGAGGAAGGGCCTTTGGTCAATGTCTTAGCACGACCCGCTGCCCAGCGGTTTGCAGGAGCAGCACTCAGCCTAATAGGGCTTTGTTCAAGCACTGTGGCGCTAGCGCAAAGCGAGCCAACGTTTAAAGATCCTCAGCCCTTTGAAGCCCAGTACCGGCTTGAAGTTCACGGCTGGCCTGGCGCCACTATTACGCATCGGCTGTCTAACGAGGGTAGTCATTGGTTAAGCGATATGCGCTTTTCGATTGCCGTCGTGCGCGGCCATGAGTTCAGTCGCTTTTCACTTCGCGACGACACCGCTCACTCGCTGCTTTATAACAGCAGCTATTCCCTGCTGGGCATGGGCGACAGCTATCAGCTAAACGAGAGTGAGATACCCAGCTTGGATCGCCAAACGGCGCTGTTTGACCTTTCGCGACGGGCGGGTCACGAAAACTGCACCGAAAGCATGCCCTGCGAGATTGAGTTTGTGGATAACAAAGGGCGCGATGAGCATTTTCAGTACTATGTTGAGAAACAGCTCATTACCGATCCGACAAGCATGGCACTGCCCGCCGGTGAGTTTGAGGCACTGGAAGTATCTCTGATTGATATTGAGAAGCCTGATCGCCTGCTAAAACTTAGCTTTCACCCTGACTGGCCCGGCCTGATTCTCTCAGCTGTATACCAAAAAGAGGGTAGCCGAGAAACACAGCTAACATTAACGAACTTCAATCCAAACGGGGGCACGGCACTCTAAATGCTTTCGGGTTTACTGATTGTTTTACTCCCGCTGATACTGGGCTATCTGGTGGCGGTTCGTTCTACCCGCGTACAGAGAAAAATAAACCGGGCCGTTAGCGGCTCGGTTTATTTGATTCTGCTGTTTATGGGCATTAGCTTGGCAGGGCTTGAAAATCTCACCAGCCAGCTTTCCCGCTTAGGCGGCAATGCGCTGCTGCTGTTTAGCATTACCACGCTATTTAACCTATCGGCGCTTTGGTGGCTATCGCAGCGTTTGCCTCTGCATACCGCTAATTCACCGGTGGTAAAAAATGCCCCCACCAGCAAATTGGCAGCTATGCAGGGCTCGCTTTTGCTGGTCGCGGTGGTGGCCGGCGGCGTTACCGTTGGCCTATTGGCAGGCCCCTACGTTGGCGAAACGCTGTTCAACATCGCCGATCTACTCGCTGAATGGGTGCTCTATGTGCTGCTGGTATTGATTGGCTGCCAACTGCGCAATTCCGGCATGCCGCTAAAACAAATACTGCTTAACAAGATGGGGCTGGCGATTGCCGTCACGCTGGCGATCAGCTCGTTGCTAGCCGGCTTAGTTGCCGCCCCGCTGCTGTCGCTGACTTGGAATGAAGGTCTTGCCATGGCATCAGGCTTTGGCTGGTATTCGCTTTCCGCCATCCTTATCGGCGACCAGCTAGGCCCGCTGATGGGCGGCGTGGCGTTCTTCAACGACCTCATCCGGGAGCTTCTCGCCTTTATCTTGATTCCGCTGGTGATTCATCGCCACACCGCACTTGCTATCGGCTACGGCGGCGCCACCTCGATGGACTTCACGCTGCCCGTCATCCAGCAGCACGGCGGCGTAGCCTGCGTGCCCATTGCCGTGGTCAGCGGGTTTATCCTCTCGCTGCTCTCCCCTCCGCTAATTCTGTTTTTTCTTTCGCTGTCGGGTTAGCCCGGATTTCTCACTGCACCGCAATGAGCTGCATAAATAGGTCGTAATGCCGCCAACGGCCGTTTGCAGCATCTGATCAAAGCGAAGGGCTTCATGATCGTTCAGGTCTCCGTATCCAGCGGCCACGCCAAACACCCGTTGACGAACCATGGTGTCTCGCCGGAGGCGAACTTGTTCTGGATTTCGGTGATCGTGCAGTACCGAGGCTAGTCGGCGAGTCAGGCGATGTTGTTTATCGACCTCGCGCAGC
>NZ_JBQDLQ010000029.1:0-41086 GCF_052095695.1 Halomonas sp.
CCGTTCCGTCAGCCCCATCACAGTGCCAGTGCCGCAGCGCTGGTCGGGGGCGGCTCAAAACCCAAACCTGGCGAAATCTCCCTCGCCCATCACGGTGTGCTGTTTTTAGACGAGCTGCCCGAGTTTTCGCGCAACGTATTAGAGGTTTTGCGCCAGCCGCTAGAAACGGGAAGTATTCATTTAGCCCGCGCAAGCCATGAGCGCCGCTACCCCGCGCGCTTTCAACTGGTAGCCGCCATGAACCCCTGCCCCTGTGGGCATTTAGGCGATCCAAGAAATCGTTGCCAATGCACGGCCAGCCAAATTCAGCGCTATCAAGCGCGGCTTTCCGGGCCGTTGCTAGACCGTATTGACCTTCAGGTTGAAGTGCCGGCACTGCCACCGGAGCAGCTCACCGCCCAGGCCCAGGGAGAACCCTCTGCAGCGGTACGCGAACGTGTAATGGCGGCGCGTGAACGCCAAATGCAACGCGGCGCGCTAAACAGCCAGCTGAGCGGTAAAGCGCTGGAAGCCGCCTGCGCGCTCAATGATGAAGAGCGCGCCTGGCTGGCGGGGGTGCTCGAAAAACTCAAGCTTTCCGCTCGCGCCTACCACCGCGTGCTGCGCGTCGCGCTAACGCTTGCCGACCTTCAAGGGGTCGAAAAGCCCACTCAGCCGCACCTTATTGAGGCGGTTGGCTACCGGCAACTGGATCGAATGTTAAGAGGGGCGTAGCCGCGGGCACGGCTTGCTGCTGGCTATCGTTAAGCTGATCTAAAAAACCATCGAGCGCTTCAAACAATACTTCACGGATGGCATCGGCCTCGTTCACAAGATGGTGACGGGCGTCTGGGTGGCGATGAATCTCGTTGTTGGGAAACTTCTCCGCCAAAATGGCTAAATTCCATTCCCAATCGACCGTTAAGTCCTGCTCGCCCTGAAGAATAAGAGTGGGCAGCGCCAGCGGCTCTAACGCCAGCAAGCGAGGCATCCAGCGGCGCATCGCGCTTACCCATGCCACGCTTAAGCGCTCAGGCTGCAGCGGGTCACCATCGCGCAGGAACGCGGTAAACTGCTCATCCGTGGAGTTGGGGCGGTATTTACGCGGCAGCTCCTTTAAAAATGGGCTTGCGATTAAATGTACCCAGCTCGCTTGGCTCCAGCCCCAAGGCCGCACCAGCGGCGCCAGCAGCACCAGGCCTGACCAGCCGGCTGCCTCACGGCGGGTAAGCGCATCGGTCGCCAGAATGGCCGCGCCGGTGCTTTGCCCCACGCCCAGCCAGGGTGAAGGCGCCATGCCCTGGGTTTTTAAAATCGTCTGCACGTAGGTCAGGCTGTGTTGATAATCCTCAAAATCTTCTATTTCCGCGCGCGCCCCGCTAGAAAGCCCGTGACCCGGTAGATCCCATAGCACCACTCGCCAGCCCTTAGCGAGCAGGCGTTTAAGCAAATGACGATACAGCCCCATATGATCAAAGTAGCCGTGAACCACAAACGCGGTCCCTATCGGCTGAGGAGGACTCCACACTTGGCACCACAGCGTAAAGCGGCCCGTATCGATAAAGCCTGCGTGAACTTCACTGACATCGGGTAGCAGCGCCTCCAGGCCGTAATGGTGGAAGTAGTCCTGCATCGCATCTGCCAGCATTTCCCCTGGCAACAGGCGGCTAAGGGCAGTCTCACCCGCAGCATGGCGAAACAAGCCTTCCAGATGTTGGAAATCATGCATGGTTGTTTCTCCATAGCGCCATTTTCCGTTGGCCTTAACGCAACTGATGAGTTGCGCGCCTAACGCCTAGTACTTAGCACCTAGCACCTAGCACCTAGCACCTAATCATTTGGTCGAGCATTTTACCACTTTAGGGTCTACGCTGTTTACATGCCCGACCAGATATGGAATTATTTTCCATAAATACATTTTACGCTGCTTGCGGCCAACACATTACCCACAAGCACTCTTACAGGAGAAACCCCATGAGCGAGCGTATCACGCGTCACCATTTACAGGTGGCAACCGATCTAGATCGTTTTATCAATGAACAGGCGCTACCGGGAACGGGCGTTGATGAAAAGGCCTTTTGGGCCGGTGTTGATGCCCTGTTTCACGATTTGACACCCAAAAACCGTCAATTGCTGGAAGAGCGCGACACGCTGCAGGAAAAACTGGATGCTTGGCATAGGGAAAACCCTGGCCGTGTTAACAATATGCCGGCGTATCGCCGCTTTTTGAAAGAGATTGGCTATTTAGCTGACTCTCCTGCCAACGTGGCGGCCACCACTGCTAACGTTGACCGCGAAGTTGCCGTTCAAGCTGGCCCGCAGCTGGTTGTGCCGGTTAACAATGCGCGCTATGCGCTGAACGCCGCTAACGCGCGCTGGGGTAGCCTTTACGATGCGCTTTACGGCACTGACGCTATTTCAGAAGAAGATGGCGCAGAAAAAGGCGCCAGCTTCAACCCAAAACGCGGTGCCAAGGTCATTGCCTACGCTCGCGGCGTGCTGGACCGCGCGGCGCCGCTCGCCACTGGCTCGCACCGTGATGCGATCAAATACGCCATTCGTGACGAACACTTGGTTGTCACTCTGGAAAGCGGGCGTGACACCGGCCTGAAAGACTCGGGCAAACTGATCGGTTTTACCGGTGACGCCGCCAAGCCTGAATCCATACTGCTCGCGAATAATGGCCTGCATCTGGAAATCCAGATTGATCCCACCGATTCAATCGGCAAAACCGATCCGGCTGGCGTGAAAGATGTGGTGGTTGAAGCGGCTCTGACCGCCATTATGGACTGCGAAGACTCCATCGCCGCGGTCGACTCAGAAGACAAGGTTGGTGTTTACAGCAACTGGCTCGGCCTGATGAAGGGCGATCTCGAAGAGAATATCGATAAAGGTGGCAAGACCTTTACGCGCAAGCTCAACGCTGACCGCACTTGGCAAACCACCGATGGCGGCAGCGTTACATTGCCTGGCCGTTCGCTGATGTTCGTGCGCAATGTCGGTCACTTGATGACCACACCGGCAATTCTGGACGAAGATGGCAACGAGCTTCCGGAAGGTATTCTGGATGCGGTAGTGACCTCGCTGCTGGCGTTGCACGACCTAAACAAAGACCCCGATCAGCCGCGTAATTCACGCACCGGCTCTGTTTATATCGTCAAGCCGAAAATGCACGGCCCGGCGGAAGTGGCCTTCGCTAACGAGTTGTTTGGTCGCGTTGAAGACATTCTGGGCATGAGCCGCGATACCCTGAAAATGGGCATTATGGACGAAGAGCGCCGCACCACCGTTAACCTAAAGGCGTGTATTGCTGAAGCGGCTTCACGCGTGGCATTTATCAACACCGGCTTCCTAGACCGTACCGGTGATGAAATGCATACCGCGATGGAAGCTGGCCCCATGGTCCGCAAAGGCGACATGAAAAGCGCCAAATGGATCACCGCGTATGAGGAGAGCAACGTGCAAGTCGGCCTTGCCTGCGGCCTGCGCGGCCGCGCGCAAATTGGTAAAGGCATGTGGGCCATGCCTGACCTGATGCACAACATGCTCGAGCAGAAGATCGGCCACCCGAAAGCCGGCGCTAATACCGCCTGGGTACCTTCACCGACCGCGGCTGCGCTGCACGCGCTGCATTACCACCAGGTCAACGTCACCGATGTCCAGCGCGAGCTGGAAGCCCTGGGCGAGCCTGACTACTTAGACGACCTGCTCACGGTGCCGGTGGCTGAAAACGCTAACTGGTCGGATGAAGAGAAGCAGCAGGAGCTGGATAATAACTGCCAGGGCATTCTGGGCTACGTCGTGCGCTGGGTAGAGCACGGCGTGGGCTGCTCGAAAGTGCCGGATATTCACAACGTGGGCCTGATGGAAGACCGCGCCACGCTGCGCATTTCCAGCCAGCACATTGCCAACTGGCTGCACCACGGCATTGTGGATGCAGCACGGGTGGAAGAAACGCTCAAACGTATGGCCAAAGTCGTCGACGAGCAGAACGCAGACGATCCGACCTATACCGCCATGAGCGCTGACTTTGATGGTTCCACCGCCTTTAAAGCGGCTTCAGACCTGGTCTTCAAAGGTCGCGAACAGCCTTCTGGCTACACCGAGCCGCTACTTCACGCGTGGCGTCAGGTGCATAAAGCCCAGGTTCATAAGACCTAGTAAATTGGTTTTATGGTGTAATCAGCCTCGGGGCTTATGCCTCGGGGCTTTTTTTATAAAAGGAAAACAACAATGACCGTGATGAACGCCGAGCAGATTGAACGCTTTCTGGATGACGTCTTTCCCCAGCGGATGGGTAGGATTGAGAGCGTCGACGAGATGCGTGCCACCATGCGGCTAAAAATTGGCCACGAGCACCTGCGCCCCGGCCCGCGTGTTTCCGGCCCCACCATGATGGGCTTTGCGGACGTCGCACTGTATGTGGCTATTTTGGCGCAGATTGGCCCGGAACCCATGGCCGTGACCAGCGATTTCAACTGCCACTTCCTACGCGCGGCCTCTGGTGATCACGACATTATCGCCCATGCCAAATTGATTAAACTCGGCCGCCGCTTAGGCGTTGGGGAGGTGCAAATATACTCAGCCAGCGATGACATACGCCCTGTCGTGCATGTCACCGCCAGCTATGCGCTGCCAGCCCCCTGATGGCGCTAGCTTACTTCAGGGAGCCGGTCGATCATTCGATCAAGCGTCATTGGGTATTCACGTAGCCGAACGCCGGTCGCATTATAGATCGCGTTGGCAACCGCGGCCGGCACGCCACAAATACCCAGTTCACCCACGCCCTTTGCCTTGAGAGGCGTTGAGGCCGCATCCGCCGTATCCAGGAAAATAGCTTCCTGTTGAGGAATGTCGGCATGCACCGCCACCTCATAACTGGCGAGATCGTGATTGACGAAGAAGCCACGCTCAAGGTCGGCGGTGAGCCCCTCCATCAAGGCAGCACCGACGCCCATTGTCATACCGCCGAGTACCTGGCTGCGCGCCGTTATCGGGTTCAGAATGCGCCCCGCATCACATGCCGCCAGCATACGTCGAACACGGGTTTCGCCGGTATGCGCATGCACGGCCACTTCAACAAAGTGCGCGGCAAAGGTGCCCAGTTGCATGCTGTCCTGAAAATCACCAAAGCACATCGTGTCTTCCGCGACTAGCTCTTCGCCGTTGAGAATATCGGCCAGTGCGAGATCGATCTCACCGGCCATCACGCGGCGATTTTCAAAACGTGCCGCGTCGATATTTAAACGCTTGGCGATCAGCGCTTGGAGCGCCAGACAAGCGGCATACACCCCCGCTGTCGAACTTGCCGCCCCGAACTGCCCCCCCGAACCAGAAGAAACTGGGTAAGCACTGTTGCCCAGCCTGACCTCGACGTCAGCTAGCTCAAGCCCCATTGTTTCAGCGGCTGTCTGGGCAATAATGGTGTAAGAGCCGGTGCCGATATCGGTCATATCCGTCTCAACGATCAACCGCCCGCCCTGCAGGCGAACGCGTGCGCCGGAGTTCAATGTAAGCGCCCCGCGATAAGCGCCGGCCATGCCATGGCCAATCAGCCACTGTCCTTCTCGCATTGACCCTGGCGTGCGGTTACGCGCCTCCCAGCCGAAGGCGTCGGCGCCTTGGCGTAAGCATTCAACAAAGTGGCGTTCGCTAAACGGCTTGGAGGCATCCTCGGGGTCCACCTGCGTATCGTTGAGAATTCTAAACTCAACGGGATCCATGCCCAGCTTTTCCGCCATTTCATCCATGGCAACTTCTAGCGCAGCAAGTCCCGACGCCTCTCCTGGCGCACGCATATCCGCTGACTCAGGAAGATTCATGTCGATGGCTTGGTGGGACACACGACGACTCTCTGCGGCATAAAACGTGCGGGTCTGACTGACAGGATTCTCGCCGCTGCCGCCGGGCAGCGTATGCGATACCGCCGAATGGTCGAAGGCGGTAATCTTGCCCTGGGCATTGGCGGCAATGCGCAGGCGCTGAATAGTGCCGGAACGATGGGTGGTATTGTTGAACACCATGGGGCGCGGCAAGGCCAGCTTGACCGGATACCCAGAGGCGCGTGAGCCAAGCGCTGCCAGCACCGCATCGGCACGCAGCCAAAGCTTGCCGCCAAAGCCACCGCCAACGTAGGGGCTTTCTAAACGGATAGTGTCTGGCTCGATATTAAACGTGGTCGCCAGCGCCTTATGCGTCCAGGCAATCATTTGATTCGAGGTCCATACCGTCATCTGCTGGCCATCTGACCAGTCGACGATTGAGGCATGTGGCTCCATCATGGCGTGGCTTTGGGAAGCGGTGCGATAAACCTCATCCACCGTGACGGACGCAGCTGCAAACGCGGCGTCCACGTCGCCCACATCGGCTAGCGGCTCGCCGGTGCCCTGCAGGCGCTCCCAGGCGGCCTCAAGGTCGAAGACCCCCGGCGCTTCCTCGTAACTCACGTCGATTAGCGCCGCTGCGCTGCGCGCCTGCTCAAGGGTGTCGGCCACCACCACCGCAATCGCCTGATGGTAATGCTCGATAACGTCGCCCCCAAACAGCCGTGCGTCGTTACTCTTTGCCCGGCCCAACGGATCAACCTCAAGCGTTGTCACCACGCTGACGACGCCCGGCGCGCCACGCGCAGCCGACGCATCCATGTGGGTAATTCGCCCATTGGCAATGGTGGCGCACAATGGGTAGCCGACCTTTTGATTCGCCACCACGTCATGACGCTCGTAGGCGTAAGGTGCACGGCCCGTAACTTTTAGGAGGCCGTCAATCCGCGCATGGGGCTTGCCGATAAGACGGGAGTGATCAAACAGGTTGTCTTCGGTGGGTTGATTGAAATCCATGGGGTCACTCCTGAGCCAGCAGCGAGGCAAGCGTTCGCTCTGCCAGGGTAAGCTTGAAGGCGCTCTCTTGCGTGGGGCGGGCGCCGTTGAGCAAGCGCTCCATTAGCGCAGCTGCTCCCTTCGGCAACGCCACATCAGCTTCCTCGCGCCGCCACGGTTTGGGGGCAACGCCACCCAGCGCCACACGGCCGCTGCCATCAGGGGTCTTAATCAAAGCAACGGATACCAGCGCAAAAGCGTAAGAGGCGCGGTCGCGCACTTTATAATAGGCGTGACGCCCTTCGACAGGCGCTGGCAAAACAACGGCGGTAATCATTTCGCCCGGTTCCAGCGCATTTTCCACCTCGGGGGTGTCGCCGGGCAGCCGGTAAAACTCATCGAGTGTGAGGCGCCGGGTTTCACCGCTGGGCATAACGGTTTCTACGTCAGCGTCCAATACCCTGAGCGCAACGGCCATATCCGAAGGGTGGGTGGCGATACACCGATCAGACGTGCCGATAATTCCCAGTTGGCGCGACGTTGCACCATCACCCAGTGCCGCACAGCCCGCGCCAGGCGCACGCTTATTGCAGGGCATGGCCGTGTCATAAAAGTAGGGGCAGCGGGTGCGCTGTAAAAGGTTGCCGCCCGTAGTGGCTTTATTACGCAGCTGGCCCGAGGCGCCCGACACCAGCGCCCGGCTTAAGACGCCATAATCCCGACGAATGCGTGGGTCGGCCGCAAGCCCGCTATTGCGAACCATTGCCCCCACGCGCAAACCGCCGCCGCTGGTGGGCGTAATATCACTGAGTCCGGTTCCCGTCACATCGATCAAATGCTGCGGAATTTCAATCTCGTGCTTCATCAAATCAAGTAGATTGGTGCCTCCGGCGATGAATTTAGCGCCGGGCACCTCGGCAGCCCGCGCGGCCGCTTGGGCCGGGGCGCTCACTCGTTCATAAGAGAAGGCTCTCATGCGCGCTCCTTAGCTGCCTGATTAATCGCTTTTAAAATATTGGCGTAAGCACCGCAGCGGCACAGATTACCCGACATGCGCTCGCGAATTTCGGCATCAGTGATGTCGATCGGTGCGGTTAAATCGTCGGTTACATGGCTTGGAAAGCCTGCCCGCATTTCTTCCAGCACTGCGCTGGCCGAACAGATTTGCCCCGGGGTGCAGTAGCCGCACTGAAACGCATCATGATCGATAAACGCTTGCTGCATGGGGTCGAGCTGGTCGGCTACTGCCCGTCCCTCGATGGTCAAAATATCATCGCCGTCGTGCATAACGGCCAGCGTCAGGCAGGCGTTAATCCGCTCGCCATTAACCAATACCGTGCAAGCGCCGCACTGCCCATGATCGCAGCCCTTTTTTGTGCCCGTAAGTTTTAAACGCTCACGTAATGCGTCCAGTAATGTTGTGCGGTTATCCAGTTCAACGTCGTGTCTTGCTCCATTGACCACGAAAGAGATGCTTGAGCTCTCAGCGCCACTGCGTAAGGTGTCGCCACGCCTTTGAACGCGATTAGGTGGGTTCATAAATGATGCCTTCCTTGCTCGCTGCGGTCGTTTAATGAATGACATAACTGCTTTAGCATAGCCATAATTGTTGTAAGCAACCCGTCTCCTGAGCCTAAATTGTTTAAAAAAAGGCGTCGTGAGATAACTGCCCACGCCCACATGGGCAATGGAAGCCGTTTACTAACAAGGGGATGCGTTTGAAATGCAGCATTTAGCTCGGCAGGTGATTGAGCAAGCCATCGCGTGGGCACAGAAAAGTGAAACGCTTTGGCTGTGCACCGTACTGGCAACGTTTGGCTCATCGCCACGCGCCCCCGGGTCATGGATGGTGGTCAGCCAAACGGGTAAGTTTATCGGCTCACTATCAGGGGGCTGCGTAGAAGAGGACTTTGTACAGCGCCTGGGCGCGGGTGAGTTTGATCAACCGATTACCGTCATGCGCTATGGCGACCCTAACGACGCGCAAGGCGCTCACCTCACGCTGCCCTGCGGGGGCATTCTAGATGTGTTGATCGAACGTCTACCCGCCGAGCCAAAGACGCTTGAACACCTAACGACCTTGCTGGCCGCCCTTCAAGGCCACCGCCGCGTGCTGCGTAACGTGCATTTATCCAGCGGGGAGCGTTACTTTACCGATGAGCCAGGCCTAGGCCCGCGGGTGATACACGATGCTGAAACAGGCATTGTTCAGATGCGCCTCGCCCCCGCCAGAAGGCTCATTATCGCCGGCATTTCACCAATTTCAGCCCCGTGCGCCGCCTTTGCTGTCACCCTGGGGTTTGAAGTCATTGTCTGTGCCCCCGATGAGGCAGCCTGCGAGGACTTTTCAGTACCCGGCGTAGCGGTTAAAGCGTTACTGCCTTCCGTGTATATTGCTACCGGTGCTTGCCATAGCGCCACCGCGGTTGTAGCACTCACCCACGACCCGCGCATTGATGATTTGGCCATGATAGAAGCGCTGCGCACGCCGGCTTTTTATATTGGCGTAATGGGCTCAAGACGTACATCGGCTGCCCGCGCCGAGCGGCTGCTTCGCTCCGGCGGGCTAAGCGAAAAAGAGGTCGACCGTCTGCATATGCCGATTGGCTTAGCGCTAGGCAGCAAGACCCCGGCGGAAATCGCTCTCGCCGTCATGGCAGACATTGTGCGAGTGCAGCACGGGCGCACCATTAATGAGCTCTAGCCATGTTGTCGCATTAGTGATGGCCGCCGGCTACTCCCGGCGCTTTGGCCAGCATGACAAGCGCAGCGCAATGCTAGCCAGCGGACAGTCGCTGCTAGCAACGTCCGTCGCCCATGCTGAGCATGCCTTTGCGCTGCTACGCGTGGCAATTCGGGCAGACGACGCGCCAAGCTTACTCGGCCTGGCCGACACCACGGCGCTGATTCAGCTCCAAACAGCGCACTTGGGGTTGGGATCAAGCCTCGCCGAAGCGATGACAGCGCTGAGTCATGACCCGCGTCTGGATCACGTTGAGGCGGTCGCGATTTTATTGGGCGACATGCCCTGTATTGAACGCAAGACGCTGCTAACGCTTCAGCGATCAGCCACCCGCGACACCATCCTGCGGCCCTGCTATAAAGGGCGACCAGGCCATCCGGTGATTTTTGGACGAGAATTCTGGCCAGCGCTTGAAACGCTACGAGGCACTAGCGGCGCCCAGCCGATTATTCGTCGCCATTTATCCCAGTATCGAGAATATGACGTTCAGGACGACGGCACGCTTATCGATATCGACGCGCCAGAGGATATCGCGAGTGTCGATAGCAGGCGCACAGAACAAGCCCCATAAAAAAGCACTATGGGCGGCTTACGAGGCTTTCACGACCGTCATTGCCAGCATTACCCAGCCTAACATCAGCAACATGCCACCCATCGGCGTGACGATGCCGACGCTAAGCCCCGCCAGCGCCATTAAGTAGAGTGACCCCGAAAAGCCAACAACACCCAGTGCCCAGCAGGCTAACACCCAGCACTGCCCACTTAACGGCTGTACCCGCTTCCATACCAGCACTATCATCATGGCAAGCGTGTGCCATGCTTGATAACGTACGCCCGTTTCAACAGCGCTGACCATTGCTTCGCTCGTCCGTGCCTGCATGCCATGCGCCGCATAGGCACCCAGCATCACCATTAATACGCCCCAGAGCGCCGCGACACACCACCACACTTTATCTGTTCGTTGCACGTTGCTCTATTGCCTCCGGTTTGATTGCGCCCTACGCGCTGATTGCACTCATGGCGTACCTTGAACGGCTCGAAACCGCTACAATAGGCAACGCATTGCCACGACGAATGAGACACTCCTATTCATGTCTACACAAGCTATGCCCATACAAATTGAGCTAAACGGTGAGCCACATACGCTGGCGGCCGGCCTTACCGCCGCCGACCTAATTGAACAGCTAGGCCTTAGCGGTCGTCGTATCGCCGTTGAAATTAACGAAGAGATTGTCCCCCGCAGCCAGCACGCCACTACCTGCCTGGCCGATGGCGACCACGTGGAAGTCGTGCATGCCATTGGCGGCGGCTAAGGAAATACTATGACGCAACCTACCTCTGTACCGCTAACTGATGCCCCGCTAACCATTGCCGGGCGCGATTTTCATTCGCGCCTGTTAGTTGGCACCGGTAAATACAAAGATTTTACAGAAACTGGCGCCGCCATTGCCCAGAGCGGCGCTGAAATTGTCACGTTTGCCGTCCGCCGTACTAACTTAGGCCAGGATGCCGGTGCGCCCAATCTGTTGGACGTTATCTCGCCCCAGCGCTACACCCTGCTACCTAACACCGCCGGCTGCTATACCGCTAAAGACGCGGTGCGCACCTGCCGTTTAGCCCGCGAGCTGCTTGATGGCCATAACCTGGTCAAACTGGAAGTGCTCGGTGACGAAACCACGCTTTACCCCAATGTGGTAGAGACACTAAAAGCCGCCGAAACACTGCTTGCCGACGGTTTCGATGTGATGGTGTACACCAGCGACGACCCTATTGTGGCTCTCGAATTAGAAGCGATGGGCTGCTGCGCCATCATGCCGCTGGGCTCGCTAATCGGCTCTGGCCACGGTATTCAGAACCCGCACAACGTACGCCTCATTGTTGAGCGCAGCAGCGTACCGGTGCTGGTGGATGCAGGTATTGGCACTGCGTCAGACGCGGCCATGGCCATGGAGCTAGGCTGTGACGGCGTGTTGCTGAATACGGCCATTGCTCATGCCCGCGAGCCGCTACGCATGGCCAACGCCATGAAGCTGGCCGTTGAGGCCGGGCGCGATGCATTTTTAGCCGGCCGCATGCCACGTCGGCAATCCGCCGACCCTTCCTCACCTTTCGCAGGCCGTATTAACGGTTAATTGATTCGAGACCCCATGACTGAATCTAGCTCTGAAAACAGCCCTGAAAATAGCGATTCTCAAGATAGCTCTCCTGAGAACAACACCGGCCCAGAAAGCCAAGATGCTCCGTTGCACCGCCGCGGCATTAAAAGCTATGTGATTCGCGCGGGCCGAATGACTCCGGCACAGAACCGCGGGTTAGACGATGTATGGCCGCGCTTTGGCTTGACCATCGGGCAAGGCCGTCAAGATCTAGACGCACTCTTTGGACGCCAAGCACCACGCGTAGTGGAAATCGGCTTTGGCATGGGTAACTCGCTTATCGAACAGGCCCAGACTCACCCAGAGACGGATTTTATTGGCATTGAAGTCCATGCCCCCGGCGTTGGCAAACTGCTTGATGAAGTTGATAAACGTGGGCTTACCAACCTTCGCGCTTATCGGGAGGACGCCCTAGCAGTGCTTGAGCAGTGCCTTCCCGAAGGCTCGCTGACCACGCTGCAGCTATTCTTCCCCGATCCGTGGCCGAAGAAAAAACACCATAAGCGACGCATCGTGCAACCGGCATTCGTCGAGCTAATTCGTACGCGCCTGATGCCTGGCGGTACCTTCCACTTAGCAACCGACTGGGAAGCCTACGCCGAATGGATGGCCGAAGTGATGGAAGTAGCCCCCGGCTATGCCAACACGGCCACCCAGGAAACGGCTCCCTATGTACCCCGCCCCACGTTTCGTCCGCTGACCAAGTTTGAAGCACGCGGCGAGAAGCTCGGCCATGGGGTATGGGATTTGATTTACCAGCGTCAAGATTAAACTGCTTCGCGAAAAGCGAGCGTTGAATATAAAGGCGGTACAGGCTGGTGGCCTAAATGGTCGCCAGCTAACGTGGCATCCCATATTTAGGGATAAAATAGTCAACATTTCTAAATCAAGCAGGTACTACACTTATTGCTTTAATTCAGTCCCTATAAAGAAAAGTGGCGTTATCTAACTAGCGTTATTAATAGTCAGCGAGGTTAATATACCCATTTGATGCAAGTTTTCTATTTCAGCATAAATTTCCTCGCAAAAAGAAGTAGCGACGTTGCTTAACGGTTTATTTTTAGACTTAAGCAACGCAATTTCCCACTCAATCGTTGGTTCTATTGGCTTAGAGACCACGGCGGTTCCCTGCAATAACAGCTCAGCAATAGGGTCAATTAGCGCCACCCCAAGACCCCGATCAACTAACGCGCAAACGCCTCTCATATGACGCATTTCAGCGGCAATATGCCTCTTCATATCTATTTTCTGCATTAAGTAATCGACCCTAGCGCGCAAAGGGCTGTCCGACATAAGCTCTACGAACGTCTGATTTTGAAGACTTTTTATCGCGACCACATCCTCCTTAGCAAGGGGGTGCGAACGATGCATGATGCAGCGCGCCGAACAGCGCGCAAGGCTGCTGACCGTTGCGCCGTAAGTATTTGCTTCAAGCGTTATTCCAAGCGCGACGTCGCAGGTGTTGTTATCGATCATTTTAAGCAACTCTTGTAACCCGGCATCGATCACGCGCACCCCTACATTGGGATGATGCTGTTTAAAGCGCTTAATTACATCCAATAAGAAGGTGTCGCAAAAGATGGGCTGAGCGGCCACCACCACACTACCTAGCTGGTTATTAGAAATGGCATCGGCATCTTTTTGAGTATCACGAATACTCGCCATAAGCCGCAACACAGACGCATGATATAAAAAGGCTTCTGTGGTGGGTAAAAGCTGGTTACGAGTACGCTTGAATAATGCAAAGCCTAGCTCATCTTCTAAACCCATGAGCAAACGGCTGACCATCGACTGGCTAATCCCTAACGTTTCTGCAGAGGCCTTCGTGGTGCCATGTTTCATAAACGCATCAAAGGCTTCAATTTCTTTTATTTTCATTACTTTAAACTCTCTTTAGCAACTATTAACTACGTCCTTAGCAGATAAATAAGGCCTTATATCAATAGCAAGCTTGCAACTTTTTGCCACCACTAGAACAAAATTGAATACTACATTGAATTGTTGCAAACATTTTCATACCTGTCTATTTTAAAAACGCTGGATCTAATAAATGTTAGTAACAAAACCATGCAATAACCGTTGCGGAGAAAAGCATGAAACTCACCTTAAGCTTAACGGCAGCCACTCTTCTCGCTGCATCCACGGCATATGCCCAAAGCTATCCCTCTGGGCCCGTCACGCTTGTCGTGCCTTATGGCCCAGGCGGCGCATCTGATCTTGCAGGGCGTGCCTTTACAGAGTCTGCACGTGAATATTTGGGTGAGCCTATCACCGTGGTCAACCAAGCCGGCGCCGGCGGGATGACAGGTGCTCGCGACGTTACACGTGCAAATCCAGATGGTTATACCCTGCTACTGGCCCGTGTCGGTATGGCGCTGTCTCCAGCCGTTAACGATAACAGCAGCGTTGATTGGGATGAGTACACGTTTATCAGCCCTCTTGAAGCGACGCCCATGATTCTCGCAGTGGCGGATGACTCGCCCTATGAAAGCGTGGAAGCCCTATTGGAAGGCATCGAAAACGATCCGGGCGCTATGAGCTACGCAGCCTCAGGTGCCACTGCAATTGATGGTTTTACCGTTCAAGCACTGCTTGCTGATGCCGAGATGGACCCACTGACGGCGGCAACACTGATTCCGTATCGCGGGGGCGGTGAGCTTGCTACCGCTCTGCTTGGGGGGCATGTCGACTTCCTCGCTATCGCCGCCGCGTCGCTGATGCCACATATTGAAAGTGGCGATATGCGCCCGCTAATGGTCTTTTCGCCAGAGCGCATGGCAACCCTACCGGATGTTCCTACCGCAGAAGAACTGGGCTACGAGCTAGCCGGCCAAGTCATTGGCTGGAGCGCCTTGTATGGCCCGCCAGACCTACCCGAAGAAGTCGTTACGACCTGGGCCAACGTGGTGAAACAAGTGGCCGAGGACGAGCTATGGCTCAGCCGTACCGAAGACCGTGGCTCCATCTCTACTATCGGTAGTATCGATATGGAGACCTATGCAAAAGAGCAATATGAGTTTTATCGCTCCTTAGCAGAGCAGTTCGGCTACTTGGAGTGAAGCAGAGCTAAGCACTCGGGCTTCACCGCATACACTATTTTAGCTTTGGAGGGGTCATGGGTATGACACGCGGTTTAATAATCACAGCGCTGTTCGGGGTCGTACTGTTTTTACTGATCCCTGCCTATGTGCCCCGCCCACGGTTTATTCCAGGGTTTGCTCCACCGCCTGATATGTGGCCACGCACGGTGTCAATGATCGGTATTGCACTTGGTCTATTGCTCGCGGGGCTTTCGTTCTTGCCTAAAGCCGAGGCAATTGCCGATCCTGAAGATGCCAGCGCCATACGCGGCAACACGTCAGTGACCACACTGCTTATTCGCTTCGGCTGGACGGTGTTAGCTTTTGTTATCTTTATTGGCTCAGTAAAACTGCTCGGCTTCTTACTCTCAAGCATTCTGCTGCTAGCCGCCATGCTGATACTGACGGGCTACTGGCGCCAAAAAATCGTCTCCCTCCTCGTTGCCGTTGTACTGCCATTGGCTCTATATCTGTTTTTCTCCAGCGCACTCAATACGCGTTTCCCTATCGGTAGCCTATTCAAAGCTATCGGTATTTAACCTACCGCGTATAGGACTTAACACTATGCTCAACGATCTGTTAGTTGCCTTTCAGGCAGTTGCAACCATTGAGAACTTTCTGATTATGGCAGCCGGCATTTGGGGCGGCGTGATTATTGGCGCGATTCCAGGCATGACAGGCACCATGGCAGTAACGCTGGCACTGCCTTTCACGTTTTATATGCAGCCGATCCCCAGTATTTTATTACTCGTTGCCTTATATAAGGGCTCTACCTATGGCGGCTCGGTGTCCGCGATATTGATCAAAACACCGGGGACTGCCTCAGCCGCGTGTACCACGCTCGATGGCTACCCACTAGCGCAGCAGGGGAAGGCGGGCAAAGCGCTCAACATGGCGCTTTATTCATCGTGTACCGGTGATTTAATTTCCAATCTCTCACTGATTTTCATTGCCGCACCGTTGGCTCTACTCGCTCTGCGTATTGGGCCGCCCGAATATTTCATGCTGATGATATTTGCATTGACCACGGTTGCTGGCGTGTCAGGCCGTTCGTTAGTGCTTGGGCTTGTTTCAGCGTGTTTAGGGCTGCTGTTAGCGACCGTCGGTGAAGACATGTACGGCTCGTTTCGGTTTGATCTGACGGTTGATATGCAGAGTGGCCTGGCGGTTGCGCCGGTATTGATCGGCCTCTTTGCGATCCCGGAACTACTCAAAATTATTGTCTTTCGTAACACCACTATCCATAAGCCCATGCAGCTGGGCGATAACCAGGTGACACGAGTCGAGCTACGGCGGTGTTTAAAAGCCATGCTCAAAGGCAGCATGATAGGCGTGGTTATGGGCGCTATTCCTGGTATCGGGCCTTCCGCTGCGGCGTTCTCTTCCTACGGTGAAGCACAGCGTAGCTCAAAAAATCGTGACAATTTTGGCAAAGGTGAGCTAGAAGGGGTTGCCGCGTCAGAGTCAGCGAATAATGGCTGCTGCGGTTCCACCATGATTCCCCTGCTAGCGTTGGGGGTTCCAGGTGACGTGATTACGGGCGTTATGCTAGGCGCCTTTATGATTCATGGCATGACACCAGGCCCTATGTTATTCGAGAACAATCTTCATGAAGTGTACATGCTGTTTATTGGCATGCTGTTCTCTTCTGTTTTGCTATTCGGTGCTGGTAAAGCGACGATGCGCTTTTTCTCTCACATCTCACGTATTCCGCCCAGTTTGATGGCGCCCATTGTTCTCGCCCTATGCGTGTTCGGCATTTTTTCGATCTCGAATAACATGTACGACGTGATCGTACTACTGGCGATGGGCGTATTTGGCTTCTTTATGTTTCTGTTCGCCATTCCCGCAGCGCCCTTCTTAATCGCCTTCATTCTAGGCCCCATGCTCGAAGAAAATCTGCGTCGTGCCCTGGCCCTTTCACGCGGGGATCCAAGCATTTTGGTGTCGTCACCTATCACTTGGCTATTCGCGTCGCTAGCGGTCTTTGTGATCGTCGTAACGATTCGCCAGCAGCTTAAAAAAGCCAGCGCCTGAGCCAATGACTCTCTTTTTGCCAAGGATTTAACACTATGCAAACCAGTGCCACGCCCCATGCTCAGTTAGACGCCGCTATTGCGCATCTGGCCGACCTGATTGCTTATGACACCACCAGCGCCTATTCCAATCTCAAGCTGATTGATCACCTACACAGTTTCTTCACTGCGCTAGGCGCAGACGTCACTGTGCTGCCTGATGAAAGTGGCGAAAAGGCTAACTTAGTTGCGCGCCTGGGGCCTGCCGATATTCCTGGCATCGTTCTTTCGGGCCATACAGACGTGGTGCCTGCAAATCCAAAGAGCTGGCAGAGCGACCCATTTCAAGTGGAACAACGCGGCAGCAAGCTATTCGGGCGTGGCACTTGTGATATGAAAGGCTTCGCAGCATGCGTGATGGCCGCAGCGCCCGCCTTCGCTCACACCGAGCTGAACCGTCCCTTTTACTTCTGCTTCTCTCACGATGAAGAAGTAGGCTGTCTGGGAGCCCCCGCTATTGCGCGCTACCTTGCACAACTAAGCGTACCGCCGGCGCTGGCGATTATTGGCGAGCCTAGTGAAATGAAGCTGATTAACGGGCAAAAAGGCAAGATTGCTATGCGGGTTACGGTGCGCGGCGAAGGAGGCCACTCATCGTTTTCGCCGCAGCATGTTAACGCCGTGGAATACGCCTCACGTGTTATCACTATGATCGCCGAGCGATCACGACGATATGAGCGAAATGGCCCCTTCGATCACGACTTCACCGTGCCTCACGCCACAACGCTTACCACCATAATAGAAGGTGGCGTGGCGACCAACGTGACGCCTGATACCTGCAGTTTTATCTTTGAATTACGTAGCATTGATCAGGATTCGGCGTCCCATGACATCCAAATGCTCATCAGCGATATAGAAGCTGTGCTACTACCCGAAATGCAGCGTCAATCAGCAGAGGCAGCCATTGAATGGCAAGAGCTATTCGCGTATCCCGCGATGGGCGATGCCACCGCTACTGACATGTTCACAAAGCTTGAATCCATTCTTCCCGAGCGTGGCGGCAAAGTGTCGTATGGATCAGAAGGAGGCGTATTCGAAATTGAAGGCGGCATACCCTCGGTGATTTTAGGGCCTGGCTCTATTCGCCAAGCCCATAAGCCCAATGAATTTATTGAAATTGATCAGTTGAACCAGTGCCTTACATTTTTCGATACGTTAAGTGCTTGGATGAGACGATAGCCACTCTACTGAGTAGTGCGCTCCAGCAATGGATTATTTGGTTAAAGCAGACACAAAAAAGAAAGCCACTCCAAAGGAGTGGCAAAAGACCGTGACTAGCAATGAGAGGGAGAAACCATGACAGCTAACTCACGCTGATCTTTGCGCAGTATCTGTCTTGGTCGTGACGTCTCATCAAACGCCACAAGCACACTATAATCATTCTCATTTAAGCCGTCAATACAAATACGAATATTTTTTATTTAGTTTCTTAATTAGCTTACCAGCTTTAGCCATAGCGGCAGTGTGAGCATTGCTAATAAGGTTTGCCCCGTGATAATGGCTGCCATCAGTTCGGCATCTCCCCCCATTTGACGCGCTAGAATATACGCGGACGTGGCGGTCGGCAGTGCAGCAAACAGTAGCGCCACGTCTCGGCTGACAGGGTCTAGCTGTAATATCCAGGTTAATATCAGCACGAATGCCGGCATTAATAACAGCTTAACGCTGTTAGTGGCCAGCACGCCGCGGTCGATACGTAGCAGCGCCGCTGGGCGTAGTGCAACGCCTACGGCTACCAGTCCAAGCGGCAAAGCCGCGCGGCCTAGCAAGCCAACTGTCGCCTCACTCCAGCCGGGTAAACCGATGCCCGAGACATTCAGGCCAATACCCACGAGACAAGCCAAAATCAACGGGTTTTTAACCAACGCCATAACGCTTTTACCAAGGCTTGCGCTGCCCAAGGTTCCTGCGCCGACAAAGCTTGCGACACACATGACGTTGACCACCGGTACCATAAGGGCAACAGCGACCGCAGCGGTGGTCGCTCCTAAGCTGCCGTGCAGCGCAGCGGCACCGGCAACGCCCACATAGGTATTAAAACGTACGGCGCCTTGGAATACAGAGGTAAACGCAGCAGGTGCGAGCCGTAACCAACCACGCAAGCGCCATAGCAGCAGCCCAAAAAAAGCCATCGCGCCTAGCAACACTAACGCTAAACGGCCGACCGGCACCTGGGTCACATCGGCGGTGGCCAAGGTGCCCACCAGCATCGCAGGGAACAGTACAAAGTAGATCAGCCGCTCCATCTGCGGCCAAAAAGTATCGCTTGGCCATCGCCAGTTACCTAGTACTGCTCCCAGCAAAATCAATAAAAACAATGGGCCTAATGCGCCGGTGATGCTCTCCATTTTTGTTCCTTATGCCTGCGACTTTCAAGCACATCGATATCGACTTGATTACTGTTACCATGACAATCATTCCCGCCTGATGCCTTGCGTAGCGATTATTCTGCCATGAAGGTGATGTCCAAAACTGCATCCTCGACAGCCTTTCCCATATTAAGGGTGCTGATACTGATCACCGGCTTAGCGCTGGTCGTCTGCACGTGGTATGCCTTTGCGCATTGATGCATTAGCGATATTACCACTGGAAGTGGCAGTAGAGGGTGTGGAAGCCACGTAGGTGGACGTTGATTTTATTGGCCGAGACATGGATGTGGGCTTACATCGTTTAGGCATCTGCACTCAGGCGGTTATGCCTTGGCGAGCGCGTGTCATACTAAAAATGGCCGACGACAACGTCGGCAGCTGGTGTGATTTTGATGTCATTCGGAGTTAACGAAAATGGCCAGTAAACCGCTCTGGCTTGAAGCAGGTGTTGCCGCATTAGAAGCTTGTCTTAGACGACTAATCGGTTAGCTCTGGCGCTGTCTGAAGGCGATCGAGCATCGTCATCAATGCGCTAATTTGAACCCCTTCACGGGTATCGTATTGAGGGCTTACCTGCCAGGTGCTTTCAGCAAACCCCCACCAGTCCCAGCAGCCCTGGGGATTGGTCATGCTGCTTTCTGCCTGAGGATAAAGCACGATTTGTTGATGCGCTGCAGCCCAGTCATTTAACCCAGAATAGCGGATGAACGTATCCCCAATCGCCGCTTCATTCATTTGGCAGCCGTGAATTGCCAGCGTTACCGGGCAGCCGCCCGCCTCGCAGGCTTGCGGTATAAACACGTAGCCCGTGTCAGCCAACCCTTTTGCCGCAAATTCCGCTTGATCAAAAGCGATTAGCGCCCCGCTCTCTTCTCCACGGCGGCTAACATCAGCTGAGACGTCGCGCTCGGGATAGAGCCAATCCAGCATTTCGCCAGCAATGTCTTCATCGCAGGATAGTACGTAGCTACCGCCGCCTTGATGGCAGTCGCCCCACTCATGCGGATCAGAAGTGGCATTACTGGGCAAACGCACCGGCCAACCATGCCCAATATTTTCGCTACGCACAACGCGCAGTTGGTCGGGTGAAGCAAGCCAGCCCTGCCATTGCTCGGCTAATAAATCACCGAGTTCAGGCTCAACCACTTCATCATCTTCACCGTGCCACAGATAAGCCCGGAGCTGACTAAGGGCGTCTGTTTTACCCACAAGATCACGCGCAAGGTAGCGCTGATGGCGGGTTTGCAAGTCCTCCAATGACGGCGCGCCGTTGCGAGTCGTCAGGCACTGATTCAACGCCAGTCTGAGCGAGCCTTGGGCACAGCTCCAAGGGCCTGCCGCCAGTACACCTACGCCGCTAAAGCGCTCGGGCCATGCCACTGTCAACTGGGTAGCCATGTAGCCGCCCGACGATAGGCCCACTACGCTTGCGTCATCAGAAGCCGCGCCCAACGCAGGCAACACATTGTGCCGGCTGGCCGCCTCAGCTTGAGCCATCAGCGGCACACACATGCTTACGCAAAGCAGCGTGAAAGCAAGAGGATGCACCGCTAAAGCCGAGGCTGGCTGCATCGCTTATTCGACGCCTAACAGTTCAACGCGGAAAGTCAGCATCTCATTGGGTCCAATCGGGCCCTGGCCGTTTTCGCCGTAGGCAAGCTCAGCCGGGATATACAGCATCCAGCTGTCGCCCACGCTCATCAGTTGAAGCGCTTCCTGCCAACCTTCAATAACTTGATTGGTCTGAAAGATCACCGCCTCACCACGTTCAAATGAGCTATCAAAGACCGTGCCATCCAGCAGCATACCTTCGTAGTTCACTTCAACAGTGTCTTCAGCACTTGGAGTCGCGCCGTCACCAGATTCAAGCACTTCATACTGAAGGCCAGAGTCTGTCACCGTGACTTCTTCACGCTCAGCGTTCTCGGCTAGAAAGGCTTCGCCTTCATCGAGATTCATCTGCGCCATTTCTTCGGCTTCAGCTTCACGTGCCTGCATCGACTGCTCTTGGAAAGCCATTAACGCTTCGGTCATCTCTTCTTCCGTCAGCGCGAACTCGGCATCTTCAAAAACATCGCGCATGCCGTCGTTAAAGGCATCCAAATCAAGGTCTTCAATATCCGCCTGCATGCTTTCACCCAGGGTAACACCCAGGCTATAAGCCAAGCGTTGTTCGTCGGTTTCTGGCGCAGCTGCTGCAAAAGGGGCGACCAAAAGCAGCCCCGTAAGAGCCGTTGTAGAAAGCAGTAGTTTCATGAAAGATCCTTTTAAAGCGGCGCCGAACGCCTATCAGTGTCACCCAAAGACTAACATCCACTGCTCGTCAAATGCATCTGCCGAGCGTCGGGTGTTTCATAAGACCACAAAATACTAAAGAGGTTTAGCGATTAAACCACCAGCGTTGGACAGTCCGCCGAGCCCGCTACGCGCTGAGAGACGCTGCCAAGTAGCGGATTTTTTTCGCCATTGGTGCCCTGCGCACCAATCACAATAAGGTCACATTCACGCTTATGGGCAAAACGCACGATAATCCGCGAAGGGCGGCCGCCCTTTACAAAAGCCCGCACGCGGGAAACATCAGCGCCAAGCTCCACAGCATGGGATTTGGCATGGACGGCAATTTCCGTGGCGTACTCTTTTAACGCATCGTCGGGAAGATCCAGCTGGCTGGGCCGCACCATAGAAAGAGAGGCTTCCAACAGACTGTGGTGCTTAAAAACACACAGTAAATAAAGCTCGGCACCGGTCAGCAAATGCAGCCCCACCGCTTTTTCCAACGCTTTTATAGCGCCTTTTGAGCCATCCACCGGGACTAAAATGCGATTAAACATTCGTGTACTCCTCGTGGCCGCTCACCGAAAGGCAACATCACGCAGAAACAGCGCAATCTGCGGGAACATGATTAGCAGCGCGGCGGCCAAGATTAGCATAAAGATAAACGGCGGCGTGCCTTTAATGACATCCCAATAAGGGCGTTTAAAAATCGCAATGGCGGTAAATATATCGCACCCGAAGGGCGGTGTTGCTGACCCTATCGCCACCTGCAGGGTAATCAATATACCCACCAGCACCGGGTCTAAGCCCGTTGCAGCAATGGCCGGCGCAAAAATCGGCGTTAACACCAAAATAACCACAATGGGGTCGACAAACATACATGCCACAAAGAACGAGACACAAATGGCAATCAAAACGCCCGTTGGTCCAGCGTCATTGACACCCACCGATTCCAAGATCATCTGCGGAATTTGCGCGAAAGAGATAATCCACGAGAAGCCATTACCGACAGCGACCAAGATAAACACCACGGCGGTAATCAAGCCCGTCGATTTAGCGATAGCATAAATGTCGTGCATCTTAAGCGAACGAAACACCGCAAACTCTAGCAGGATCGCATACAGCACACAGGCAGCAGCGGCTTCAGTTGGACTAAAAACACCACCGTAAATACCGCCTACGATAATGACCGGAAAGCCTAGCGGCCAAAGCGCCTGTTTTACCGCCACTGCACGCTCTTTCCAGCTCGCCTTTGGTTCGGTAGGCACATCTTTAACGATGGCATACACAATGCTATAGGCGGAAAACATCACCAGAATCAACAGTCCTGGCCCAATCCCTGCAATGAACAGCTCACCAATTGACGTACCTGAGATTACTCCATAGATGATCATGCCAATGCTGGGGGGAATCAAAAAGGCGATGTCGCTGGCGTTAATGATCAGCGCTAACGTGAATGAGTCGGAATAGCCCGCCTTAAGCATCTTGGGCCGCAGCGGTGAGCCCACGGCCACCACCGTTGCTTGAGTTGAGCCTGAAACAGCGCCAAACAGCGTGCACGAGGCGGCGGTACTGACGGCTAGACCACCTTTGATATGGCCGATAAACGACATAACCATTTCGATCAAACGGTTAGCCGACTGCCCGCGGGTCATAATGTCCGCGGCTAGGATAAACATCGGCACGGCAATTAATGAGGCGGGGCGTATGCCTGCCATCATCTGCTGGATCAGCGTATCCATCTGCCCAAAACCGTTAAACATCATATAAAAACCAATTACCGCGGCGGTAATTAGCGGAATCATCATAGGAAAGCCCAGCAGCAGCAGGGCAATCATAGCGGTGATCATTATCGTCGTCATATCTGTTCCCCTAGAGTGCAATGCCCTGCATCAGACTTCAGTTTCGGTATCTTTGTAACCATCCACGACGCCCGTCGAGAGATACACATCGTCAGAGGTTAAGTTTTTAATCGCCGTCAGCAGATACTGAATACCGGTAATCAAAAACCCCATCGGCACCCACAGGTAAATAATCCATACAGGCAAACCCATAGAAGGCAAGACGCGTCCTTTACCGTAGAGATCAAGAATATAAACGATTGAATAATAAAGTAAAAAAAACATCACTAAGGATGTAAACAGGGAGATTAAGATCATCAACACTTTACGCCCGCCGACCGGCAGCGCATCGTAGATTGCCGACATGCGAATATGGCGGCCATGGCGGGCGGCATAGCCGACGCCTGCAAAGGTAATCATGATGATCAAAATCCGGTTTAGCTCACCGGAGAACATAATGCTGTTACTAAAGACAAAACGCGCAATGACGTTGGCAACCGTATTCAGTGCCATTAGCAAAACGCCTACCGCAAGAATAACGGCTTCAATTTTGCTAATTGCAGTGTCGATCACTCCTAATATCCCCGGCAAACCGGAGTGGTAGCTATTTTCCATCTCTTCATCGGTCATGGCCTGACTCCTCTCTAATGGCTCTAACGGCAGCTCGGTGCCATCAGCACAATTAATACAGCATTTTCCAGACCCGTCACGCGCTATTTATCAAGAGATTATCGCTAGCGTAACGGCATGCTGACGCAGGTGTTTCAACGCTAGATGTACGTAACCCACCTGTAGCGCTGATAAGCCCTAAAGTGAATATTCAACTCCACGCCGGCGCAACAAAAAAGGGGCAGCCTTTGCTGCCCCCTTGAGTACATCACCCATTTTTCCCGTATGGCTTATAAGGGATTATTACTCGTTGGTAACGGTTTCAAGGTCTGCTTTAAACTGCTCAAGCAGCGCTTGGCCACCTTCACCGGTCATTTCAAGGAAGGCTTCTTCAACCTGCGGAGCACGCTCGCGGAAGGCCTGAATCTGCTCTTCATTCAGTCGCGTCACTGTTACTTCATCAGACGCTGCCTGAATTTTTTCTAGCGCTTCATTCGCTAAGCCTTTGATGTGCTCAATAGTCTGATCATAAGCGGCTTGTGAGGCTTCTTGCACTAGCGCTTGATCTTCTTCAGACAGGCCTGCATAGAAATCCTGGTTGGCCATCATTGCGGTGGTGAACCACCCGTGACCAGTGAACGTCAGATGCGGCGATACTTCATACAAACCGCCTGATTCGATCCAAAAAATCGGGTTTTCCTGACCATCAAGAATACCGGTCTGCAGACCACCGTACACTTCACCCCACGGCAACGGCGTAGGCGTTGCGCCGAAGGCATCGTAAGTTTCCGACAGCAGCGGATTGGTCATGGTACGGATTTTCTTATTATTCATATCATCCGGTGAGCTGATCGGCTCATCGGTAGTAATGACCATTTCACCTTCTGGATACATTTTCAGCAGCTCTAGGCCTTGCTCGGCATAAAGCTCCGGAAACATCTCGTTGATGGCTTTACTTTCGTCAAAGAACGTCAGCACGGTTTCTTCGTCGGTCGGCAGCAGGTAAGGAATAAAGAAAATTTGCGCTTCAGGAATCAGCGCGCCCGTGAAGCCAGGCGACTGGTTCACAAACTGCAGGATGCCGTTCTGCGTCTGCTCCATAATGTCGTCAGACTCGCCCAGCTCACCAAAACGATACACCTGCACCGTGTTGTCAGAATTTTCTTCAATATATTCTTTAAAGGCATAGGCAAAAACATCCTGAACGTCGCCTTCGTACTCTTCGTGAGCGTAACGCCAGTTATCTGCTTGTGCCACAGACGCCATGCCTAACAGCAGTGCGCCAACGCTAGCCGTCGTGATTAGTTTCGTGGTGACAGAACGAGTAGAAACGGTTTTGCTTGCCTTCATGCGATGTTCCCCTTGCAGTGGTAAGCGCGCGATACAAATGCGCCACATTATTTTTTAAAGCGTACTGCTTAGCATCTAACGTTTAAAACCAACCCATCGTCGCGTTTCTCAACACGGCATTATTGTTCGCTAATAGGCAAAAAATGCGTCGTGAACTGCATGCTAGCGGGCAAATAACGCTAGGTGATTCAAAACTAGCCTAAATTCAGGCTAGCGCGCTCCTTGATGAGGGTCAAGTTGGCTAACGAGCGTTTGCAGCGCCTGAAGCGACGCCGAATAGGTGTTAAAAGGATCAGTAAACTGGAGGACTTTTTCATCATGATTCAGCTTTTTTTCAAGCCATTCAGCCATATTCGGGGGCTTTTCCACGATGTTAGTGATGCATTTTTCATCGCTTGTCACTTCCAAAGCCCATATTTGCCAACGTTGAAGGTTCTCACGCTCAGCCATCAGTTCCGCCTGCTTAATAGTCTTGCGTAGCGCTGCCACAGCTTCGTTCGATGCAGCCGGCGACGTTAAGTCGCGCCGCAGTGCGCGCAAAACGCCCGTTACGCGACCCTGCCAGTGAAGACGCTCTTTGCGCACGGCAGACACGGCTGTCGACACGCTTTCTAAGCCGCATGAATACAGCCAGCAATGAAACAACACTTCGCAAACATCTAACCCCGCCTCGTCCTGTAACGTTAAGCACGCCGCCTCAACGCCTGGTTTGGCGTAAAACGCTAGCGCAAAATCCCATAACGGTATCTGCTGCAAGCGCTGCAATCGGGTAGAATCAAGCGCAATAGAATCTGGCATCGTATGACCCACATTTTTTCGGGAGAAGGCATGATCGCACTGCGCCAAGTCGCCCTGCAACGCGGCACGCAAACGCTACTCGACAACGCGGACGTTACTCTTAATAACGGGGTAAAGGCCGGCATTATCGGGGCAAACGGCGCCGGTAAATCGAGCCTGTTCAAACTCTTGCTGGGCGAGCTTGCGCCCGACCAGGGTGATGTCGAGATGAGCGGAGGCCAGCGCATTGCGCATATGGCCCAGGAAGTTGACGCGCTTGACCGGCCTATCATCGAATACGTGCTTGATGGCGACCTGGCATTACGACAGGCCGAGGCCGACTTACTTGCCGCCCGTGAAGCCGACGACGCCCATCGCGAAGCCGAACTGCATGGCTTAATTGAAACGCTGGACGGCTACCGTGCTGCATCCCGAGCGGCACAGCTGCTGGTCGGGCTGGGGTTCTTACAGGCTGACCTGACCCGCCCACTATCAGCCTTTTCCGGCGGGTGGCGAATGCGCGTCAACCTCGCTCGCACCCTATTTATGCCCTCTGATCTACTGCTGCTGGATGAGCCCACCAACCACTTGGACCTGGATGCCTTGCTGTGGCTGGAGCAATGGCTGACCCGCTACCCCGGCACGCTGCTGCTGATTTCTCACGACCGCGACTTTTTGGACGCTGTGTGCGATCACATCGTGCATATGCACCACCAAACGCTGGAGCTTTACCGCGGCAACTACTCACAGTTTGAGCGCACCCGCGCCGAAAAGCTCGCCCTTCAACAAGCCGAAGCCGCCAAACAGCAGGCGCGTCGAGAAGAAATCGAACGTTTTATCGCCCGTTTTAAAGCACAGGCAACCAAAGCAAAGCAGGCGCAAAGCCGGGTCAAAATGCTCGAGCGCATGGAAGATATCGCCGTTGCCCACGTGGACTCCCCGTTTCACTTCACGCTGCCCGCTGCCGATAAAACGTCTCGCCCGCTGCTAGTACTGGATCAAGCACAGCTAGGCTATAGTAGCGAAGGAAACGTCGAAAGTGATAACAACGTCCAGCTGGATAAGGTCAATATCACCCTGCTACCCGGCAGCCGCATTGGGCTGCTAGGCCCTAACGGCGCGGGTAAGTCGACGCTGATTAAATCACTGACTGGCGAACTTGAACTGCTGAATGGCAAGCGCGTGCCGGGTGAGCATTTAGCCATTGGCTATTTCGCTCAACACCAGCTTGAGGGGTTGGATATTGCATCGACGCCCTTTGTACATGTACAGCGGCTGTCACCTACGGCCAGTGATCAGGATATTCGCAATTTCCTGGGCGGCTTTGGCTTTAAGGGCGACGATGCGTTTGGCGTCGTTGGTAACTTTTCCGGCGGCGAGAAGGCACGCCTTGCGCTTTCTTTAGTCGCCTGGCAGAAGCCTAATCTTCTCTTGCTTGATGAGCCGACCAACCACCTGGATTTGGAGATGCGCGAAGCATTAACCCAGGCGCTAGCAAGCTTTGAAGGCACGGTGATTTTGGTGTCTCACGACCGTCATCTGCTGCGGGCGACCGTGGATGAGTTCTGGCGAGTAGCCGATAATCGCGTCGAATCGTTTGACGGCGACCTAGAGGATTATCGGGTTTGGCTTAAAGCGCGCCTGGAAGAGAGCCGCCGCGACTCACGCGGTGAAAAGGCCGAACGTCAAAGTCAGCAGCCTAGCGGCGACAGCCGTGAAGCGCGCAAAGCATCCCGTAAAGCGGCCGCCGAACTGCGCGAAAAATTACGCCCGTTGAAAAAGCAGCGCGACCAAGCCGAAAAGACCATGGAAAAGGCCCAGCAGGAACTGGAAGAGGTAGAACACGTGCTGGCTGACCCTAAACTCTACACAGACAGCGCACGTAAAGCGGAGTTGACCAAGACGCTTAGCCAACAGGCTGAGATTAAAGCACGGCTGGATGAGTCAGAGCGGCAGTGGCTCAGCGCCGAAGAAGCGCTAGAGACAATGGAAGCCGAGCTGCTGGCCAGCGAAGAAGCGGTTAGCTAGGCCTCGTCAGATCTCACTAGCTTTCCAGTAAAAACGTGACCGGGCCATCGTTGACCAGCGCTACCTGCATATCGGCACCAAACTCACCGGTGGCCACGTTGGGCCAAGCAGCGCTGGCCCGGGCGACAAGGAAATCAAATAGCCGTTCACCTTCGTCCGGCGGCGCGGCGCTGGAAAAGCTGGGGCGCAGTCCCTTACGAGTATCCGCTGCTAAGGTGAACTGAGAAACAAGCAGCAGCCCACCGTTCACCTGCTGAAGGTTTTGATTCATTTTACCGTCAGCATCGCTGAACACACGGTAATGCAGCAGCTTATGCAACAGCTTGCTAGCGGCCGCCTGGTCGTCGCCCTTTTCTACGCCCACTAGCGCTAGCAACCCATGCTCGATTGTCCCCACGGTTTGACCCTTCACCTCTACGCTGGCGCGCGTCACCCGCTGAATCAGCGCTTTCATCATGCTTCTCCTTGGCTGCTAACGACAGCGACTGCCGCCACTGCGCGTTAGCCTATTCCTAACAGCGCATCGCGAAAAACGCCGCTGCCAATCAGCGTATAGCGCTGCCCGTTCTCGTCAACAACGCGTTCAAAACGCTCACCCCGCTCAGAAACGCTGCTGGCAAAGACACCAGACGTTACCACCACGCATGAAAGTGATGCACCGGGCCACGCCCTTTACCCACGTTTAGGCGGGCACTTGCTTCTAGCGCGGCATGCAGCCACTGCTTGGCCTCGCTAATCGCCACCACGGCTGCATTAGCGGATGCTGAAGCCGGCTGTTTGGCTAAACAAGCGGCGATCGCCGAAGAAAGCGCGCAGCCAGTACCGTGTAAGTTATCAGTATCAATACGCGACGCGGGCAGCCACTCATGGCCGCTAGGTGTTGCCAGCAAGTCAGGGCACGTCGCCTCGCTCAGATGGCCGCCTTTGAGCACCACATACGGCGCGCCTAGCTGCATCAACCCTGGCAACATTGCCTCCATTGCCTCTAAATTAGTCGGTGAGGGTGAATCGAGCAGCACGGCTGCTTCTGGAAGGTTGGGAGTGATGACGTCGGCTAACGGCACCAAAATATCTCGCACGGCGCGAATACCGGCGTCATCCACCAAGATATCACCACTTTTGGCCACCATGACGGGGTCCAACACGATCCAGCGCGGACGTTTTTGGCGCAGTACGTCAGCGATCACTTCGGCGACTTCGCGGCTAGCCACCATGCCAATTTTGACCGCGTCTAGCGTGACGTCTTTGAGCAAATGCTCTAGCTGCTCACGAATCGCCTGGGGCGACACCGGATAAACTGACGCCACGCCGCAGGTATTCTGGGCAATCACCGCCGTGATCACGTTGGTGCCATAGACCCCTAATGCTGAAAAGGTTTTCAGGTCTCCCTGCAGGCCTGCGCCCCCGGAAGGGTCAGAGCCTGCAATCGTCAGTACATTGGCAATAGGATGCATGCTTTCCCCTTACATCAACGAAGGCAGCCATGTGGCTAGTCCAGGGAAGAGCGCCAGCGCTAACAGTATGCCGAGCTGCATGATAATAAACGGCACGACGCCGCGATAAATCGCCGATGTCGGCACACTTTGCGGCGTCACACCACGTAAATAGAACAGCGCGAATCCAAAGGGTGGCGTCAAAAAAGAGGTCTGGAGGTTGACCGCAATCATGATGCCCAGCCAGATGGGGTCAACCCCCATCGCTAATAGCACCGGACCAACAATGGGCACCACCACAAAGGTGATCTCGATAAAGTCGAGTATGAATCCGAGCAGGAAGATGACCAGCATGACCACAATGGTAGCGCCCACCACCCCACCAGGCAACGAATCAAACATATGGTTGACCAGCTCTTCGCCACCAAGTGCTCGGAATACCAGCGAAAACAGTGTCGCGCCAATCAGGATCAAAAACACCATGCTGGTTACCTGAGCGGTGGAGCGCACCACCTCACCCAGCATCGAAAAGCTTAACCGCCGATTGATCGCGGCCAGCAGCAGCGCACCAAAGGCGCCCACCGCCGAGGCTTCCGTGGGCGTGGCAAAGCCGCCCAAGATCGAGCCTAGCACGGCCACGATTAGCAGCACGGGCGGTAAAAGTCCTTTCAGTAGCAACGGCCAGATACTGCCGGTGTGCCCCAATTCCTGCATCAACCCCTCACGATCCGCAGCTGGGGCCGTACCGGGCTTTAGCCATGCCACTGTAAGCAGATAGATAATATAGGCCAGCACCAGCAGCAGGCCCGGTACCAACGCGCCGACAAACAGATCGCCCACCGAAAGCGTCTTGGGGCTCCAAGAGCCCATAGATAGCTGTGCCTGCTGATAGGCATTGTTGAGAACATCGCCTAGCAGCACCAAGGCGATGGAAGGCGGAATGATTTGACCCAAAGTGCCCGTGGCACAAATGGTACCGGTCGCCAGTGCCGGTGAGTAGCCGCGTTTGAGCATGGTGGGTAGTGAGAGCAGACCCATGGTAACCACCGTTGCTCCTACAATACCGGTAGACGCGGCCAGCAGCATACCCACCAACACCACCGCAATGCCCAACCCGCCGCGCAGGGCGCCAAATGCCATGGTCATCGCATCCAGGAGCGTTTCCGCCACCCGTGACTTCTCAAGCAAGACACCCATCAGCACGAATAAAGGCACCGCCAGCAGGGTATTGTTCGTCATGATGCCGTAGATCCGGCTAGGCATTGAGCCCATCCAGCGTGCCTCGAAATGCACCGGAACGCCCAGCGCTTGCAGCAACCAGCCTAATCCGGCAAAGGCCAGCGCCGTACCCGCAAGCGACAGAGCCACTGGATAACCCAGCATCAAGACAACGCATACCGCGGCAAACAGTAACAGCGGCATGCCTTCCAATAGAGTCGCCAGCACTAGATCATCTCCTCATGCACAGGGGCAGAACTGGATAGCTTGCCGCGGATAATCAGCACCTGACGTATCAGTTGCGCTACCGCCTGCAAAAGTAGCAGTGCCACCATTCCCAGAATCAGCGTTTTAAGCAGGAACACGGCCGGAATGCCGCCGTCCCCCGACCGCTCCATAATGGCCCAGCTGGTAATCACATAGTGGAAGCTTGAAATGGCGATAAATGACATGACGGGAATCAGCAGAAATAGCGTGCCAAGCAGGTTAACCCACGCGCGGCCACGCTCAGACATCTTGCGGTAAAAGATATCGACCCGCACATGGCCATCGTGACGTAGCGTCCACCCGGCGCCGAGCATGAACACGGCGGCGTGCATGTACATCACCGACTCTTGCATCACGATGCTATTGATACCGAAAATATAGCGCAGCACGACGATGGCGAACTGCACCAGCATCATTATCACCACCAGCCAGGCAATGGCCCGGCCCACTCCCTCAGTCACGCAGTCAAGCCAGCGTAGCAAGCGCGGCTCATGGGCATTGGCGAGCATGTTAAATGTCCTGGAAAAGAAACGGGCCAGAATCATCGCTGATTCTGGCCCGAACGTCATCCCTAAAAAGGTCTGGGTGGGCCTTAAAGCGGCCTAAATTGCTCTTAGCAGCTTATTAAATTGCGTTGGATGCGGGTGTCGCCTTTTTAATAGCCGATAGGCAGGCGGCCGGTAAGGGTAAATCAACCGCAATCGGCAAGTGATCCGAAAACAGGTGATCCATTACCCGTACTTCAGCGGCCTCCAGGGTTTGCGATAGCAAAATGTGATCCAATGCTTGCCTGGGCTGCCACGATGGGTAGCTCAATAAAGGTGCAACGGGATGCAGCGGCAGCGAGGTGCTGAATCGCTCATGGGCGTGCAGCTGAGCCGGGGTGCAATTCAGATCGCCCATCACCACCACATGCCGAAGTGGCTGGATGATCTCGCTTAAGTAGTTAAGCTGGCGCACCCGGCCACGATGGCTAAGCGCCAAATGTGCGATAAAAATATGTAGCGCATCCGGCCCGTTACCAAAACGCACGTGAATGGCACCACGCCCAGGCAAAGTGCCGGGCAGGCGGTGCTCTTCGATTTTGGTGGGCACGAGACGCGAAAGCAGACCGTTGCTGTGCTGGGCAAGGTGTCCAAGATTTCGGTTCAACTGCTTGAAGTGATGAGGAAATCCGGCCCTCGCCGCCAGGTACTCCACCTGGTTGATGCGGCTGGAGCGAAAGCTGCCACCGTCGGCTTCCTGCAGGCCGACGACATCAAACTGGCCCAACACGTCGCTCATGATATCCAGGCGCTTGACCCGCTGCGGATTAGGCAGAAAGTGCTGCCAGCTACGGGTCACGTAGTGATGATAAGCAGACGTCTGAATGCCCACCTGCAGATTGAACGTCAGCAGGCGCAAATGGCCATCGTCTAACAGCGGCTTATGGGTGCTCGTGGCGCTCGCTGTCTTATCAGCCTTCACTTCATGTGACACCGTTATTCTGCGCGCTCAGCACGCACTTGCTTAATCAGCTCATCCGCCACCTGCGGCATGTTTTCAAGGCTGCCAGCAGAACTAGGCGTCACGACATAGCGACCGTCAACGACCAGGGCCGGCACGCCCATTAAGCGCATTTCGCGCATACGGCTGTTGGCCTTGTTCACTTCACTACGCACGCTAAACGCAGTTAGCGCTTGTTTCGCTTCTTCTTCGCTCACGCCATAGTTGGCAAAGAACTCAGCAATATCGTCAGGGTCGGTTAGTGACTGTTTTTCCTGATGAATGGCATTAAAGAAATCTGCGTGCAGCTCATCTTCGATACCCAGCGATTCAGCCGCATAGAAAGCGGTCGCGTGGGTATTCCAATCGCCGCCCATGGTGGCAGGCATATGCACTACGCTGACGTCATCGTCGAGTGTTTCGTACCACTCATTAACCGGCGTTTGCAGGCGGTAGCAGTGTGGGCAACCAAACCAGAACACTTCGGTCACTTCGATTTGGCCGTCTTCAACGTGCGTTTCTACCGGCGTCTCAAGAAGCTCATACTGCTGGCCTGCTACTAGTTCCTGGGCACTCACCGCCGCAGAAAGTCCGAGGCCGGCCATTGCGACCATTAGCGTTTTAAACATTGCGTGTATTCTCCATGGGTAAGCGAAGGCTGTGACAGTCACTATAGTAGCGAGTTCCCTCCTCTACGACACATTACTAGCGCCAGACAAGGTTTCGCAATCTTGACAAAAAATCGTTTAGGCTCCAAACGCTAGTTCAGGCCTAACAAATAGTTAGCGACGGCTTGCATATCGTTATCGCTCATCTTGGCCGCGATATCTTGCATCATATTATTAGGATCATTGTCACGCTCACCCGCAGCGAACGCCTGCAGCGTCGCGATTGTGTACTGCGCATACTGGCCAGAAAGCCCAGGGTAAACGGCACTGCCGACACCAACGCCCGTGGGCGAATGGCAGGCTGAACAGGCGGGTATCCCCCTAGACATATCGCCCGCGCGGTAAAGCTCTTCGCCACGTGCCAGCAAGTCTTCGTCCACATCGCTCGTTTGCCCCAGGTGGGCATCTAATCCGGCGAGAAACGCCGCGACATCCCATGCATCCTGGTCTGAATAGCTGTCCACTTGACCGGCCATTTGTGGCACTAAGCGATCGCCATCACGAATATCGATGATCTGCTTGGCCAGATAAGACATTTGTTGACCTGCCAAGTGAGGGAAAGCGCTCGCCGGGCTAATACCGGTTTGACCATGGCAAGCAGCGCACGTCTGCGCCCGCTCGCGACCCGCGGAGGCATCCGCATCGGCCTGGAAATCCGCTTGAGCGTGCGCGACGCCAACGGCCATAGCAATGGCCAAACTTGCCAGTAACTGTCCCATTACCCTTCCACATAGCGGTTTATATTTGACGAACGCTCGCGCTGCCAAAACGGACAACGTGCCATGCTGGTCGCTGCCGACTAGAGCGCGATGGTACACTAACGCCTCAGCTCGCAGAGATAAGCCGCTGGCATTATAACGAATCACCCCAGGCGGCGGGAATCAAAACCCCAGGCTGCTTTAGGGGTCACTCGTCGTGGCACTGCTCTATGCTCTGTTTTTAGTATCATGCGCCCAAAGGCGTATGGTGGTGCGCCGAGCAGGCCGCTTTTATGTTCGTTTTCCAGGATCACATCCATGTCTACCCCTCATGATAGCCTTGTCGCTCGGCTGAACTACCCCACGGCAAGTTTTGTTATCAGCGCGCCTACCCTAGCGCTATGCCCTGACGATACCGGTGCAGAAGTCGCTTTTGCTGGGCGTTCAAATGCCGGCAAATCAAGTGCCATCAACGCATTAACGCAACAGAGTGCCCTGGCGAGAACCTCTCGCACGCCGGGCCGTACCCAGTTAATCAACTTTTTCCGCGTCATGAACGACGACGCTAGAAGGCTGGTCGATCTACCGGGCTACGGCTACGCCAAGGTACCTGAGTCGGTCAAACTGGAGTGGCAAAAGCACCTAGCAGAGTATCTACGTAACCGCTTTAGCCTGCGTGGCCTAGTGCTGTTGATGGATGTGCGTCATCCCCTGACAGAGTTCGATCAAATGATGCTCAGCTATGCTGACCAGCGAGAAATGCCGGTGCATATTCTGCTGACCAAATCGGACAAGCTAAAGAAAGGCCCTGCCAACGCGGCATTGCAAAAAGTACGCTCGAGCCTCAAAGAGTGGGAAGACCTGGTGTCGGTACAGCTATTCTCATCGCTCAAACGCGACGGCGTGGACACGCTTGCAAAGAAGTTGGACCAGTGGCTGCATACGCCGCCTGAATAGTTCGGCGCTTACACGTCGTTTTCTAGCAGCTTAAGCACGCTGGGCAGATCTTTAATATGGGCGATGCGATGCACTCGCGGCGGCAGCACCTCGTCACCCGCTGCGGCAATCCATACGGCGTGCATCCCCAGCTGCTGAGCAGGCAGAATGTCTTCCTCCCACGAGTCACCTACGTGCATCGCGCATTCCGGCACGACGTTGAGGCGTGCAAGCGCGGTAAGAAACGGCGTGGGGTCAGGCTTGGGCGCCAGCAACTCGCCCGCGGCAATGGCCACGGGAAAGTGAGCGGCCAGCGGCTGGCGCGCCAAATGGATATTGCCATTGGTAATGGCGGCTAGCTGATAGCGCTCCGCCAATGCGGTCAATAGCCCCGTCGCTTCAGGATGAGGCGTTACCTGAATGCGCAGTCGATGAAACTCGTTCATTGCCGCTGCTGCCCACAGCAATGCACCACTGCGCGTCAAACCCTGAGCTTCTAACTGAGCTTCCAGGGCGCGTAAGCGCAGCCATGTGAAGTCGCCACGCCGGTCGGGCACGTCTTTGGCCAGCTGTAAGCGACGCTGCAGATAATCTTGTCCGCCGTTGACCGGTTCGAGTGCAAGGGCTGGCTCTTGACGCGCAGCACGCCATGCGCTGAGCGCGTCCAGCAGCCAGCGGTAATGCCCCTCCTCAGTGCGTAACATCACGCCATGGTTGTCCCACAACGTATCATCTAGATCGAAGGTAATGGCCTTCAGCACCGTCATGGCTTACTCCCTGGGCTGCGTTTGGCGCGCGGATGAGCGGCATCGTAGCTCGTTGCCAGGTGCTGCCAGTCGAGTCGCGTATAGACTTGGGTCGTCGAAAGGTTAGCGTGACCTAATAATTCTTGTACCGCGCGCAGGTCTTGGCTTGATTCCAGCAGATGGCTGGCAAAAGAGTGTCGCAGCCGATGAGGATGCAAATGCTCGGGTAAGCCGCGAGCAAGTGACAGCTGCGCCAAGCGCTTTTGAATGGCGCGATGCCCTAGCCGCGCACCGCGCTGGCCAACAAATAAAGCCAGCTCTCCCGCAGGCGCCAGCACTGATCGACAGCCAAGCCAGTCGATCAACGCCTGCTGGGCTCGGCGCCCAACCGGTACTTGGCGCGGCTTGCCTCCTTTACCGATGACCCTCACTCGGCTGCTTTGCAAATCATCCAAGTCCAGCGCAGCAAGCTCGGCTAAACGCAGGCCACTGGAATAAAACAGCTCAAGAATGGCTTGGTCGCGGGTGCCCAACGGTGAGCCGTCGTGAGGGGTATCTAGAAAACGTGCCAACGCATCGACATCGACCGGGCGCGGCAGGTGGCTTGGCTGCTTCGGAGTGCGTAACAGCCCCACCGGGTTATCCACCAGCACGCCCTGCTTGACCAGATAATCTGCAAACCGCGCCAGCGCTGCCCGACGCCGCGCCAGGCTTCGGGGCGCCAAGCCCCGGCTACGTTCTGCGCCCAAAAAGGCGCGTAGCAGGGCGGTGTCTAGCGCAGCAGGGTCTGTGACATCACGGCGATTCGTGAAGGTACATAGCGCCGCTAGGTCATGCTGATAGGCCGCCACGGTCGCCGGGCTGGCATGGGCCGCCAGCGCCGCTAAAAATTTCTCAATGCGATCCGCAATAGATAATGGCTTAGCCATGATCGCCTAGACGTACCAGCAGGCGCGCGACGATATCGCCTAGATACTCGGTGAACAGCGTGTCCATGCTGGCTCGATAGGCATCGGGGCTGGGGCTTGCCAGCACCAGGTAGCCAAGCGGGTAGCCAGCAGAGAGGCGCGAGATAGCGCACGAGCCGGCTTTGCGCGGTGCTTTAACATGGGGCAGCAAACACTTCCAATCGCTAACGCTGAGCTTAACGCAGCGGCTAGTGCGGCCATCCAACATAGCGGCTAAGCGCGCGCTAGCATGCTGGTCTAACACGTGGCGCGGCGGCTGGGGCGGCTGCGGCTCGGCATCGCTTAACGTGGCCGGGCACCACAGCGCCATGGCCGGGGTTTCAAAGCGCTCACTCAGCTGAGTCGCCAGCGCCTGTGCCAATGCATCGCGGTCTTGAGCCTCAACCAATGCAATCAGCGTTTCGCGTAGCCGACGATACTGAGACTCGTTATGGCGAGCAGTTTCTAACAAGTGCTCTAAACGACCCTCTGCGGTTTCAGCACGCTTACGCAGATCAAACACCAGCCGCTCCAGCAGCGACACCGCTCCCTCAATATTGGGATGCGGCACTTGCAACTGCTGCAATAACCCTTCACGACCCACGAAAAAATCGGGATGCCGCGCCAGCCAGAACGCCACTTGATCAGGATCGAGCGTTTTGCGGGGTTCAGGGGCTTGTGACATCGCCGTTCTCCTCGAGTTAATTGAGTGCTACGCGGCCGTCAAAGACGCGCGTAGCCGGTCCCACCATTGTCAGCGACCTTTCAGGGTCGGGCCATTCAATGCCGAGTTCGCCACCGGGTAAATGCACTTTCACAGGGCTTTTCAGCAGCCCCTGACGAATGCCGCTGGCCACTGCCGCGCAGGCCCCCGTACCGCAAGCTAACGTTTCGCCGCTGCCGCGTTCATAGACGCGCAGGCGTATTTCGCTAGGTGAGAGTACCTGCATAAAGCCTACGTTAACACGCTTAGCAAAACGAGGGTGCGCCTCAATCAACGGCCCAAGCCGCTCGACCGGCGCGCTATCAACGCTGTCGACCTGCAGCACCGCATGGGGATTGCCCATTGAGACGACACCAATCTGCAGCGTGTCATCGCCCACATCTAGCCGGTGCAGCGGCTGGTCGCCTGGCGCATCAAAGGGCAAAGCCAGGGGGCTAAACCGCGGGCGCCCCATATCAACACGCACCATTCCATCAAGCTGCACGGTTAATACCAGCGGTCCGCCCGCGGTTTCCACATGAATTTCATGTTTATGCGTCAACCGCTGATCGCGTACAAAGCGAGCAAAGCAGCGCGCTCCATTGCCGCAGTTTTCCACTTCACTGCCATCTGCATTGTAAATACGGTAGCGAAAATCCATGTCCGGGTCGCGGGGCGGCTCGACCACTAACAGCTGGTCAAAACCAATACCGAAACGGCGGTCTGCCAGCGCGCGGATTTGCGCCTCATCCAGCCGGGCGCGCTGCGTCACGAGATCCACCATGACAAAGTCGTTACCCAAGCCATGCATTTTGGTGAAGTGCAGAAGCATCAGCGTTCCCCTTCGGGTAGCAACGCTTCGCCGGTCCACAGGCTCGCCACGGTTTCACGCACCCGGACGACATGGCAGCTGTCGCCATCGACCATAAGCTCCGCGGCGCGAGGACGGCTATTGTAGTTTGAAGCCATCACAAAGCCATAGGCGCCCGCCGAGCGCACCGCCAGCAGGTCGCCTTCCGCGATCGAAAGCTCGCGTTCTTTACCCAGGAAGTCGCCAGTCTCGCATACCGGGCCAACCACGTCGTAAAGCGCAGTCTCGCGAGCCTCGCGGGTGTCGACCGGCACAATTGCTTGCCATGCTTGATATAGCGCAGGGCGAATCAAATCGTTCATCGCCGCATCCACGATGGCGAAGTTTTTGGTCTCACCTGGCTTGAGAAACTCAACGCGCGTTAGCATTACGCCAGCATTGGCAGCAATCGAGCGCCCTGGCTCAAACAGTAGCATCAGTGCTTCACCACCTTCCCAGCGCGATAGCCGTGCCAGCAACTGGCTAGCGTAATCAAACGGCTGGGGTGGCTTTTCATCGCGATAGGTGACGCCCAAACCGCCGCCTAAGTCGAGGTGATCAATTTCGATGCCTCGCTCACGCAGGCGCTCCATCAGTACCAGCAGCCGCTCCAGTGCATCCAAGAACGGAGCCGTTTCGGTTAGCTGCGAACCGATATGACAGTCCAACCCTTTGACCTGAAGATTAGGCAAACTGGCGGCTAGCTCGTAGGCTGCCAATGCTTCGTCTATCGAGATGCCAAACTTATTGTCTTTCAAGCCCGTCGAGATATACGGATGCGTGCCCGCGTCAACGTCTGGATTGACCCGCAGCGACACCGGCGCCACCTTGCCCTGCTCGCCCGCAACGCGATTTAAACGCTCAAGCTCCGGGCGCGACTCAACGTTAAAGCACTTAATGCCCACGTCTAGCGCACGGACCATTTCGTGGGGCTGCTTGGCTACGCCGGAAAACACCACCTTAGCCGGATCACCACCGGCTTTAAGCACGCGCTCAAGCTCGCCGATCGAGACAATATCAAACCCTGCGCCAAGATTGGCGAGCAACCCCAGCACCGCCAGGTTAGAGTTGGCTTTTACTGCGTAACAAATCAGGTGCGGATGACCGCCCAGCGCTTCGGTATAGGCCCGAAAATGACGTTCAAAGGTCGCTTTTGAATAGACGTAGCAAGGCGTGCCGTGTTCGCTAGCAATCCGTGACAGCGGCACATCTTCGGCGTACAGCACGCCATCGCGGTAGTTAAAATAATCCATGTGGCTCTCCCCTTTTCCTAGGCCAGCAGCGCTCTATTCAGCCGCTCGGCTAGGCTGCTCGTCAGACTGTTCGATGGCGGGCGCATCGTCCGGTAAATAAAGCGGCCCTTTTTGCCCGCAGCCAGCTAAACCGGCTAGGCTTGCCATCAGCAGTACCATCAGTGCTAACGTTTTCATGCCGCACCCGCCTTGAGTGCGCTTAACGCATCGCGGGCGCGCTGGGCAGCAGCACGCACTTGATTCGGCGCGGTGCCGCCAATGTGATTACGCGCAGCCACCGAACCTTCAAGGGTCAACACCTCGAAAACATCCTGCTCAATGATGTCTGAGAACTGCTTGAGCTCATCAAGACTCATTTCAGAGAGGTCTTTTTCCGTTTTAAGACCGTAGGCCACCGAGTGGCCGACAATTTCATGGGCATCGCGGAAAGCGACACCTTTACGAACCAGATAATCGGCAAGATCCGTCGCGGTCGAAAAGCCGCGCCGCGCCGCTTCAACCATGCTGGCTTTTTTCGGTTCAATGGCGGGCACCATATCGGCGAAGGCTTTCAAGCAGTCGCGCACGGTATCTACGGCGTCAAACAGCGGCTCTTTATCTTCTTGGTTGTCTTTGTTGTAAGCCAACGGCTGAGATTTCATCAGCGTTAGCAGCGCCATTAGATGGCCATACACGCGACCGGTTTTGCCGCGCACCAGCTCGGGCACGTCCGGGTTTTTCTTCTGCGGCATAATGGATGAGCCGGTGCAGAAGCGGTCGGGCAGGTCGATAAAGTTGAACTGAGCACTGGTCCACAGCACCAGCTCTTCGCTCATGCGCGATAGATGCATCAACAAAATGCTGGCAAAGCTTGTGAATTCAATCGCGAAATCACGATCTGAAACGGCGTCTAGTGAGTTTTCCGCCGGGCGGTCAAAGCCTAGAAGCTCTGCGGTGACGTGGCGATCAATCGGATAGGTCGTTCCCGCTAGGGCAGCGGCGCCCAGCGGCATCACGTTGACGCGTTTGCGACAATCCAACAGACGCTCATGATCCCGCGACAGCATTTCTTGCCACGCTAAGATGTGGTGGCCGAACGTTACCGGCTGAGCCGTTTGCAGGTGGGTAAAGCCCGGCATGATGGTGTCGGCTTCACGGTCAGCCAGCTCAATCATGCCTTCGCGCAGGCGCTTAAGCTCTACTTCAATGACGTCGATTTCATCGCGCATGAACAGGCGGATATCGGTGGCAACCTGGTCGTTACGCGAACGTCCGGTATGCAGCTTCTTGCCGGTAATGCCAATTTTATCGGTCAGCCGCGCCTCGATGTTCATGTGCACGTCTTCAAGCGGCACCGACCAGTTGAATTCGCCACGCTCGATCTCGCCCTGAATCTCGTTCAGGCCGTTGATAATGGCGCCACGCTCGTCATCGGTCAGTACGCCTACGCGGGCCAGCATGGTGGCATGGGCGATGGAGCCCTGAATATCCTGGCGGGCTAGACGCTGATCAAAGATGACAGACGCGGTAAAACGGGCAACAAAGGCATCGGTGGGCTCGCTAAAGCGACCGCCCCAAGACTGATTAGTAGCTTGGCTCATCGGAGATATATCCTGCTGACAAAACAATGGAGTCGTTGACGGAAAGTGTACCAGAGTCGTCCCGCTCAGCGGCATGCCGTTTTTACTGTGGCGCCCGGTGCTTTATGATAGGGGTATCATAGTGTGAGTCGCCGTGTCTGCGGTATAGGGGAGAATAACGTGCTATCAATTACCAAACTGCGCATTGCCACGCGTAAAAGCCA
>NZ_JBQDLQ010000030.1:0-40980 GCF_052095695.1 Halomonas sp.
AATATTGACGGGCAAGATTTCTCTGGCGATGTCACCCATGAAAGTCAGATCCTTGGCACTGCGAGAGTTGAAAGCGCTTAAAAATACCGCCCATGAAGGCACAGCATCTGGGCGCGCAAATATTCCCCATCATACCACCGCAAAAGCGGCAAGGGCAGCCAGAGAGCCCAGCCAAGCCTTTTAGAGGCTAAATGCCTCTTTTGTGATCGTTAATGCGCTCAGCGTTTCACGCACATCACCCTCTATAGCGGCGGCTTTATCAGCCTTTAGCTCCAATAGCACAAACGTTAAATCTGCCTGGGCGATCAGCGTACCGTCCTTATGGATAATACGGTGGTGGCATAGCCCACTACGCTCGCCAACATGGACAATACCAGTAAGAATTTCTAAGTCATCACCATGGCGTGCCGCGGCGAGATAATCAATATTCAAATTGACGACAACAAACGCCCTGCCTGCCTTATGGAGCATTTGAATCATTTCGGGATATTGATCAAAAAAATTCCAGCGTCCCTCCTCCATAAACTCAAGGTAGCGGGCGTTGTTAACATGGCCGTAGCCATCCAGATGATACCCCCGCACGCGCAGCTGCACTCGCGACAACGATGCTGTCATAGTCATTTCTCTTTTTGGTTGTTAAAAAAATTTAGTTGTTCGAAAACTAGCTGTTAAAAAAGCTAGTTGTGCAAAAAGCCAATCAAACACAAGCTTGAAACAAGCGCAACAATGTGGATTGCCGGTAGCATACTGGTAGGAATGCTACTCTTTCGCCATAATGTGCCACCTTTTGAACAGGATTGGCCTCATGTGGTTTAAGCACTTGCATTTATACCGTCTTCACGACGCGCCTGAATTGAGCATCGATGCGCTCGCTAGCGCTTTAGACGAGCATTCCGCCAAACCACTGGGCAACGCCGATGCGCGCCGACTTGGCTGGACAGCGCCAGCAGGACGTCTGAGTAGCGGGCAGCTAGCACATGAAATTCAAGGGCATCGCCTGCTTTCAGCTCTGCGCCAAGAGCGCCTACTGCCTGCATCCGTCGTAAAAGAAGAAGTTGACGAGTTGGTAGCAGACATCGAGGCCAGTGAAGGCCGCAAAGTGACTCGTAAAGAGAAGACCGCCTTCAAAGAGCAGGTCACCGAAGACCTGCTACCCCGTGCATTTGTGCGCAGCCAGAAAATTGATCTCTGGTGGGATACCCGCGGCCAGTTGATTGGCATCAATGCCAGTTCGCGCACCCGCGCCGAGGATATTCTGGATTTGCTGCGTGAAACGCTAGGCAGTTTGAAAGTCACGCCGCTCAGCTCGCAAACGCTCCCTATCCGTGCGATGACGACGTGGCTAGGCGACGCCGCCAGCCGCCCTGCCGATTTGCAGCTAGGCGATCAGGTAGAGCTCAAAGCAAAAGGCGATGATGGCGTGCTGCGGGCCCGGCAAGTCGATCTTGATAGCGATGAAATTCAGCAACTGCTTGAAAGCGGCCGCCAAGCTAGCAAGCTCGCCATTAGCCTGGAAGGACGCTTAAGCTTTGTACTGCATGACGATCTTGCGTTGAAATCATTGCGGTTTGGCGATGCACTCATTGAAGAAGCCGACCATGCTGACGACGGCGATGACGCCCTTGCTCGTCTGGAAACGGACTTTATTTTAATGGCGCAAGCTTTGTCTGAAGACATTCCTCGCTTAATAGAATGGTTAGGCGGCGAGACGCAGCGGGAACCTGCGGCTCAGTAATGGGTTCTCAGTTCTTTATAGGGGCTCAGTTCTCCGCAGGGATAGCGCATTCCTTCGTCTCGATGCTATTCGTCGACACTTTTTATTTATCAGCCAACGGTTCGCATGACTCAATACAATAACGCTACCAACGTCTCTACCACGGCAGATCCATGGGCCGATATTCGGCCCTTTATGGATAATGAAGTGGCCGATGTGCTTGCCAGGCTCTCCCGCGATAACGAGCTGCTGGATGCGCTGACGCGTTTTCGGCTGCCTCGCCTAGCGCGCTGGGCCCCTTCGATTGCACGTACGTTTGCTAGCCGTGCAGTGCGCCGTGAAGTCAAAGGTGTATCGAGCGTTTATGAGTTTCAAATGCGCATTGCGCATTATATGGAACGCATGATTCGCACCACGACGGATGCGCTTGAAGTCACCGGGCTTGACAAACTCGATCCTAATGGCGCTTACCTCTTTATTGGTAACCACCGAGATATCTCCCTGGACCCTGCTTTCGTTAACTACGCGCTGTACCAGGCCAATCGCGACACGGTGCGTATTGCGATTGGCGACAATTTGCTTAAAAAGCCCTATGTCACCGATCTGATGCGGCTCAACAAAAGCTTCATTGTTCCGCGCAGCGCGCGGGGCAAGAGAGCAATGCTGGCGGCCTATCAGCAGCTTTCAGCCTACATTCGCCACACCATTACCGAAGACCAGCACTCGATTTGGATGGCGCAGCGTGAAGGCCGCGCTAAGAACGGCATTGACCACACCGAGCCGGCCATAATCAAAATGCTCATCATGGCCAAGCGCCTTTCAGAGCGCGACATGGTCTTTGGTGAAGCCATCGCCGAGCTAAAATTGGTACCCGTATCGATTAGCTATGAGTATGATCCTTGCGATTTGCAAAAGGCCCAGGAGCTACATGATGTGGACACTCAGGGCGGCTACGCTAAGGGTGAATTTGAAGATATTCGCTCTATTGTGGCCGGCATCACAGGCTCTAAAGGACGCGTAAGGCTGCATTTTGGCGGCCCTGTTGGCTCGGACATGGCAACGCCTGATGAAGTAGCCGCCGAAATTGATCGCCAAGTTATCGGCGGATATCGACTTTTTCCAAGCCATTACCTGGCCTTGGAAGCACTTGGGGAAGCGCCCGAGCTGGTGGCACGCAAGGCCATCACTCGACAAGATAGGGAGCGCTTTAATGCTCGACTAGCCGAGGTACCGGCGCCGCTGCGCCCTTACTGGCTTGCGCAGTACGCAAACCCTGTTAAGCATAAAGCGGGCCGTTTGACGCTTTAAGGTAAGGCCGCTTACAGCAGACAAGCCATGCCCGTTAGCTGAAAAAATGCTATGGTCAAAATATTGATTGGTCTCGCTTGGTGTTAATGCTGATCGCGATCTTAAGGAGACACCCATGTCCGGTTCAGAAATTCAGAAAACACGCGTCATCAACGAGCTACGTGGTTTCATTCGCAAGTTGCTGGAAGACCCGAAAATTCTCGAGCAATCACTGGCCATAGCACGTCAGCAGCTAACCGAGGGCAACAGCCCTGCGGCAATGGTGCGTATCGCCAACGAAATCTCTGACACCACCAGTGTACATATTCCAGAAGATCCCGCTGAGCACTCTGACGCCGACAAACTCTTTTTAGAGCTACTGCGCGAAGTGGTTCAAGAAGAGCAGGCGCTGTACTAAGCGTTACTCACGGCAGCGCCATCGGCGAAGTGTTTAGCGACTTCGCCGTCTTGTTTGTTCCCGCCTCATTCGCACTCTTATTCACTCGGAACTAATCTTCACCATGTCTAACACCGCCACGCGCAATATTTTGGTGACTAGCGCGCTCCCCTATGCCAATGGAGCCATTCACCTCGGTCACTTACTTGAGTATATCCAGACAGATATCTGGGTACGTTTCCAGAAAAGCCGTGGCCAACAGTGCTACTACGTGTGTGCAGATGATGCTCATGGCACCGCTATTATGCTGCGCGCTGAACAGGAAGGCATTTCGCCTGAAGCGCTGATTGAGCGCGTTTCACAGGATCATCAAACGGACTTCGCACGGTTTGGGGTTGGGTTCGACAACTATCACTCGACCCACTCCGCTGAAAATCGCCTCTTCAGCGAGATGATTTATAAGCGCCTGCGTGACAAAGGCCATATCGCCACCCGCGATATTGAGCAGATGTTCGACCCGCAAAAAGGACTGTTTCTCGCCGACCGTTTTATCAAAGGCACCTGCCCTAAATGCGCTTCTGACGATCAGTACGGCGACAATTGTGAGAAGTGTGGCGCAACGTACACTCCCGCGGACTTGATTAACCCGGTCTCGGCTATTTCCGGCGCGACGCCCGAGGTACGCACCTCGACGCACTACTTCTTTAAGCTGCCCGACTTCGCGGATTTCTTACAGCGCTGGATTGATGATGGCCACGTACAGCCGCAAATTCGCAATAAGCTGATGGAATGGTTTGAATCTGGCTTTAACGAGTGGGACATTTCCCGTGACGCCCCCTATTTCGGTTTTGAGATTCCCGACGCGCCAGGCAAATACTTCTATGTATGGCTAGATGCGCCGATTGGTTACCTAGCGAGCTTTAAGAATCTGTGTGACCGAGAAGGCATTGATTTCGACAGCTACTGGAAGAAAGGCTCTGAGGCCGAGGTCTATCACTTTATCGGCAAAGATATTGTCTACTTTCATGCGCTATTCTGGCCTGCCATGCTACATGGTGCAGACCTGCGCACGCCCACTGCCGTCAACTGCCACGGTTTCCTGACCGTTGATGGTGCCAAGATGTCAAAATCTCGCGGCACCTTTATCAAGGCAGCCACCTACGCGGATCATCTAAACCCTGAATACCTGCGCTATTACTTTGCCGCCAAGCTGACATCCAAAGTGGATGACCTGGATTTAAACTTGGATGATTTTGCCGCACGGGTAAATTCAGACCTAGTTGGCAAGGTGGTCAACATCGCCAGCCGCTGCGCTGGTTTTGTGAAAAAGCTCGGCGGCGGCCAGCTAGCGGAGCACTGCGCCGAACCTCAAATGGTCGCCCGCTTTATTGCGGCCGGTGACGAGATCGCCCAAGACTTTGAAGCACGTGAATTTAGCCGTGCCATGCGCCATATTATGGAGTTGGCGGATGAAGCAAACACTTATATCGCTGAAAAAGAGCCTTGGGCACTGGCTAAGCAAGAGGGTCGCGAAGCCGACGTGCTTGAGATCTGCTCGGTCGGCATTAACCTGTTCCGCCAGCTAATGGTTTACCTTGCCCCGGTCATCCCGGCCATGGCTGAACAAGCGCGCGAGTTCCTTAACGTTGACTCGTTAGACTGGCACAGCCGCCAACGCATACTGACCAGCCATTCGATCAATAAATTTAAACCCTTAATGACCCGCGTTGAGCGCGACAAAATCGATGCGATGATTGAAGCATCGAAGGAAGATCTTGTGGAAGAGCAAAAACTCAAAGAAGCACCGAAAGGCCCGTTGGCAAAAGACCCAATCGCTGCCGAAATTGACTTTGAAACCTTTGCCAAGGTTGACCTGCGCATCGCGCGAATCGTTAAAGCTCAGTATGTCGAAGGCGCTGATAAACTGTTGCAGCTGACGCTCGACTTAGGCGGCGAAACGCGCAACGTGTTCTCTGGCATTCGCTCGGCCTATGCACCAGAAGCACTTGAAGGGCGCTTAACGGTAATGGTAGCTAATCTAGCGCCGCGAAAAATGCGCTTTGGCCTATCAGAAGGCATGGTCCTCGCCAGTGCTAATGAAGAAGGCATTTATTTACTAACGCCTGACAACGGAGCCGAACCAGGCCAACGCGTCACGTAACGTATATAAAGCACTCGATGTTAAGGGCAGAGACAGCGCGCTCTGCCCTTTTACGTTTTCAAACATTCATACTGCCACTTCGTGCGACGTTAGTGCCGAGCAACCTATAGGCTAGCCCCTCATCAATCATTCAATCTTTCCCCTAGCAACTGCCGAGTTTTGTTCGCACAATACGCCATCATGAGTGAGCTATTTATTATTTTGATCAGCACTGCGCTGGTTAACAACTTTGTATTAGTCCAGTTTTTGGGGCTGTGCCCCTTCATGGGCGTCTCCAATAAGCTGGAGTCGGCCATGGGAATGTCGCTGGCCACTACTTTTGTATTGACCTTGGCATCGGCAGCAAGCTTTGTGGTTTATCACGGCCTACTAGTGCCGCTGGACGTAACGTACCTGCGCACTATCAGCTTCATTGTGGTCATTGCCGCGGTGGTTCAATTCACCGAAATTATGGTGCGCCAGCTGAGCCCCCTTTTGCATCAAGTGCTGGGTATTTTCCTGCCCCTTATCACAACTAATTGCGCGGTATTAGGCGTCGCGCTGCTATCGCTAAACCGCAACCTTAGCTTCTTTCATACCACGCTATATGGGCTAGGGGCGGCACTAGGGTTCGCATTGATTTTGGTTTTGTTTGCCGCGATGCGCGAACGTTTAGCGGGTGCAGACATCCCGGCGCCGTTTAAAGGTGCAGCCATTGCGATGATTACCGCAAGCCTTATGTCGTTAGCATTTATGGGCTTTTCTGGATTAGTGCAGGGATGAAGGCAGCCCACAATGATTAACACACTGGATATCATCAGTATTGTTAGCGCAGTGGCGGTGCTAACGGGCCTAGGCATTGGTTTTGGTGCCCTGTTAGGCCTCGCCAGCGAGCGCTTCAAACGTGAAGATAACCCTTTAGTTGAGCAAATTGATGCGCTCTTACCTCAGACCCAGTGCGGCCAATGCGGCTATCCTGGGTGTCGCCCCTATGCCGAGGCGATAAACCAGGGCGATGCGCTCAACAAATGCCCCCCAGGTGGCGAAGCAACGATTCACGCGCTGGCTGATTTGTTAGGCCGCGAGCCAGCGCCGCTGGATGGCGAAGTGCAAAGCGAAGCTAAGGTAGCGTTTATTCGCGAAGCGGAGTGCATTGGCTGCACAAAATGTATTCAAGCCTGCCCCGTCGACGCCATTATTGGTGCCGCCAAGCTCATGCACACCGTGATTGAAGATGAATGTACCGGCTGCGACCTGTGTTTAGATCCTTGCCCCGTTGACTGTATCGATATGCTAACGCGCAGCACGCCTCTCAACGATTGGCAGCCACTGATGGCGCAGTCATCTAACGTCATTGCCAGCGACCGATCAGCGCTGCCTGAGGATGCTCATGCCTACCGCGTTTGATTTTCCAGGCGGTATTTACCCGCCCGAGCGCAAGCATCGCTCTCAGCAATCGGCACTGCTTGAAGCGCCGCTTCCTCGCCAGGTGATACTGCCCCTGCAGCAGCATAGCGGCCAGCCCTCCACGCCCTGCGTTAACGAAGGTGATGCGGTGAAGGTCGGCAGCATTATCGCCCGCCAAGAAGGCATGATTTCAAGCCACCTACACGCCAGCATTAGCGGCGTCGTTGTCAAGATTAGCGCGACCCAGATCACCATCGACAGCGATGGACGTGATGACTGGCAGCGCTTGCCTGCGATGAACTGGCAGTTTAGCGAGCCACCTGCCCTTTTAGAGCGCTTAAATGACAGCGGCATTGTTGGATTAGGCGGCGCAGGCTTTCCCACCCACATTAAGGCACGGGTGATGGAACAGTATTCGATTCATACGTTGGTGGTTAACGCCGCCGAATGTGAGCCTTACATCACAGCCGATGACCTCTCGCTGCGCCACTATGCCGGTGATGTGCTCGAAGGCGCGCAGCTAATAGCCAAACTGTGCGGTGCAAGGCACATCGTCATTGGCATTGAAGATAACAAGCCTGAGGCCATTGAAGCGCTTCGCGAGGCGCTGCCACTTAGCCAACCTCTGGCCGTTCAACTCAACGTCATTCCTACCCGCTACCCCAGCGGCGGCGAGCGACAGCTGATTAAAAAGCTGCTCAATCTTAACGTGCCAAGCGATGGCCTGCCCGCAGACGTAGGCGTGGTGTGCCATAACCCCGGCACCCTGCTGGCCTGCCTGCAGGCTGTACGCGACGGGCAGCCACTGGTTTCCAGAGTGGTAACGCTGACAGGCGACGCCATTACATATCCTGGCAATCGCTGGGTGCGACTAGGCACCTCTATTCAGGAACTGCTGGAGCAGGCAGGCCTTGACCGCGCACAGCTGAGCCATGTCATCCAAGGTGGCCCCATGATGGGCTCCCCGCTGCTAACGCTGGCGACACCGGTCACGAAGCTCACCAACTGTTTAATCGCCGCAACGTTCGATGAGTTGCCGCAGGCTCCAGCTGAATCGCCCTGCATTCGCTGCGGCGAGTGCGAAAGCGTGTGTCCGGTGGCGCTACTGCCACAGCAGTTGCACTGGTACGCACGCGCCAAAGACGATGCCAGGATGGAGCGCTATCATCTGTTTGACTGCATTGAATGCGGAGCCTGTAGCTATGTTTGCCCCAGCCATATTCCACTAGTGGCGGATTACCGCGATGCCAAAAACCGCCTACGCCATCAGCGTATAGAAACGCTGAAAGCCGAGCACGCTAAACACCGTTTTGAATTTCGCCAAGCACGACTGGCACGAGAAGAGGCTGAAAAACAGGCCCGCCGTCACGCGCGCAAAGCACAAATCCGACGCAATCCCAGCGATGCAGTCACCGCTAGCAGTGAACAAGTAGACCTGCGTGGCCTACGCATTGCTCATGCCGCTGCCAAAGCGTCGGTCAAAAAAGCCGAAAAAACCTTGGCTCGGGTGGCCCAGGAAGATCCAAAACAGCCGCTTGAAGATCTCGAAATACAGCTTGCGACCGCGCAGGAAAATTTTCGCGCTGCCGATTTACAACTGGCCCAGGCACGCAAGCAGCAGGCTGTTGAAGCGCCCGTGCCCGCTGAGAATAAGGAATCATTATGAGCATGATGCAGGCCTCTCAGACAGGCTGTGAGAACGCCACAGCCCAAAGACCATCAACTGCTAACATCATGCGCTGGGTGATCATTGCCACCCTACCGGGCATCGTCACGATGAGCTATTTTTTCGGCCTTGGCGTACTGAGCAACGTTTTGTTAGCTGCAGCGTTCGGTATGGCGTTTGAAGCGGCCATACTGCGGCTACGCAAACGACCGATACGCGTCACCCTGAATGACTCAAGCGCCCTGCTGACAGGTATTCTTCTCGGCGTATCACTGCCGCCTGCCAGCCCCTGGTGGCTAATCGGCGTGGGCATGGTGGCAGCCATCATCGTAGCCAAACAGCTATACGGTGGATTAGGGCATAATCCTTTTAATCCCGCCATGGTCGGCTACGCGCTGCTGCTAGTATCATTTCCCACCTATATGACGCTGTGGGCACCACCTCAGGGCGCTATACCCAGCGACTTATGGGCTCAAATTAGCGGATCGCTACCAGCAGCGCAGCTTGATAGCTTGAGCGGCGCCACACCGCTGGATGCGTTTAAACATAAAAGCGAGGCGATGCTTGCCAGCGAATTCTGGGCAGCTCAGCCACTGCCCGCAGGAACGTTAACCGCCTGGCGTTTAATTGCTATCGCCTGGCTAGCGGGGGGCGTGCTTTTATTAGTGAAGCGCATTATCAGTTGGCACATTCCGGTAGCGATGCTGAGCAGCATGATGTTACTGGCTACGCTTTTCTACCTTAGCAATCCAAACCACGCCGGCTCTCCGCTATTTCATCTGGTGACGGGTGCAACGCTATTCGGGGCATTTTTTATCGCCACCGACCCCGTTTCTGCGGCCACCAGCCGGCGTGGAAAACTCATCTATGGCGCCGGTATTGGCGCACTGATCATGATAATCCGCAGCGTGGGTGGCTATCCCGACGCGGTTGCTTTTGCGGTGCTGTTAATGAATCTCTGCGTACCGCTGCTGGATCTGTATAGCGTGCCTCGCCCAACGGGCCACGCAGCGCGCGGAGGTCGGCGATGACGCCACGCCAAGCCATGCAGCGTGGCGCTCTAGCACTGGGCACCTTTGCACTGGTAACCGCCGGTAGCGTTGCTGTTACGCGCACATTAACCGCCGACCGCATAGTGACGCATCAGTTGGCTTATCAACACCGTCAGCTTCAACAAGTACTGCCAAGCGCGCTGGCTAATACGCCTATGAAGCGCGTATTAGAGAGTAGCTTCACGCTTCCCAACGCTGAACGACTTGGGCTAGCTTCCGGTGCTCAGGGCTGGCGAATTAGCGACCGAGGCCACCACGCACTGGTTTTCCCGGTCGTGACACGACAGGGTTATAATGGCGAAATTCGTCTTTTAATTGGCATTGATGAACAGCAGCGAATTACCGGCGTTCGTGTGACCCAGCACCAGGAAACGCCGGGTTTAGGCGATGATATTGAGCGCCGCCGCAGTGACTGGATTACCGGTTTTGACGGCCTGGATTTGGCCAGCCTGCCACCCGGCGATTGGGCGGTTGATAAAGACGGCGGTCATTTTGATGCCTTTACGGGGGCCACCATTACGCCTCGCGCCGTGGTTAATGCCGTGCACAGCGCATTGCAATACGCCGCCGACACGCCGCTAGCTATTCCAAATGAGGAGCCAGGCACATGAAATCCAACGCCTCGAGCCATTGGCAGCAGCTTACTCGCGAGGGCCTGTGGTCCAATAACCCTGCACTTGTGCAGCTGCTAGGGCTTTGCCCGCTGCTTGCCGTTAGCACTAGCGTCGTTAACGCACTGGGATTAGCGCTTGCCACGCTGATGGTGATGGTCGCTGCCAGTACCACCATTTCGCTGATTCGCCACCAGGTACCCAGCGCGGTACGCCTGCCCGCCTTCGTGATGGTGATTGCGGCCTTTGTTACCTGCGCTGAGCTACTGATGGCCGCGTATGCCTACCCGCTTTACCAAGTGCTGGGGATTTTTATTCCCTTGATTGTCACCAACTGCGCCATTCTGGGTCGCGCAGATGCGTTTGCCTCGCGCCAGCCCGTGCTGCCCGCGGCCATAGATGGCTTTATGATGGGCCTAGGTTTTGGCGCCGTATTGATACTGCTGGGCGCGCTGCGTGAGTTGCTGGGCCAAGGAACGCTGTTTAGCGATATGGCGCTGCTGTTCGGCTCGGCGGCAGCCGGCTGGCAGCTTACGATTGCCGATGACTATCAGTTTCTATTCTTTGTGCTGCCGCCGGGGGCTTTTTTCGTGGCTGGGATGCTAATCGCGCTAAAAAATGTTCTCGACCAGCGCCAACGCTCCCGAGCCAGCCCGGTAGTAGCCCCTCGCACAGAGCGGCGCGTACGCGTGACCGGTACGATTAAATAATCGGCACACATTAATCAACGCGTCGGTTTAATACGCAGTTTTGTTTTATCATTTAAGAGAACATCCATGAATGCCCTAAAGCGCCATGAAATTTTCTCCCGCCTGCAGGCAGAAAACCCACACCCGACCACTGAGCTTAATTGGCATACACCGTTTGAGCTGCTGGCCGCCGTACTGCTATCAGCTCAATCCACAGATGTCGGTGTCAACAAAGCCACTGCGCGACTTTACCCGGTGGCCAACACGCCGCAGGGGATTATTGATTTAGGGATCGATGCGCTTAAAAGCCACATCAAAACAATCGGTTTATATAACACTAAAGCCGAAAATCTGATGAAAACCTGTCATATGCTCGTCAATCAGCACGCTGGCAATGTGCCTAATACTCGCGAAGCGCTAGAAGCACTGCCCGGCGTCGGCCGTAAAACGGCGAATGTGATTCTTAATACGGCGTTTGGCCAGCCCACCATGGCGGTCGATACGCATATCTTCAGAGTCTCTAATCGGACCGGCATCGCACCAGGTAAAAACGTTGTCGAGGTAGAGCAAAAGCTGCTGCGCCATGTACCCAAAGCGTTTCTGCATGATGCACATCACTGGCTGATACTGCACGGACGCTACACCTGTATCGCGCGAAAACCCCGCTGTGGCAGCTGTATCATTGAAGATCTATGCGACTTTAAAGACAAAACTGAGCTTGTCTAATACCTAACACCTAACGCCAGCGCACGGCTTATGCGCTGGCAGCTAATAGCTGGCGATACGCACCGCGCCAGGCGGGCCATTCCCATGCGGTGGTCGCCAGGGGTGCCGGGCGCGTCGTCGAGTCTGTCAACCAGTCGTAAAGCCGTTGATAAAGCCCTTCCCGCGTGCCGTCATAGCGATAGGCTGACGGATATAGCGCCGGGAAGCAAAGCCTGTCGGGTACCAGCGGAAGCGCCCCGCGCTGGGCTGCCTCCATAATGGCCAGCCCCTGAAACTCATGCCAGGTAGTTGAGACCACAATACCCGCGCCTTCTAGCAGCGCGCGGTATTCAGTCTCTGGCTGCGGGCCCCAGGCAACAACATGCTTAGCTAGACGCTGTTCCGCTTGCTCAAAAATGTCGGGGGATTGACGAAAACGCTGCCCCAGCACGGCAAGCTCAAACGCTACGCCTTCAGCACTTAGCCTAAACAGCACCTCAAAAAAATCATTCGGGTTCTTGTCATACTCCCATCGGTGGTTCCATACAATAAGCTGAGGGCGTCTAGGCGTATCATGCAAAGCGGCTGACCTTATTGATAAAGGTACTGGCAGCACATAAGCGCGTTTACGCAGCGCTTCAAGCGGATTGGCGGCAGGCAAATTTTCCGGCATTTTTTTCAGAAATGCCCGTGCGCCATCAATAAAAGAATCGCGATTATAGGCGCTGTTAAATACAACGCTATCGGCTGCCAAGGCGGTGTAGAGATTGACCATTTTGGCCTCTACTTGTGGCATCTGGTCGCTGGATTCCGGATAGGCGAACTGATTCTCATGAAAGTAGACGATCTTTTGCGCTTGACCAAGATGCGGAAACAGCCCAATTAACGTTGCGAGATCGACCATTGAAGTCGCCAACACCAGGTCAAACGACTGGCTGAGAGTGGCATGCTCTTTTAACATCCAGCTCAGCGGGTTACCGCGAATTCGCCAAGCGAAGTGACGCGGCGGAAGGCTTAATAGTGTCCATGACACATCATCCAGCTGTGCCATCAAGCTCTGCGCCCAGTATCGATGGCTAACTGCTTCATAGGCAGATAACAGTAATACCCGCATTAAAACCCCTGTTGTTCAAGCTTACCCGCCAGCATTTCTAATACCTCAATACCTTGAACATCGGTTGGTAGCCACGGCAAACTTGGCCGCGGGAATCGCGCAAATAGCGTATCTATACGCGCAAGATAGCTGGCTTCCTGCTCGCGCCGCGCCTGTAAAAAAGCACCGTCCGCATCCGTTGGGATCACTCGATTAACCAGCGTCCCTACCACGGGAATATGCGCCTCTTCGAGCGCTCGAACGGCGCGATCTGTTTCTAGAATGGGCAGCCGCTCGGGCGTCATCACAAACAGAAAGCTACAGGCTGTGGTGTCTTCAATGCGTCGTCGCGCCTGATGAAACAGCCGGCGTCGATTGATCAATGTCGTGGCCACTTCCCGGGTACGCTCGTCTAAATCATTCAAAGGGTCTTCACTAGGATCATCAAACGGTGTTGCCACATCACGGCCCCGCTTTGGGGTGAGGTGGTCCAGTACCTTACCAAGCTCTGCGGACTTGCGGTTGTGAGCCAGTAGCCCGTCGGTCCAGGCGGCCATCGCTTCAGGTAATGTTAACAGCCTTAACGTGTGGCCGGTCGGCGCCGTATCGAAAATAATCAGATCGTAGGGCGCGGTGTCGTCGATCATTAATCGCGCTAACCGTTCCAGCAATGCAGCCTCCTGGGTGCCGGGAGATTGGCGGGTTAGACGCATCTGGCGCTCCAGCTCCTGCATCATTTCAGGAGCCGCGTAGCGACGCATCTGCTGGGTCACGCGTTGAAGGTGGGCTTCCACCTCGATATCAGGATCAATTTCCATCGCATCCAGGTTGGGCAGCAGTCGCTGGGGAGCATCACCTAACGAGCGATCGAAGACATCGCCTAAGCTATGCGCCGGGTCGGTCGACACCACCAGCACACGCTTTCCTCGACTGGCCGCGAGCACGGCTAAAGAAGCCGCTACCGTGGTTTTCCCAACACCACCTTTACCGCCTACCCACAGCAGACGACGATTGAGTACTGCTTGCATGGCATCCCTCACTTGTTCGACGTAGCACTCTCTAAGGCAAGACAATAGCCATCAGCAGCAACGGAAGTGGTCCAGCGGCGAACGCTCCATGCCCATTCGTGTGTGCCAATCATGGAAACGCTCCAGTAACAGCGGCTGAAGCTCAAGGGTGTAATACGAGGCCGGATTCTGTAAGCCCATCATTTCAGAGAACACCAACAGCATAAACAGGTCGTCTTCGTCGCGTCGCGCTCGCGCAATAGCGCCTCGATAGCGCGAGTTATATACCTCTTCAGAAAAGAAACGGGCCTGATTCAGCCAGGCCCGTAACTTGTCACGACGCGGCGATGACCCATGCATCGGGTCATCATGCATAGCGCTTACTCCCTTTCAGTCATACGTGCGTTAATCACCTTGGGCAGCCATTTCAGCGCGCGAACGCTTGAGTGCGGAGGCACATTCCATCGCCACCATAATAGCCGCCACCAGCACCACAATATCCATCACCAGTAGGAACATGTTGCCCTGGTTCCAGAACGTGCGCAGCTGTATCAGCAGCGCCAGAATCGTCATGACCAATAAAAAGCATAGCGGCGCCAGCGTATACCACATGGGGCGCTTCAGGCGCACAAGCATGACGGTAATTACGAGTAGCGTTAGGCCTGCCAGTAGCTGGTTGGTGGTGCCGAACAGAGGCCAGATAATCAGACCACCCGAACCATCGGCACCGCCTGCGCCAAACGCTAGCAGCAAGCAAGTGCCTACCGCTAGCCCCGTGGCAATCGATGGTTTTTTCATCCACGGCTGATCGTAAATATCGCCCCACTCTTGAAAAATGTAGCGCTGTAGGCGAAGGCCCGTGTCCATGGTAGTGCCCGCGAAAAGCGCTGCCATAACAGTAAGCAGCGTCGCCGCGGTCACCTCAGGCAACCCAAGGCCGTTATGAATAATAAAGGCGCCACCTTGCACGAAGGCATTGACGCCGCCCTGCCCGAAGGCGCTATACATCGCCTGCCAGTCACCGAAGGTGGCAAAACCGGCGGTCGCTGCCAAAATAGCCGCTAGCGCCAACATGCCTTCGCCCACCGCGCCGAAATAACCCACAAAACGAGCATCGGTTTCTTTATTCAACTGCTTAGACGTAGTGCCGGATGAAACAAGCCCGTGAAAGCCCGAGATGGCCCCACAGGCAATAGTGACGAACAGCAGCGGTATTAGCGACGGAGTGCCTTCAGGAACATCGCTGTTAAAGGCAGGCGCTACCAGCACCGGGTTCAACAGCACCAGGGCCCCATAAAGAATCAGCAAGCCAATGAAGAGCTGCAGCCCGTTAATATAATCCCGTGGCTGCAGCAGCATCCACACCGGCAACAATGACGCAATCGCCGCGTAACCGAACAGAATAACAATCCAAATAGCATTGCCTGATATACCGGCCACTTCAGCAGGCATTTGAATCGGCACAGAAGGCCCAATACCAATCAGCGCGTAGAGTGCAATGACGCCGATAACCGACACTACCGCCAGGCTCAGAATACGGCGATAAATCATTTGCCCGACGATGAGCGCCACAATAATCGCGCCCCAAACCGGAACGACTGCACTAGGGAAGTTCATCATTAACCCGGCAATCACCACGGCGAAGACCGCATTAACCATCAGTAGCACTAGAAAGATAACGATCATAAAGATACTACGAGCACGTTTACCAACCACGTCACCGGTTAATGCCCCGACCGATTTAGCCCGATTGCGTACGCTGGCCCAAATAGCACCGAAGTCATGAATACCGGCAAAGAAAATAGTGCCGAACACTACCCATAAAAAAGCCGGTGCCCAGCCCCATATAACGGCAATCGCAGGCCCCACAATCGGAGCTGCTCCCGCAACGGAGGTAAAGTGATGACCCCATAAGACGAATCGATTGGTCGGCACATAGTCAATGCCGTCCTCAAACTCATGGGCAGGGGTTTTAAAATCAGGATCTAGCTGGTAAATCTTCTCAGCAATAAACTTGGAGTACACGAAGTACCCTACGGCCATTGCACCAAGACCTACCACTAGAAGGAAAATAGCACTCATGGGCGCCGCTCCTTTGGGTTTGATTGTTATTGTTTATTTAATAAACCTGAGAATTGCTGCTCTTATCACTTTACAGAGTGGTATGAGGAAACGGTTAAGTCCATAACAATACGTCGCTAATCGCGGGAGTTGATTCTAAAGTTGTATTTAAAGCAGCGTAAATCTCGATATAAGCCTTATTAGCCCGCCGAGTTATTTAGCAAAATCATTTAACAGCATTCGGCCAAGGTCGTCTTGGCCGCACTCCCCTAGCTCACTACACTGATAGTTAACGATTGATCACGCATGCACTCAGAGCTATGCACACGGTGCGCCCGGCACTACCACTGATAAAGACAGGAGATTTTCATGGCCAAAGTGCTTGTGGTCGATGATGAGCCCAATATCGTGCTATCGCTGGAGTTTTTGATGGAGCAGGCAGGTTTCGAAGTAGTGACGGCTGAAGACGGCGAGCAGGCAATGGCGTGCGTTAACGATAGTCAGCCCGATTTACTATTACTCGATATTAGCCTGCCGGGTATGAACGGTTTTGACGTCTTAGAACGCCTGCGTGGCGATGCTGCCACCGCGCATCTGGCGATTATTATGCTAACCGCGCATGGCCGCGACGTAGAGCGTGAAAAAGGCATGGCTCTGGGCGCCGATGACTACATCACTAAACCGTTTTCAACCCAATCATTGGTGGAAAAAGTTAAAGCGCTGCTGGCTGGAAAGCAGCCATGACGCGAGATGGGCTGCCCAAACGCCAGCGTCTTGTTGGTTTATGGCTTCTGATTAGCGGTATTAGCCTATTTGGCGGTGCTGTGTTTGCCGTTTGGCTGGATACTCAGTTGGCTCCTGCCGGTTGGGCAAGAGCAGCCCTATGGATCGGCAGCCTCTCTGGTGGCGCCACGATTTTTGTAGCGGGATTGATTCTTGAACGCATGCTGTTTACCCCGCTGCGGCACCTCCAAGCCCAGCTTGTGCGCTTGGTTGGCAATCCCGATGCCCATGATGAACAGTTGCCTGAAGGTTGGCTAAAAGGGCTTGGGCCAGATTTACGCCGTGTCAGCGAAAACTGGCGAGCAGATCGCAGCCGTTTGTCGACCGCCCATGCGGAAGGCGCACGCAGCGCTGCACGTATTCGCCAGGAGCTTGAAACGCTGCTGCAAGTCCTCGAAACGCCTCTGTTGCTGTGCGATCACCATCGCCGCGTGATGCTATTCAATCAAGCCGCAGAAGATTTTTTTATCGACAATTCGGGGCTTGGTTTAGGCAAACGCCTGGACGCTCTACTCCCCGTTAGCAGCCTTCAGCAAGCGCTTAGCCAGCTGCCTTACGAAGGCTCCCCGCGCGAATTTTTGGTGCCCTGCGATAATCGCTGGCTAAAAGTGATACTGCGCCGCGTACCGGGCAGTGACGGCGAAACGCTGTTCACTTTTAGCGATGCAACAGCGTCCTGGTCGAATGAAATGGGCGTGAGAGCAGAGCTTGCCCATATACTTACGCCACTCCGCCAGCATACCGCGAGCTTGACCAGCGCGGCCGATGCGCTGATTCAACTACGTGATCAAAATGACCCCAGCACATCGTTATTACGCCAACGTTTCGAGCGCGTTATTCAAGAGGAAGGCGCTACGCTCGGCGAGCACGTCGCAAAAATCGGCCAGTTGCTCGACGATATGCAGCATCAAGGTGAGCGCTTAACGCCCATGTGGTCCAACGACTTCTGGCAAGCACTGGATGAACGTCTTGATCCTGCGCGGCGTTTAATTACCCCTGTAGGAATGCCCGCCTGGTTTAAGGGCGACGCGCCCGCGCTGATCGCCCTGTTTAACTCTTTGGTAAAGCACCTCAGTAACTACCTACCTGACAGTGGTTTTGAAGGTGAAATATGCTTGGGCAATAAACGCGTCTATTTAGATCTTATTTGGCGCGGCAAAGCGATACCGGAGCATGAGCTGGCCGGATGGCGCCAGCAGCCTTTGACCTCGCTACCGCTAAACCCAAGCGTTGCGGATGTGCTGCGTCAGCATGCTAGCGACATTTGGAGCCTTGCCGACGACAACGGCGTATATGCACGCTTGCGCCTGCCGCTACCCGCCATGGAGCGCGTGGGAGCCCCGCGTGAAATTGCGCCTCCCCGCCCTGAGTTTCACGATTTTGGCATTGCCGACCTTCCACCACCCAGCGAAGCGCTCGCCAGCCGCTCACTGCGCAGCCTCGAAGTGGTCGCGTTTGATACTGAAACCACGGGGCTTGAGCTGCGCCGGGGCGACACAGTCATCAGCCTGGGTGCCTGCCGCGTCGTCAATGCGCGCCTGCTGGCAAGTGAGACCTTCGATCAAAAAGTCGACCCACAGCGCCCGATACAGCCGTCGAGTACCGCCATCCATGGCCTTGTTGATGCTGATGTGGCGGGCGCGCCGCTGCTGGATGTCGTACTTACTCGCTTTCGCGACTACGTGGGTGAAGCCGTGCTTCTGGCTCATAATGCCGCGTTTGATCTACTTGCGATTAGCCAGCAGGGCGTCGCCTTTGATATACCGGTAATCGACACACTACTGATTTCTAGAGCGTTGGATGAAGCGTTGGTCGGCCACGACCTCGACAGCCTTGCTCAGCGCTATGGCCTGACATTCCCTCCTGACACTCGCCATACCGCCCTGGGAGATGCGCGCGTAACGGCCAAGCTGTGGCTTGCACTGCTGCCTCGCCTAGAAGCACGTAGCATTGATACGCTTGAACAACTGCTAGCGCTGCAAGCGAATGCCTTTGACCGACAGGATGCCAGCGCCTTATGAAACACAGCGGCGAAAAATCACGCAAAGCAGAACGCTTAATGGCCTTAGTGGCCGTTGCCTTGCTGCTGTTCTGCCCGCCCCTGGTTATCGTCGTAGACCGCTTAACCACGCTCCACGCAGGCTGGCTGCCGCTGTATTTATTTAGCGCTTGGGCCGTCGTGATCGGCTTAACTGCGTGGCTGATGGAACATCATGCGGATCGCTGACTATGCGCACTGAGCCGATTATTCTTGGCACAGCCTTTGGCTACCTTGCGCTACTTTTTGTAGTCGCTGCCTGGGGTGATCGACGGGCTGAGCAGGGCCGCTCGCTGATCGGATCACCCACTGTCTATGCCCTTTCTATCGCTGTTTACTGCACCGCCTGGACGTTTTATGGCAGCGTGGGCCGAGCCGCAGCGCATGGCCCTAGCTTTTTGCTTATCTACTTAGGCCCTACGCTGGCCATGCTGCTGGCGCCCTCCGTTATTCGTAAAATGGTGCGTATCGCTGCACGCCAGCGCATCACTTCTATTGCCGACTTTATTAGTGCCCGCTATGGCAAAAGTGCCAGCTTAGGAGCACTGGTAGCGCTAATGGCGCTGATCAGCATCACGCCCTATATTGCGCTGCAGTTAAAAGCGATTACCGTTAGTCATGCGGTGCTTATCAACTACCCCTACACACCCGATACCACGCTGATCGATGAACGCTTTTGGATGGATAAATCGCTTTGGGTCGCGTTGGTATTGGCCGTGTTTATAATTCTCTTTGGCACCCGTCACCTGGATGCCAGCGAACGCCACGAAGGTATGGTTGCCGCTATCGCTTTAGAATCGCTGGTCAAGCTAGTGGCCTTTATGGCGGTCGGTATCTTCGTAGTTTTTGTGATGTTTGAAGGACCCAGCGCGCTATTTTCGCAGGTGGCGGCCACGCCCGAGCTAATAGGCAGCATGCGGCTCGATCGCGTGCCGGGTGGTGTTACCGGCTGGGTTGGCATGCTAGTGCTGGCCTTTCTGGCATTTTTAACGCTGCCTCGCCAATTCCAAGTATTAGTCGTCGAAAACGTTGATGAGCAGCATTTAACCCGGGCGAGCTGGCTATTTCCACTTTATATGCTGCTGATTAATCTCTTCGTCATACCGATTGCTCTGGCGGGCATGCTGCTAGGTGCTAGCGCAGGCGATCCTGACAGCTTTGTGCTGACGCTGCCGCTCTCAGCCGGCGTTGACGGTTTACCGCTGTTAGTGTTTATCGGTGGCCTGTCGGCGGCCACCGGCATGGTGATTGTTGAAACCATTGCTCTTTCCACCATGGTCAGCAATCAACTGGTGATGCCACTGCTGCTTCGCTCAAGGCGTCTTCACCTGAGCACTAAAGGAGAGCTTGCCAGCTGGCTGCTGGGTATTCGTCGCGTCGCCATTGTGCTGATTCTATTGCTCGGTTATCTCTACCACGCCCTGATTGGTGATTCCTATAGCCTCGTCACCATCGGGCTTGTGTCCTTCGCGGGGGCCGCTCAGTTTGCCCCAGCGCTGTTGATTGGCCTTTATTGGCGCGGCGCCACTCGTCAGGGGGCCACGTGTGGACTGATCGCCGGCTTTTTAGTGTGGTGCTATACGTTGCTGCTTCCAGGCTTTGCTCAGTCGGGCTGGTTGAACGCTGCGCTGCTCACCGAAGGGCCTTGGGGGATCAGTTGGCTCACTCCCTACGCTCTGTTTGGGCTCGAGAACTGGGACATTTATAGCCACTCACTGCTGTGGAGCATGCTGGTAAACGTCGGGCTTTTAGTGGGCGTGTCGCTGTTTACCCGCCCTACGCCCCTTGAGCAAACCCAGGCCGCACTCTTCACTGAGGCTATGCACCCTAACCTGACCACTGCCCCGCTGTGGCGTGGGCAAACCACCCAAGGCGCACTGAATGAACTACTGGTTCGCTATTTAGGTCTACATACCACCCGCCGCATCTTCAGCTATAGCAATAACAAAAATAAGTTTGAGGCGGATCAGCCGGCCACCACTGAGCTCATTACCCGCGCCGAGCAGGCCCTCGCTGGTTCGTTGGGCAGCGCCTCCGCGCGGGTGCTGATCAACTCAGTGGTGCGCGGTGAAGCGCTGGATATTGAGTCGATTCTTAGCATTCTTGACACCACCTCACAAGCGCTAGAGTACAACCGCCGGTTAGAGCAAAAATCTCAGGAGCTGGTGCAGATTGGCGAAGAGCTTCGTAGTGCCAACGAGCGTCTGCGCGAGCTAGACCGCTTAAAAGATGAGTTTGTGGCCATGGTCAGCCACGAGCTGCGCACACCGCTAACGTCGATCCGCGCCTTTGCTGAAATCTTGCGAGATAGCGATCAGCTACCTAGCGAGAAGCGCCAGCATTTTCTTGGCGTAATCGTGCATGAAAGCCAGCGGCTATCACGCCTAATTGAAGAGATACTGGATCTTGCTCGCTTAGAAAGCGGCCGTTTAACGCTAAACCCGGTGCCACTCAACCTGACAAAGCTAGCACGGCACAGCATTAACGCTATTGCGCATCTGCATGAAGAACACGGCGTTGCTCTAGACATCAGCTTAAAGGTTGATCCTGCAATGATCGTTGGCGATCAGGATCGCCTAGAGCAAGTTATCATCAATCTGCTTGATAACGCGGGTAAATTTTCTGATCGACTACAGCCAAAAGTGCGTTTGTCGCTGTATCGCCATCGTGACCATTATCGCTTAAGCGTTGAAGATAACGGCGCGGGTATCAGCATGGATGAGCGCGAGCGGGTATTTGAAAAATTCCATCAACTACAGCAGGACGGCGATATCCCCCGCGGTCGGCCAAGAGGCAGCGGTCTAGGCCTGCCGATCAGCCGGGGCATCATCGTTCATCTGGGGGGAAGACTCTGGGTGGAGGATGCTAAACACTTGGGCGGCGCTTGCTTTACACTAGAACTACCCGCCGCGACGAACAGCTAATTCGCGGTTTATCACGTTGAGAGGCACATCGGCCATTTTACACAATGACTAGCGGTCTGCGTTGTTCATATCCGTGCTATTCATTTCTGTATCGTGACGCGGGTCTGGCTCGAACATGGCCTCACCCACTTCATCAATATAGCGCTGAGCTTTAGTAAGCATCATGGCGTCACACGCATCACGGCTAGGCAGCATATCGGAACGTTCAAAGCGATGTTCGAGCGTTTCCTCTGACGTACCGGGCTTGCGAATCCAACCGCTCACGCGGTATTGGCCACTCTGATTATCGGGCTGGGGCAAAATCCAGTAGCCCTTGTATTCCACAGGTTCAGCGGCATCAGTAGTAGCACCTGAGGCAGCTTTGGAATGACTACCAAAGAGTCCGGATAAGATTTTTTTAAGCATCATGATTCCTTTGCTCGTAGGACGGCGGTTCGTGCCTGCCGCCCTACAAGGTAAACGCAGCGTTGTATCAGCGCTTAATTAGCTTTGTTTACGTCCTTTGCCGGCGGCAATACGCAGACGTAGCGCGTTAAGCTTAATAAAGCCTTCTGCATCTTTCTGATTGTAGGCGCCCGCGTCGTCTTCAAAGGTCGCAATCGACTCATCAAAGAGCGATTCGTCAGACTTACGGCCCACAACGGTCGCATTGCCTTTATAAAGCTTCATGCGCACAACGCCCTCGACATTTTTCTGCGTTTCGTCGATAGCCGCTTGAAGCATGCGACGCTCAGGGCTCCACCAGTAGCCGTTATAGATCACTTCTGCATATTTCGGCATCAGTTGATCTTTCAGGTGAGCTTCTTCACGGTCTAGTGTCAGTGATTCAATAGCGCGGTGGGCACGCAGCATGATGGCGCCCCCTGGAGTTTCGTAACAGCCGCGAGACTTCATGCCCACATAGCGGTTTTCTACAATATCCAAACGGCCAATGCCGTTATCGCCGCCCATTTTATTGAGCTTTGCCAGCACTTCGTGGGCTTTCAACGGCTCGCCGTCGATGGCTACGATATCACCCTTGTCAAACGTTAGCTCAACGTAGGTTGCCTGATCGGGCGCTGCTTCAGGAGAAACGCTCCAGCGCCACATATCGTCTTCCGCCTCGGCCCACGGGTCTTCCAAAATGCCGCCTTCATAAGAAATATGCAGCAGGTTGGCATCCATGGAGTAAGGCGATTTTTTCTTCTTATTGGCAAAATCGACGGGGATATTGTGTTCTTCACAATACGCCATCAATTTTTCACGCGAGGTCAACTCCCACTCACGCCAAGGGGCGATGACTTTAACGCCCGGCTTTAACGCATAGCCGCCAAGCTCAAACCGAACCTGATCGTTACCTTTACCGGTAGCGCCATGAGAAATGGCATCGGCACCGGTTTCGTTGGCGATCTCAATCAAGCGTTTAGCGATCAGCGGACGAGCAATCGACGTGCCTAGCAAGTACTCGCCTTCATAAATAGTGTTGGCGCGAAACATGGGGTAAACGTAGTCGCGGACAAACTCTTCGCGCAGGTCTTCGATGTAGATTTCTTTTACACCCAGGGCTTGCGCCTTGGTACGGGCTGGCTCGACCTCTTCGCCCTGACCGATGTCGGCAGTAAACGTAACTACCTCGCAGTTGTACGTTTCTTGCAACCACTTAACAATAACGGATGTGTCCAGGCCGCCTGAATATGCCAGTACAACCTTTTTGACATCGGACATTCTTTGCTCCTCATTGACTATACGAAATTCATTAGCGAAAAAGGCACTATCATTTAGCACATGGCTAAGCGATATATCTTTGCAACAGACCCTGAGTATAGCGTTCTCAATGCCCAGCGAACACCGCCAACGACGCTTGGGGGGTAAAGCTGCTAGAATCAATCCATTCAAAGCGGTGGCATATCGCTTATTTTGACTGATTACTCGCTTTACTAAGGAGAGCTGCATGAGCGAGGCAATTGCCCGCGAATTAATGGCCCAACGTTTTCGTAGTTACCTACCCGTGGTCATTGACTTGGAAACCGGGGGATTTAATGCCCAAGGTGACGCTGTGCTTGAGATAGCCGCCGTCACGCTAACCATGGATCCGGAAGGCAACCTGCTTCCTGATGCTACCTATGCTTACCATATTGAGCCCTTTGAAGGATCCAATGTGGCGCAGTCGGCGCTCGATTTTACCGGTATCAATCTGGACGATCCATTGCGCCGCCAAGTGGCGCTGAGCGAAGCTGACGCATTGGGAGAGATTTTTCGCCCAATCCGTAAATCGCTCAAAGCGCATGACTGCACGCGAGCTATTTTGGTGGGTCATAACGCTGCATTTGATCAAGGTTTTTTGAACGCAGCGGTTAATCGCTGCGGCATTAAACGTAACCCTTTCCATCCGTTTTCGAGCTTTGACACGGCAACGCTGGCAGGTTTGGTATATGGTCAAACGGTTCTGGCGCGTGCCTGCAGGGCTGCCGGCATTGAGTTTGATAACAAGGCCGCACATTCCGCTCGCTACGATACCGAGCGCACAGCCGAGCTATTTTGTGCCATGGTTAATCGCTACAAAGACCTTGGGGGCTGGGAGTTAGCCCAGCGCGAGCAAGAGATGGATGGACCCGATTGATCAGCGATAGCCGCTGATGCAGCCATCATAGCTTTGCGCTAAACTTTGCCGCCCTGCATGACCTAAGCTTAACCTGCCACCACTAGCGATTTTTCCTAGTGATGGCATATGACTTCGATTCACCCTACCCGTTTTCAAGAGATGAGACGTTCCATGGCCCAGCATAATGCCTTTTACGCCCAGTCCGGTGGCGTCACCGCCGTTATTAACGCCAGCGCCTGCGGCGTTATTGAAGCCTGCCGCCAAGCGCCCGATAAAATTGGCAAGGTGTACGCCGGTCATAACGGCATTATCGGCGCTCTAACCGAAGACCTCATCGATGTCACCCAAGAATCTGACGAAGCGATTGCCGCACTGCGGCACACGCCCGGCGGCGCTTTCGGCTCCTGCCGCTATAAGCTGAAAGATATCGATACACATCGTGCTCAGTACGAGCGCCTGATTGAAGTCTTTAAAGCTCACGACATTCGCTACTTTTTCTACAATGGCGGTGGTGACAGCGCCGATACCTGCTTAAAAGTCTCGCAACTTTCCGAAAAATTGGGCTATCCGCTCACGGCCATCCATGTGCCCAAAACCGTGGATAACGACCTACCGATTACCGATAACAGCCCTGGTTTTGGCAGCGTTGCTAAGTATATTGCTACCTCAACGCTTGAAGCGTCGCTGGACATTGCCTCTATGTGCGCCACGTCCACTAAAGTGTTCGTGCTTGAAGTGATGGGTCGCCATGCCGGCTGGATTGCCGCCGCGGGCGGACTAGCAGGCCAAGAGGAAGGCGAGCCGCCGCACCTAATCATCTTCCCGGAAATCCCCTTCAACCGTAAAGTGGCAATGGCACGGGTTGAAGAATGCGTTAAGCAGTACGGTTACTGCGTGATAGTGGTGTCAGAAGGCGCCCGTTACGAAGACGGCACTTTCCTGGCCGATGCGGGCAATACCGATGCCTTTGGTCATCGCCAGTTAGGCGGCGTAGCACCGACGCTTGCCGGCATGATCAAACAAGACCTGGGTTACAAATATCACTGGGCGGTAGCAGACTACCTTCAACGTGCCGCACGCCACTTGGCGTCTAAAACCGACGTTGAGCAAGCCTACGCGGTTGGCTACGAAGCAGTAACGCTGGCGCTTGCTGGCAAAAATGCCATGATGCCGGCCATTCGCCGCATTTCTCAAACCCCCTATCAGTGGGATGTGATTTCTGCCCCGCTGTCTCAGGTGGCTAACCAAGAGAAATTCATGCCCCGCGACTTTATTAGCGCTAACGGACTTGGCATTACGCAGGCGTGCCGCGACTATCTTTCACCGCTCATTCAAGGTGAAGATTTCCCACCGTTTGAAAACGGCCTGCCTAAAGTAGCCAAGCTGAAGCTAGCCAAGGCCGAGCGCAAACTGCCGGTCTTTACACTGTAAACAAGTAACCTAGCTCTGTGAAACAGCCCGGCAGTAAAAAGCCTAGCGGTAAAACGCACCATAAAAAACGGGGGATGACATCAGTCAGCCCCCGTTTTTTTATACCTTACGTTTAACGTAGTAGCCAGGAAAGCACCAGCAACAGCAGTAAAATTCCCGCGACGCCCTGCCAGAAGCGACGTGGCTCCTGGCGGCTTTGATCCTGAGCAGAGCGACGGCCAAGTGGCAGGCGTATCGCATGCATAAACTCTGACATGCGCCTAAAGCGCAGCGCTCGCTGAGGGTCCAGCGCACGGCGCAGCGCATCGTCTAAATCGGGGGAGATTTCAGGGTTCGTAGTGCGTGCGCTGCGAAACGAGAGCTCTTCAAGATCGGTATGGCTGCGCAGCCGATTAGGCGTCAACGTATAGGGCAGAGCGCCGGTCAACAGCCAATAGACAGTTGATGCTAGCGAATATTGATCGCTGCGACGGCCGATGGCATCTCCCAGGGCATACTCTGGCGCAGTGTGCTCGTTAAGGCCGACTTGACTGAGCAGCTCGCCAGAATGTCGATGTCCTTCGCCATCACGCATGTGGCAAGCGCTAAAGTCTGTCAATACCAGCTTACCGTGTAGATCGATTAGAATATTATCAGGGCTAATTTGCTGATGAATAATATCCCGGTGGTGCAGAGCCTGCACCGCCTTACCAAGCTGATTGGCGATATCAAGCCGCTGTACCAAGCTCGCTTGCGGATGGCGCTCTGCCCACTGGCGTAGCGTTTCTCCCTCAATATGCTGCATAAGGTAATAGAGGTAGCGACGCGAACGAGACCGCTCCATCACTTTGACAACAAAGGGAGAATTAACGCGCTCCACGACCCACTGCTGTAGCAGAAAATGCTCAAGGTAGGCATTGCGCAACGAAAGCTCGGGGCTTGGCGCTTTCATCACCATTTCACGTTCGGTGTGCACATCGCGAACGCGATAAACGCGAGACTGTGCGGTTCGTGAGAGCACCGCGAGCACCTCAAGACCATCTAAGCGATCGCCCGGCGCCAGCTCAGGGGGAATGGGCAAATCGCCATAGAGCTGCCCAGGGCGCTCGGTTGTTTCCTCCGGCAATTCATCTATGCGAACTAGCTGGAAGCAAAACTGATCGCCTCCATAGCCACGCTCCTGGGCGCGCTGCTTCGCCTCATCCGCTAAACGCTCACAGGCAGCGTCTAAATCGCTCGCGTCTTGGCGAATCAAGCGCACGTAGTCTGACGGCAGCAGCGTGCCGCGTACGCCCTGGGTAGTGAAAAGAAATAAATCGCCCTGTTTTAACGCGATATGGGTGTAATCAATGTCGACACTGCCGTCCATGCCCAGCGCCCGTGAAGGATAGCGGTAGCCGCCCACGTCCGTCACGTGGTCGCGGCTTAGCTGCTCAAACTCTGCACCGCGCAGGCGGAAGACCAGCGTATCGCCCATATGAAACAGATGAGCTTCGCGGCCACGAAAGACCATGGCAGACATAGAGGAAACGAAGCTGCCCTCTTTAACATGCTGGCTTTGGCTATAGCACCAGCTATTCAGTGCGCGCAGTACGCGGGTGGCAGATGTTTTGACATCCCAGTGATCAGGCGTTGAAAAATAGTCAGCCAGAAATCCGCGTACGCTAAGGTCTCCGGCCTGCTTGGCCATGGTGTTGCGTGAAATCGAGTCGCTAATCACGGCACAGCCACCTTTAGCGCGCAGTAGCGGTGCCTCAGGAAAGCGTACTGACATTGAACTTCGATGTAGGCGCCGATCGGGGGCGACAAACGCTTGGCCATAACTGATGAGCAACTGGGCGTGCGACAAGGCATCCTCCTAGGCTGTCGACTCGAGCTCTTATGATACACGCTGTGAACCAGGAGCGATGCTCACCAAACGTCTCTATCGGCAGATTCAAAGTGTCTCTCGCCTATTTAAGCGCTGAAATGTTATAAAATCGCCAACCTTTCTCGGTCTCCTGTTATGCCGCATTGGCAATCGTCTAGCCATATTCGTATAATTCCGGCCATCAAAGCCTCTGAAACGATTGCTTAGCCGCAGCAAGACTCAGCCACTGTACTATCAAGGAATCAACGATGAACTTCGATAATATCCCTGCCGGAAAGGATCTCCCCAACGACGTTTACGTGGTGATCGAAATTCCAGCTAACCATGACCCGATCAAATATGAAATTGACAAGGATATGGGCGCGCTGGTCGTTGACCGCTTTATGGCCACCCCCATGTTTTACCCAGCCAACTATGGTTTCATTCCCCACACCCTAGCCGACGATGGCGATGCCCTTGACGCCCTAGTCGTCACACCGCATCCCGTTCAGCCTGGCAGCATTATCCGTGCTCGTCCGGTTGGCATTTTGAACATGACCGATGAAGCCGGTGAAGACGCTAAACTGATTTGTGTGCCCCATGCCAAGCTGAGCGCGCTGTACGACAACATTCAGGAAGTCACTGACCTCCCTGAACTGCTGCGTCAGCAAATCGCTCACTTTTTCGAAAACTACAAAGACCTAGAAAAAGGCAAGTGGGTAAAAGTAGAGTCTTGGGAAGGTGCCGATGCTGCACGCAAAGCGATTGAAAAATCCGTTAGCGCTTATCAAAAAGCATAATAATTAGCACCTAAGAGGGAATTCATACCCGCTTAATGCATCTAAAGGCCACCTTCGGGCGGCCTTTTGCGTTATCAGCCTAGCAATACGAGCTAGCGCACGAGAGGCCGCGTCATGTCACCGCAGAGCACGTCAGACACTTCAGCTTGCGGTATGCTATTTACTCTCATTGTGATGCCATTGATTGAGGATGCACCTTGTTACCTTTTAAGCACCTAAGCCGATTTGCTGTATTCGCCTTGCTCCTTATCGGGCTACCGCTGATGGCTCACGCCCAGTGGTTCTCTCCCTCTAGCAATCAAGACGCATTTTTACCCGTAATGGAGGCATTTGAGCCCACGGCTTGGCATGATGAAGACACCCTTTATATCGGCGTTGACATTGCTGATGAATATTACCTTTATCGCCACCAGTTTGCGGTCAGCAGCCAAATCGAAAGCGTCGATCTAGGCGAGCCGAACATCCCCCAGGGCACGTTTATCAACGATGAATTCATGGGAGATGTGTATGTATTCAGGGATCAATTAGTCTTTGAGGTTCCCTTAAGCACTCCCTATTCAGGCCCGCTAGATATCATTCTAACCTTTCAAGGCTGCGCGGACGCGGGACTCTGCTACCCCCCAGAACAAGTGGATCTTCAGGCCAGTGAGACACAGCCACCCAGCCAATTCGCTAACTGGCAGGCCGATAATAGCGGCTCCGACGCAGCGGCCAGCGTTTCAGGACAAGTGACAGCTGACACCGCAATGCAGAGTGACTTTTCAGCCCCCCAAAGTGAAGACAGCCGCTTCAGCAGCTTGATTAGCAGCGCAAGCCTGCCTTTGGCGCTGGGACTATTTTTTATCGCCGGCTTAGGGCTTACCTTTACGCCCTGCGTGCTGCCGATGATTCCCATTCTGTCATCGATAGTGGTCGGCCAGAATCCTACTCGCTCTCGGGCATTTGTACTTTCCGCCAGCTATGTATTAGGTATGTCAGCAACCTATGCGCTTGTGGGCGTATTGATGGGACTGTTTGGCGCCGGGCTTAATCTACAGGCGCGCTTGCAGTCAGCACCGGTCCTAATCACCTTCGCGGTGCTTTTCTCACTCTTTGCTTTAGCAATGTTTGGCGCGTTCAACCTCAATTTATCGCCGCGCTTAACCAGCCGCATTGATGCTTGGCAGACGCGCGCTCAGCGTAGCGGCCCTGCGGGCTTAGCGGTAGCGGGCGCCCTTTCAGTGCTAGTGGTGTCACCCTGCGTCACGGCGCCGTTAGCGGGCGCGTTGGTATTTATTTCGTCTACCGGGGATGCCGCGCTTGGCGGCGCAGTGCTGTTTGCGCTGGGCTTGGGCATGGGTGTGCCCCTTCTTTTAGTCGGTACATTCGGCGCCACCTTGCTCCCACGCAGCGGCGCCTGGATGAACGGCGTGAAAATTGGCTTTGGCCTGCTGCTGCTGGGGGTGGCTATTTGGATGATAGAACGCCTGGTCGCCGCGCCCGTCGCGCTGCTGCTATGGGCTGCGCTAGCGATTGGGAGCGCGCTCGCGTTAGGCGCTTTAAACATCAATCAGCCGCTAGGCTGGCCGCGTGCGCGCCAAACGCTTGCGCTTATGCTACTGACCTGGGGCATACTGCTGGTGATCGGAGCCGCCCAAGGGGGCAACAATCCGCTGCGTCCACTCGCGGCAGTCTCCAATCCAGCAAACGCTGTACAGGCACAGGCACTCAGCTTCACTGAAGTCGATGCATTGAGCGCTCTTGAGGATGAAATTGCTAACGCAAAAAACAGCCATCAGCCGGTGTTTGTGCACTTCACTGCCGACTGGTGCATTTCATGCAAATTAATGGAACGCGATGTATATCCAGATGCACGGGTTACCGCAGCGCTAAGCGGCTATAAGCTGATTGCTGCCGATGTCACACACACCGATAGCAACAGCCGAGAGCTTCTCGACCAGTTCAACTTATTTGGCCCCCCTAGTCTGCTATTTTTTAATCAAGGCCAGGAACTGCGCGATGCCCGCATTCAGGGCGAGGTCACGGCCGACCAGCTTCAGCAACATCTTGAATCTGTCAGCCAGTGGATAGCGGCTCAATGACATGCAAAAAAGAACTCGCAGCGTGAATAGTGGCAGCCAAATCTCCACATGCATCCTCTACGACGACTTCGGGGCTGCCGGGCCTGCTGCTGGACATCGTGGCACTTTTTCGGCAAACTCCGCTCCCATATTAGCTAAAAACTTCCTTTTTAGGGGTGAGAACGAGGTAACGTTCACTAACATGCCGCGTTCTCATCATTTTAAAATTTGGTTTACTGCGCTAATTCAGCGCCGCATTGCACCTCCGCTTAGAGGCTGAGCTTGCTCTGTGACTACCTTTTATGACATTGATGGGGCTATGCCATGGATATCCGCAAAGTTAAGAAACTGATTGAGCTGCTCGAAGAATCCAATATTAGTGAAATTGAAATTCAGGAAGGCGAAGAATCAGTCCGCATAAGCCGCCATCCGAACGGTGCTACTTGGCAGCAGCAGCCAATGCCCCAGTATGCGCAACCTGCCTATGCGCCGACCGCAAGCGCTCCGCCTGTGGATGTTGAACCAACTGCCAGCGCCAGCTACCGCGGTGAGGCGGTTAATTCACCGATGGTTGGCACCTTTTACCGCAGCCCGGCACCGGGCGCTAAATCCTTTGTGGAAGTAGGCGACACCGTTAAGCAAGGCGATACCGTATGTATCATTGAAGCCATGAAGATGATGAACCAGATTGAAGCTGACCGTGACGGCGTGGTGGAAGCTATTCTGGTGGAAGATGGCGAGCCGGTGGAATTCGATCAGCCTATGATCGTTATCGCTTAATCTTTCATTTTCAACACGGGTGGACTCTCCCATGCTGGACAAGGTATTAATCGCGAATCGCGGCGAGATTGCCCTTCGTATCCTACGGGCCTGTAAAGAACTGGGCATTAAAACCGTTGCGGTACACTCCAAAGCTGATCGTGAACTCATGCACGTTCGTTTGGCAGATGAAGCCGTGTGTATCGGACCGGCATCGTCAGCGCAGTCTTACCTGAATATACCGGCCCTTATCAGCGCGGCCGAAGTGACTGACTCAACGGCCATTCACCCGGGCTATGGCTTTCTGTCGGAAAACGCCAACTTTGCCGAGCAGGTAGAGCGCTCAGGCTTTACCTTCATCGGGCCCCGCGCAGAAACGATTCGCCTGATGGGTGATAAAGTCAGCGCGATTCAATCAATGAAGGAAGCCGGCGTACCAACGGTTCCCGGCTCCGACGGGCCACTCGGCGATGACGATGCTATCAATCTAGCGACCGCGAAGCGTATCGGCTATCCGATCATCATCAAAGCAGCCTCTGGCGGCGGCGGACGTGGCATGCGTGTGGTGCATACTGAAGGTCACCTGCTGTCGGCGATTACCGTTACGCGTACCGAAGCACAAGCAGCGTTTGGTGACGGCACGGTCTACATGGAAAAATTCCTCGAGAAGCCGCGTCACGTAGAAGTGCAGGTGCTAGCCGATGGCCAAGGTAACGCTATCCATCTGTATGATCGCGACTGCTCTCTTCAGCGCCGTCATCAAAAAGTGCTTGAAGAAGCCCCAGCCCCCGGTCTTGATCAGAAAGCTCGCGAGCAGGTGCTTGAAGCCTGCCGCCAGGCATGCATTAAAATCAATTATCGTGGCGCCGGCACCTTTGAGTTCTTGTACGAAGACGGCAAGTATTTCTTCATTGAGATGAATACCCGCGTTCAAGTCGAACATCCGATTACTGAGATGGTTACCGGCGTTGATATCGTCAAAGAACAGCTGCGCATTGCCTCCGGCCTCCCGCTGTCTATTCGTCAAGAAGACGTGAAGATCGCTGGTCACTCCTTCGAGTGCCGGATCAATGCCGAGGATGCTCGCACCTTTATGCCTTCACCAGGGAAAGTGACGCTGTTTCACTCGCCGGGTGGTTTGGGCGTGCGTATGGACTCGCATCTTTACACCGGATACACCGTGCCTCCCCATTACGACTCCCTGATCGGCAAGTTGATCACGTGGGGCGCAGACCGCGAAATAGCGCTGACGCGCATGCGCAATGCGCTTGATGAACTACTTGTGGAAGGTATCAAAACCAATATCGACCTGCAGAAAGATTTGGTGCGTGACAGCCACTTCCGCGAAGGCGGTGTCAACATCCACTACCTGGAAAAGAAACTCGGCGGCTAACGTCACTCCAGCGCTATGTTCGATACCCAACGGGGTGGCCACGTCCACCCCGTAGTTGTCTTTACTGTAGTGGTCTTTACTGTCACTATTTTTAAATTCGCCTTGCGGAGAACCTGCATGCCCTGGCTTCAACTCAAAGCTCATGTCGCACCCGAGCAAGCAGAATTTCTTGAAGAGCTGCTGCTCGAAGAAGGCGCGACCGCCATTGGCCTTCAAGATGCCCACGACGATCCGGTATTTGAGCCTGAGCGCGGCACCACTCCGCTTTGGCAAGACACGATTCTGACAGGGCTTTATGATGACCTTGAAGGCGTTGACGATATGTTAGCGCGCATCGAGGCTGCCTGGTCGGAGCAAATGGCGAGCGAACCCTGCCCCACGATCGAGTATGAGCTACTTGCCGACCGCGATTGGGAGCGTGAGTGGATGGATGACTTCACCCCTCTACGCATGGGGCAGCGGCTATGGATTGTGCCCAGCTGGCACGAGCCGCCTGAGGCAGACGCGGTCAACCTGATTCTCGATCCTGGCCTTGCGTTTGGCACCGGCACGCACCCGACTACCGCACTGTGCCTAGAGTGGCTGGATGAATTGGCAGTGGCGGGCCACTTAACGCAACAGCATGTGCTTGATGTAGGCTGTGGCTCGGGCATTCTGGCTATCGCCGCCCTAAAACTTGGCGCACACCATGCCGACGCTACCGACATTGACCCCCAGGCATTACAAGCTAGTCGTGATAACGCAGAACGTAATAGCATTGCCGAACAGCAGCTATCGCTTTATTACCCTGAGCAGTTAAGCGATGACGTTCGTTACTCTGTGGTAACCGCTAACATACTAGCGGGCCCACTGGTTGAGCTAGCGCCGATGATTGCCGGGCACGTGGCCCCAGGTGGGCGCATTGCGCTATCGGGCATTTTAGCCAATCAGGCCGACGATGTTCAGCAAGCCTACACGGCCCAGGGCATCATCATGCAAGAGCCGGTGATTCGTGAAGGCTGGGTAAGGCTCTCAGGCCAGCGCCCAGATTAAAGCACCCTGCTGCCTTCAACCTAACGGCGAGTAGGCGTATCATACGCACCCTTGAAAGCGCGCTTACTCGTCGCCAGACCAGCACCCAAAAAGCCTACGCCATGACGTTAATGAACACCCTACCCAGCATTGGTTGCTACCGATTATCAAATCGCGCAATCCTGGCACCAATGGCTGGCGTTACCGACCGCCCGTTTCGTCAGCTATGCCGACAGCTGGGTGCTGGCTGGGTGGTGGGTGAAATGGTCACGTCAGACCCTAGCCTATGGCATACTCGTAAATCACAGCTACGGATGGACCACCAGGGCGAGCCGGCCCCCCGCGTGGTGCAAATTGCGGGTGGTGATGCTGATATGCTTGCCCAGGCAGCCCGCCTGAATGCTGAACTAGGTGCTCAGATTATTGATATTAATATGGGCTGCCCCGCCAAGAAAGTGTGTAATAAAGCGGCAGGGTCTGCCCTGCTTCGCGATGAAGCCTTGGTCGCTGACATTTTGCAGGCGGTGGTGGGCGCCGTTGATATTCCCGTGACGCTTAAAATACGCACGGGTTGGTGCGCGGCATCGAATAACGCCCTTCGCATTGCTCAACTGGCCGAGGCCGCAGGCATTCAAGCGCTAGCTGTACATGGCCGACATCGCGAACAGCGCTATACTGGACAGGCAGAGTACGACACGATTGCCGACATCAAATCTCGTCTCTCGATACCGGTGATTGCTAACGGCGACATAACAAGCCCTGAAAAAGCCGCCGAAGTACTCACTTATACCGGTGCGGATGCTGTCATGATAGGCCGTGGTGCGCAGGGAAATCCGTGGATATTTCAACAGATTAACCACTATTTCCAGCATGGCACGCGAATGGCGCCACCCAGCCTAGCCGAGCGCCAGCAGGTGCTTAATGGGCACGTTGGCGCGCTCCATGACTTTTATGGTGACACGATGGGCGTACGCATAGCGCGCAAACATGTCGGCTGGTACCTCAGCGACGACCCGCGCTTTACGCCGCCTCAACAGCACGCGCTGAAGCAGCAGTTCAATGCGTTAGCATCACCCGAAACGCAATTTGATTGGATCAACGACGCGATGGCTCCCGATGCCGCCATACGTTTGCTAGCCAAAGGAAGCTATGCTGCATGACCGAACGCGATCTTCTCTCTAGCGATACTGTTTCTCACCTCACCGGCATGCTGGCCAACCCAGCGGCAAGCACACCGCCGCAGCCTCTGCGGGAGGCCGTGGAAACAGCGATGCGCCGCTACTTCGAGCATCTCGATGGCAGCCAGGCAACCGACCTATACGCCATGGTGATGGCCGAAGTAGAAGCTCCTTTACTAGCCTCCGTCCTGGAGCACACTGACGGCAACCAGACCCGGGCCGCTGATGCACTGGGCCTGAACCGCGGCACCCTGCGTAAAAAGCTAAAGCTTTACGGACTTATCGAAGGCGACGCCCCATAACAATGGGGCGTTGTTGTTTTTATTTACCCGCGTTGACTTCACAACGCTGCACACGAGCATCCTCATGGCTGATAACCCTACTTTGACTGACAGTAACGCTACTCCCGTCCGCCGCGCCCTTCTAAGCGTTTCTGATAAAACTGGCATTGTAGAATTCGCCCGCAGTCTAACTGAGCACGGCGTTGAACTGCTTTCAACCGGTGGCACTTTCCGGCTATTGCAAGAAAATGCCATTGCGGTGAAAGAAGTGTCTGAACATACCGGCTTTCCCGAAATTATGGATGGCCGTGTCAAAACGCTTCACCCCAAAATTCACGGCGGCATTTTGGCACGGCGCGGCCAGGATGATGCGGTCATGGCCGAAAACGACATTACCCCTATCGATATGGTCGTCGTTAACCTCTACCCCTTCGCCGCAACTGTCGCTAAGCCTGATTGCACGTTAGAAGATGCTATCGAGAATATCGATATTGGCGGCCCTACCATGGTACGCGCCTGCGCTAAAAACCACGCGCATACAACAATAGTCGTGAATACCGCTGACTACGCTCGCGTACTTGGTGAGCTGGCCGCTCAAAATGGTCAAGTAAGCACGGCAACGCGATTCGATTTAGCGGTCAAGGCATTCGAACACACCGCCGGCTATGATGGCGCTATTGCCGACTACCTGGGCCGCAAGGTTGACGCTGCAGATGAAACATTTCCTCGCACCTTTAATCTTCAGCTGCATAAAAAGCAGGATATGCGTTACGGCGAAAATCCCCATCAGCAGGCAGCGTTCTACGTTGATTCGCAGGCTAGCGAACCAAGCGTTGCCACGGCAAAAATACTGCAAGGCAAACCGTTGTCGTATAACAACGTTGCCGATACCGATGCGGCGTTTGAATGCGTAAAGGCTTTTAAAGAGATCGCCTGCGTGATCGTCAAACATGCCAACCCCTGCGGTGTTGCCGTCGGTTCAACAGCGCTAGCGGCTTATGACAAAGCCTTCGCCACCGACCCTACCAGTGCATTTGGCGGCATCATTGCCTTCAATACAGCGCTGGACGCTGAAACCGCCCAGGCAATTATCGATCGCCAGTTTGTCGAAGTGATTATCGCCCCCGGGATTAGCGATGACGCTGCCGCTATTGTGGCCAGCAAGCAGAACGTTCGCCTACTGGATGTCAGCGATCATTGGTCAGGCGAACACCAGGCTGCATTTGATCTCAAGCGCGTCAACGGTGGGCTATTAGTACAAGAGCGCGATGAGGGAATGGTGGCACGCGAGGACTTGACGGTTGTCAGCCAGCGCGCTCCCAGCGAGCAAGAGCTGCGCGACCTAGCCTTTGCTTGGCGAGTGGCTAAGTTCGTTAAGTCCAACGCCATTGTGTATGCCAAAGATGGGCAAACAGTGGGCGTGGGCGCAGGACAAATGAGCCGCGTTTACTCAGCCAAAATTGCGGGCATCAAAGCCGCAGACGAAGGCCTGTCAGTGCCTGGGTCGGTCATGGCATCTGATGCCTTCTTCCCATTCCGTGATGGCATTGATGCCGCGGCAGCAGCAGGTATTACCGCAGTCATTCAACCGGGTGGCTCAATGCGTGACCAGGAAGTGATCGATGCTGCCAACGAAGCAGGCATTGCCATGGTATTTACCGGTATGCGCCACTTCCGCCACTAAGCCTTTTCACTAGCACCGCTGGCCCGCCCAGCATATAAAAAGCCCCATTGGCACTCTGCCAATGGGGCTTGTTAATGACAGTGGCTGCCGATTAAAAGACAGGCTTCAAAGCGCTAGCCAAGGTCAATGCATAGATATTTTGTTTCAAGGTATTCTTCCAACCCTTGATGACCGCCCTCGCGACCTAAGCCCGATGCTTTAACCCCACCAAACGGTGCCGCTGCGTTAGAAATGGCGCCAGTATTAATCCCTACCATGCCATATTCGAGCGCTTCAGCGACGCGCCACACGCGAGCCAGATCACGCGAGTAGAAATATGCGGCCAGGCCATACTGAGTGTCATTGGCCATTGCTATCGCAGTTTGCTCATCGTCAAACGGGAAGACAGCGGCCAGCGGACCAAACGTCTCTTCATGAGCCACTTTCATCTTATCGGTGGCAAAGCTAATCAGTGTCGGCGTAAAGAAATTACCGCCCAACGGATGGGGATGCCCACCCAGCAGCAGCTCAGCGCCATTATCTATCGCGTCCTGCACGTGCTCGCTGACTTTCTTAACCGCCTTTTCATCGATTAACGGACCAATATTGATATTCGCCTTGGTGCCATCACCGACATGCAGTTCGCTAACCATCGCTGCAGCCAGTTTTTCGCAAAACGCATTGATGACACTGGATTGGACTAAGAAGCGGTTGGTGCATACACAGGTCTGCCCCGCATTACGGAACTTGGCCGCCATAGCACCTTCTACAGCGGCATCCAAATCAGCATCTTCAAAGACAATAAAAGGCGCGTTACCACCCAGCTCTAGCGAGATTTTCTGAATATGCTCAGCCGCCTGCGCCATCAGCTGACTACCCACTTCGGTAGAACCGGTGAAGGTTATTTTGCGCACCTTCGGCGAGTGCGTCATCGCTTGCGCAATATCACTGGCGCTGCCCGGCACTACGTTAAAAACCCCGCGCGGAATGCCCGCACGCTCAGCTAATAGCGCTAATGCCGTGGCTGAAAATGGCGTCTGGCTCGCTGGCTTGACGACAATCGTACAGCCAGCGGCCAGTGCAGCGCCCGCCTTGCGGGTGATCATCGCCGCTGGGAAGTTCCACGGGGTAATCGCGCCCACAACGCCTACTGGCTGCTTAGTCACGACGATACGCTGATTGGCATTTGCCGCGGGAATCGTTTCACCGTAAACGCGACGAGCCTCTTCAGCAAACCAGCGCAAAAAGCTTGCGGCATAGGCAATTTCGCCCGCGGCTTCTTTAAGCGGCTTGCCCTGCTCGTAGGTCATCAGCATGGCTAAGTCTTGCTGATGCTCAAGCATTAGGTCGTGCCACTTTAATAATAAGTCGGCGCGCTCCTGAGCGGTCAATGCACGCCATGCAGGCAGAGCGGCATCTGCGGCATCGATGGCCCGCTCTGTCTCAACTTTACCTAACCGCGGAATATTGCCGATAGCCTCACCGGTTGCCGGATTCAAGACCGTGATCTGCTCGCCGCTATCGGCTGCAACCCAGCTGCCGTCGATATAGGCAAAAGGACAATACAGCTGCGTTTCTTTAAGCGCTTCCATGACAGACTCCTGACCAAATGATGGCCGTGTAGGCTCATTAACACTTCATGCTAAGACGAAATCCCCCTATAAACCAAGTTTCTAGCATGCCTTTCTTATCGGCAGGCGGCACCAGATTCAATTAATCAGCATTAGGAATTCTTGCCGGGTCGCCTGGTCGCTGCGAAACCTGCCTAGCATGACGGATGAGGTCATACTGGAGTTTTGCTTCTCTACGCCACGCATCATCATGCAAAGATGACGAGCCTCAATGACCACTGCGACGCCCTTTGCCTGCGTGACTTCTTGAACGGCATCGGCGATTTGTAGGGTGAGATTTTCTTGGATCTGCATACGTCGCGCAAACATATCAACAATGCGCGCAAATTTAGATAGTCCCAGAACTTTGCCATTAGGTAGATAGGCGATATGGCACTTGCCAATAAAGGGCAGCAGATGGTGTTCACACATTGAATAAAGCTCAATGTCTTTTACCAGCACCATTTCGTCTGTGTGCGACTCAAACACGGCACCGTTAATAATTTCTCCCAGCGACTGATTATAGCCCGCATTCAAAAACTGCATGGCTTTCGCTGCCCGCTTTGGCGTATCCCGCAATCCTTCGCGATCGGGATTTTCTCCCAAAGCAGTGATTATCTGGCGATAGTGGTGAGCAATATCATCGGACATGTTAAGCCTCATCAAAAACGGTGCACAAATGCAAAAAGACTGACGCCTACGTCAATTCTTTCTTTACGCGAATTAATATTAGATCTGTCTAAATATAAAATTTACGAGTGTCTTGGCCAGCAGTTAATGTACATAAATAGCTAGAAAGACTACTGAACCATTATTGTCTGGAATAACCTATTTTAACGTAAGCCTCTCATTTATGGCAGCGTCGCAGATAACAAGGCAATGCGAAAACACAGCTCAGCGCCACACACTACGCGGCCACTCCCCTCCCGCGCTATGCCAACCAACGCGGGTTTTCTAACTGTAGGCACTGCTGCTCTAACTGGCGGATATGCTGATCCCAGTAACCGCTATCCGCCAACCACGGAAACGCCCGAGGGAAAGCGGGGTCATTCCAGCGCGATACCAGCCAAGCAGTATGACGAATCAACCGATAGCTTCTTAGCGGTTCAATTAACGACATCTGCTCCGTCGGAAACGGCAGCGTTTCCTCATACCCTTCGGTAATCTCATTCAAGTGTGCTCCCCAGCACTGCGGATCGTCGGTGGGAAGCATCATCCAGATATCCTGAATCGCGGGCGCCATAAGGCAGTCATCAAAATCGACCAGCGTAAACTGCTCATCGCGGCCGAGCACATTGCCTAAATGACAGTCGCCATGGCACCGAATCATGCTGCTAGCAGGTACGCTGTGCTTTGAAAGCTGCTGATGTACTTTCGTAATGACGTTTTCATACGCTCGACGCTGATGACCATTCAATCGCTCACTTGTCCGCACACGCTGCTGAGCCTCAAGGATACCGCTCGCCATCTCTAATCGCGGGCGATGTTGAAAAACTTGTTTAGCGGAGATTTTGTGTAAGCGCCCTAGCACCTCGCCCATCGCAAATAAGTGAGCAGGGTTATCAAGCTCTGGGGCCTGACCAGGACAGTGAGGAAATAACGCAAAATTAAATACTTTAAACTGATGTAGCGACTGGCCCTGAGCGTTTCGCCAAGGCGCCACGATCGGTACATCGTTGTCAGCCAGCTCTTGTAAAAAATCATGCTCTTCCTGAAGAGCCGCCTCTGACCAGCGGTCAGGCCGATAAAACTTAATAATCCAGTTTTTGCCATCCTCATCGCGAAACATTAGCACGCGGTTTTCGTAGCTATTTAGCGCGAAAGGCTCACCCGCTGGCCAAATATCAAGCGACTCGGCTGCAGACATCACTAAATCGGGCGAAAGAGAGCTAAACGGGTGTGACATAGGTCACTCCTGGGTCGACAAAAAACCTATTCTATCAATCCTTGCCCAGGGGTGTACGTGCTACCGCCCAAATATCGACGCGCTTAGCACCTGCCTCCAGCGCGGCAAATGCCATTGCATGCCCAGTTGCGCCGGTCGTCACCACATCGTCAATGATCACCAAATGCTCCGGTGGCGGCATCTGAAATGCAAAAGCATCGGCTAAATTGGATGCTCGCTCGCGGCGATTCAACGTGCGCTGGGGACGGCTTCTCTTAACTCGCTGAGCAGTGTGCAATGGAACCGCCAACTTGTGGCTGAGCTGTTTCGCCAGCCAATATGATTGGTTAAATCCACGCTCATGGGCATTTGCAGGGTGCATCGGTACTGACACGAACGCTTGCCCAGTTAGCTGGGGCTGCGTCATTAACATCAGTTCGCAAATCAATACCCCAGCCCTAGGTGAGGCGTTGAATTTAAAATCATGTATTAGCTCTTTAATGACGCCCTGATACAGCAGCCCCGCCTGAGTCGCCAAAAAGGCCGGAGGCTCTATTAAGCAATGACCACATAATCGCTGGCCGTGCTTCACCGGCTCACCGCATTGGCTGCAGGCATATAAATTCCATGGAAGCTCATCGGCACACGCATCACACCACCCACACCCCCGCGCCGCAGGAGCTAGGCAAAAAGCGCAATAGCCCGGCATGTTTTGCTTTATCCAATAATTCCCTTTTTGCAGGCATTGCTTCAAAAATAGTTGCTGCAAAAACGATTTCTTAGACAACATAGACCGCTCTTCACCCATTTAAACAAATATCAAACTAGGCGTTGACTTGTATCACAAAAATGATACTATACGCCTCGTCTTCGCGGATGTGGTGGAATTGGTAGACACGCTAGATTTAGGTTCTAGTGCCGTAAGG
>NZ_JBQDLQ010000031.1:0-40060 GCF_052095695.1 Halomonas sp.
CGTGGCTTACCGGCTGCTGGGCGCTGCAGCGAATCCGCTTATCGTATTGGCTCACCCCTTGGGCATGAGCCAGGCCGTATGGGACAACGTTATCCCCGTGCTGCTGCCGCGTTATCGTGTGCTCACCTGGGACTTACCCGGTCACGGCGCCAGCCAGGCCGTCACAGGCGAGCAGCTTACGCCCGCGGATCTAGCCGCAGAGGTCTTGGCACTGGCTGAGCTTGCGGGCGCTCAGCGCTTTCATTTCGCCGGCACTTCGGTAGGCGGCGTGGTAGGCCAGCAGTTGATTGCCGAGTATAGCGACCGCCTGCTCTCCGCGACGCTCACCAATACCGGTGCGGTTATCGGTACGCCTGATTTATGGAGCACCCGCGCTGGCCGTGTGCGTCAGGAAGGCCTTGCGGCGATGTCTCAAGAGATCGTGCCGCGCTGGTTCGCAGCGGCGACCTTTGAGGCAAGCCCGGCGCTGAAAGCGGGCTGGTGCATCCAGATGGGTCGCGGTGACGATGAATCCTATGCCCAGCTGTGTGAAATGCTTGGCCGCGAGACGTTTACCGGCAAGCTCTCCAACAAGAGTGTCAAGGTGCAGCTACTCGGCGGCAGTGAAGACCTGGCCACGCCGCCGGCGACATTGGAAGCTTTGTCTGCCGAGCTTGACGGCGCACCGCTTGAGGTTTTTGACGGCGTAGGCCACGTGCCTTCCGTGGAAGCGCCACAGTTAATCGCCGAGAAGCTGCTTGGCATGCTGGCAATGGATTTGGGCGACGTGGCGAACCACGGCGTGGCTTATACGACCGGCCTGGAAACCCGCAAGCAGGTACTGGGTGAGGAGCATGTGGCGCGTTCAACCGCCAATGCCAATAGCCTGGACGCTCCCTTCCAGCAGATGATCACGCGCCTGGCGTGGGGCGAGCTTTGGAGCAATGATGATCTAACCCGCCGCGAGCGCAGCATGATCACCACCGGTATTCTGGCGGCTCTCGGTCGTGAAGAGCTGACGCTGCATTTGAAAACCGCCCAGCGTATTGGCTTGACCGAAGCCGAACTTCGTCAAGTGCTCATGCATGTGGCAATTTATGGCGGCGTACCGGCGGCCAACCATGCCTTTGCCCTCGCCAAAGAGCTGGGTTGGGGCGAATAGCGAATCAAAATAATGAATAAAGAGGTAAGGGCGATGATCCACGACAATAAACGCTTTGTGGCCCGTGACCGCAACTGGCATCCGCCTGCCTACGCGCCGGGTTATAAAACCTCGGTGGCGCGCTCGCCTCAGCAGGCGCTGATGAGTATGCAGCAGCCAACGGCATCCGAGCTGACCGGCCCGGACTTTAGCCACCTGCGCATGGGGCCGCACGATAACGACCTATTGCTGAATTTCACCCAGGGCGAGGGCCTGCCCCAGGGGGAGCGTATCCTCATGTTTGGCCGGGTAATGGATCAGTTTGGCAAGCCCGTTCCCCATACGCTGGTCGAAATGTGGCAGGCCAATGCTGGCGGGCGCTACCGGCATAAAAACGATAAGTATCTGGCGCCATTAGACCCCAACTTCGGTGGTGTCGGGCGCTGTTTGAGCGATGATCAGGGCTTCTATCGTTTTCGCACCATCAAACCGGGCCCTTACCCCTGGCCCAACGATGTTAACAGCTGGCGTCCAGCGCATATTCACGTCTCGGTGACCGGGCCGTGTATCTCCACGCGCCTAATTACCCAGATGTATTTTGAAGGTGACCCGCTGATTCCGCTGTGCCCCATCGTACAGACGCTAAAAGACCCAGAAGCCGTGGGCACCATGGTCGGGCGGCTGGATATGGCCAATAGCAAACCGATGGATTTTCTGGCCTACCGCTTTGATATCGTGGTGCGTGGCGAGCTCCAAACCTTCTTCGAAAACCAATAGCTGAAAACCAGTAAGGCGGGGATTGATGATGAAACAGACTACTATTCAACCCAACAGCCAGCCGATGAGTGACTTAATGCTGCGCGAAACCGCGTCTCAAACGGCCGGACCTTACGTGCATATCGGACTTGCACTTGCCGCGGCGGGTAACCCCGTGCGCGACGAAGAGGTCTGGAACGAGATGGCCAAACCCGATGCCGAAGGCGAGCACATCGAAGTCGTCGGCACCGTGATCGACGGCAACGGCGATCTGGTGCGCGATGCCTTTATCGAAGCGTGGCAGGCCGATGCCAAGGGTGATTACCAGATCGACTACGATCTGAGTAAGCCGTTTAACAGCTTTGGGCGTACGGCAACGACCTTTGATCATGGCAGCGAGTGGTCGCTTAAGACCATCAAACCGGGCGTGGTCAAGCACCCAGGCGGGCAGCTAATGGCGCCGCACATTAACCTCACGCTCTTTGCCCGTGGTGTAAATATTCATCTGCATACGCGTCTTTACTTTGATGACGAAGCCGATGCCAACAGCCAGTGCCCGGTGCTCTCACGCATTGAATCACCGGTACGTCGGCAAACACTGATCGCCAAGCGTGAGGAAAGTGAGGGCAAAGTACGCTATCGCCTGGATATTCGCTTACAGGGGCAGGGCGAAACCGTATTTTTCGATTTTTGATTGCCAAGTTCTTTCAGTGAAGCCGCTTGGCATCTGTCGGGCGGTTTTGGATATTAAGCACTGTAAAATATTGTAAAAGTCCAACTATGAGCCCTTCATTATGGGTTATTGATAAGTAATACTTGTCTTAACATTAGGTAATAATAATTTATTCAATAATCCTGACCGGCTCTCAGCTTCACACATCGACCAAGGTCGATTAGCTCTCTTTGCCTGAGTAGATTAACGTAGCCTGTATGACGAACAAGTGTTCGCTATAAAAGCTAACAAAAATCCAATAAGTGTCAGGAGCCTTCCCATGAAAACCAAGTTTGCTTGTTGTGTCTTGGCTGCTTCTATTGCTGCCGTTGGAATGGCGTCAGCCCAGGCAGCAACTACATTACGCATGGCCCACTTCTGGCCCGGGGCTTCTGGCGTCAATGAAGATATTTTACAGGCTTGGGCAGATACCGTTGCCCAGGAGTCGGGTGGCGATCTCAACGTTCAGATGTTCCCCTCGGGTACGTTGGCCAAGCCGGATTCCATTTATGAAGCGGCCGCCAACGGTATCGCCGATATCGGTGCCACGGCACAGGGCTACACCGCTGGGCGTTTTCCCCTTTCTCAGATTGTAGAGCTGCCGGGCATCGCAACCACCGCAACCCAGGGCGCCTGTGTGCTGCAAACGCTTTATGAAGAAGGCCATCTGGACAGCGAATACGAAGATACGCGCCCGCTGTTTATGTTTACTACCGGGCCAGGCGGCATTCACACCATTGATACGGACGTACAAACGCCTGCTGACCTGGCGGGGCTGCGTATTCGTCGGCCAACCGCGGTGGCGGGTGAGATGCTTGAAAATATGGGCGCCACCCCTGTGGGTATGCCGGCACCGGATATCTATACCGCCATGCAGCGTGGTGTGATTGATGGTTTAAGCTTCCCGTGGGAAGGTCTGAAAGGCTTTCGCATCAACGAGCTAGTCCAGTACCACACCGAAGTGCCTTTCTACACGCTGATCTTCGTCGCAACAATGAATCAGCGCGCTTATGAAAACCTGGCGCCTGAGCAGCAAGCGGTCATCGACAATAACTCTGGCATGAAATGGGCTGAAAAAGCGGGTGAAGTCTTTGATCGCCTGGACGTAGAAGGTAAGCAGGAGGCTGTCGACGCCGGGCATACCATTCGCGAAATCGAAAACCCGTTACAGCATCCTGATTGGCAGGCACCGCTTGAAACCGGTATCGAAAACTACTTAACCGAGCTGGAAGCGCGCGGCTTAAGCCAAGCACGAGACGTATATGCGGCAGCGCAAGCCGCCAGCGAGTCCTGTAGCGCTCAATAAAAAAGGTAGCGTGTCATGCAATCGTCTCTCTACAGGGCCAGCCATTGGCTGGCCCTCGTTTGCCGTTTCGTCGCGGGTGTTGCGCTCATTGGCTTGTTGATGGTCACGGTTGCCGATGTGAGCACGCGCTATCTTTCCAGACTGACGGAAGGCGCTATATCCCTGCGTGTTTACGGAAGTGTCGAGCTGGTCAGCTATTTGATGTTGTTTGCATTACTCGCGGCCATGGCAGCCAACGTAGAAAGAAGCCAGGTCGTGGTGGAGGCCTTCTCGCACCGGCTGCCTCAGGCGATTAAAAATCGCCTGCAAGGTGTTTTCTTGCTTTGTTTTGTGGTGCTGGGGCTGATTTTGTTTATCGGCTTGCTGGACTCCGCTGCGGCTGCCACACGCCATGGCTCAACTACCCAGGATCTTCGGTTACCGATGGGGCCGATTTATCAATTGGCTGCGGTACTTAGCTTGTTACTTGGGTTGCGTAGTTTTATTCATGCGCTGCTCGGCGTTATCTATGCCAAGGGAGAGGACGCGGCTCATGGGGAGTGAAGTCATCGGAGCCATTGGGCTTGGCCTGTTACTGGTACTCATGATTCTGCGCGTACCGGTGGCACTCACCATGCTGATTGTCGGGGTGGTGGGATTTGCTCAGATTATCAGCTGGGACGCCGCGATTGCCCAGTTAAAAACGGTACCGGTAGAGGTGCTCTCCAACTACAGCTTTAGTGCCGTGCCCATGTTTATTTTGATGGGCGTATTGGCTGCCCATTCGGGTATGGCCGGGAAGCTTTTCGATTCAACCCGGGTTATTTGCGGGGGCTGGAAAGGCGGCCTGGCGATTGCTGCAGTAGGGTCATGCGGTATCTTTTCGGCGATTTCCGGCTCGTCGCTTGCCACCGCCAGCACCATGACGCGAGTTGCGCTGCCTGAAATGGAGCGCTACGGCTACAACCGGGGCCTGGCGACAGGAGCGCTGGCGGCGGGCGGCACGTTAGGCATTATGATTCCACCCAGTATCGCGCTGCTCATTTACGCCATTCTTACCGAGCAGTCGGTGGGTGATATGTTTATGGCGGGGCTGATCCCCGGCTTGCTGGGCCTAGTGATGTATGCCCTAACCGTGACGGTAGTGATGCATTTACGCCCCACGTTAGCGATTGCCGGCGAGCCAACATCGTGGAAGGAAAAGCTGGCTTCCATCTCGGGACTGGTGCCTTTTTTTGGTGTTTTCTTGATAATGATCCTGGGTATTTACTTCGGTGTGTTTACGCCCACCGAAGGGGCCAGCGTCGGCGCTTTTGCAACGTTGCTGTATGCCGTGGTCAAGGGAATGCGCTTCGGCGGGCTCTGGCGCAGCGTACAGGAAACATTAGCGCTTTCGGCGGTGGTGTTTTTTATGCTGGTGGGTGCTGAAATGCTGGGTTACTTCATTTCCGTATCGCGAATTTCTTTTTCGATCAGCGATTTTCTTTATGGGCTGGATGTCGCCCCCATCGTGGTCGTGCTGTGCATTCTGCTGCTCTATTTCGTACTGGGCATGTTTATGGACTCGATCGCCATGCTGGTAATTACCGTGCCGGTGGTCTTCCCGATTATTCAGGCGCTGGGCATCGACCCGGTTTGGTTCGGGATTATTACCGTATTAACGGTCGAGCTTGGGTTGATTACCCCACCGGTAGGCATGAACGTGTTTGTTATCAAGGCGATGGCACCCCACGTGGGGCTGGGCGAGATATTTAAAGGCGTGGCGCCGTTTATCGTATCTGATCTTATAAGATTAGCGTTGCTCGTCGCGTTCCCCGTGTTAAGCACGTTCTTTTTACTCTAATCGATTGATCTTAAAGCCTGTCGATGCGGCTGAACCACTTCACAGTTCAGCCGCTATCTATGTTAAGGCCTTGAAAAGCAATTATAAAATCCCTTAAAAAAAGACCCTTAAAAATGGAGCGCAAGCTTTTCATGCAGCTGTGCACGGTATGCTGCGCGCTCGATTCGACTATTGGTCAACTGCTAGCGGGCTAGCCGCTGGCCTGGAGTGGTGCTTTATTGATATGCCCTGCTTGGCGCTGACGAAACTCGCGCGGCGCCATGGCGGTATTGCGCTTGAAAAAGCGCGTAAAGTAGGCCGGCTCGGAAAAACCCAGGCTGTCGGCAATCTGAGCAATTGTCATATTAGTGTAAGTAAGCTGACGTTTGGCTTCCAGAAGGATTCGTTCGTGAAGAACTTGAAGCGCGCTACGGTCCACCAGTTTTCGACACAATAAATTGAGGTGGGCGCTGCTGATATCAACCTGTGCGGCGAAGGTTTCAATGCTGGGTTGCTCTCGATAGCGCTGCTCGACCAGCGTTTGAAACTGTTCAAGATGCTGGCGCCCCTTCTCACGCCGCTGAGGACCCAGCCGCTTAGCGTTGGCTTTGGCAGGCATCACTAAACGCTCAAGCTCTATCGTCAGCGCCTGGGTCAATGCTTCGAGCAGTTGATTGCGGCCCAATGCAGGCTGGCGATACTCCTGATCGATCTGGGCGACCAGCCTGGCAATGCGCGTTGTGCTTTGGGTAGACGCCAAGCGATAAAAACCGGCCTTCTTTAACACTCTGCCATCATTCAATGCGCTATGCAGATGATCCGCCAGCGGCTTTGCCAAGGTAATAATGTGGCCCTGTATATCCGATGAGAAGAGAAAACCATGGATCGTCATAGCAGGCACAATGATGGCTGCCATGCCCTGTAGCTGATGGCTGGTGCCTTCCAGCTCCAGCTCAACGCTTCCCTGGCTAATAAATAGAATATGCACAAGGTCGGCATGGCGGTGCGAACGAATACGCCAGTCATGCAGGCGGCTGCGTTCTGGAATTGACTCGCAGTGCAGAAGATCCGGGGTGGGCCAATGCTGCGTTTCACCGTAGAGCTTGAATACTGGAACAACGGTATTGGATGACATGGCTATCTCCACTTCCAGCATGCGACTAAGGTTGAGAGGTGATACGGGGAAAGTCCAAATATTAGTCCGTATACTGCCTTATTATGCCTGGCGTTTCATTGAAAAATACAAGAATAAAGTATCGCTAATGATAATCACAAGGTGTCCCATGAACACTCAGGTCGCAATTATCGGTGCAGGCCCCTCTGGACTACTGCTGGGCCAGCTATTACATCATCAGGGCATTGATAACGTGATTGTCGAGCGCCGCACGGGTGAGTATGTGCTGAGCCGTATCCGCGCCGGGGTGCTTGAGCAGGGCATGGTAGATTTACTGCATGAAGCGGGCGCTCATCAACGTATGGATAAGGAAGGCCTGCCCCACGACGGTTTTGAGCTGGCGTTTGATAACCGACGTGTACGTGTCGCGTTAGATGAGCTGACCGCTGGCCGCAAGGTCATGGTGTACGGCCAAACGGACGTCACCCGCGATTTAATGGCCGCGCGTGAAGCCGCAGGCGCCACGACCATTTACGAAGCTGAAAACGTTCAGCCTCACGCTCTGGACAGCGACCGCCCGTATATTACGTTCGAGAAAGACGGCGAAACCGTGCGCCTGGACTGCGACTACATTGCTGGCTGCGATGGCTACCACGGCGTATCGCGTCAATCGATTCCCAAAGAGCGCATCAAGGAATTCGAGAAAGTGTATCCGTTTGGCTGGCTGGGTATTTTATCGGACACGCCGCCGGTCTCCGATGAGCTGATCTACGCCCGCCATGCGCGTGGCTTCAGCCTGTGCAGCATGCGCTCCGCTACTCGCAGCCGTTACTACCTACAGGTCCCGCTGGATGAGAAGGTCGAAGACTGGTCAGACGAGCGCTTTTGGGAAGAGTTAAAACGCCGCTTGCCGGAAGACGTCGCCAATAAGCTGGTGACCGGGCCGTCAATCGAGAAGAGCATTGCGCCGCTACGTAGTTTTGTCGTCGAGCCGATGCAGTACGGTCGGCTGTTTCTGGTAGGCGATGCAGCGCATATCGTACCGCCGACGGGGGCTAAGGGGCTTAATCTGGCGGCCAGCGATGTGAATACGCTCTATCGGCTAATGGTGAAGGTTTACCAGGAAGGCCGTACGGATCTGATCGAGCGCTATTCACCAACCTGCCTGAAGCGCATTTGGAAAGCCGAACGCTTTTCCTGGTGGATGACGTCCATGCTGCACACTTTTTCAGAACAGGATGATTTCAATAGCCGTCTGCAGTTGGCCGAACTGGACTACGTGACGAGCTCTAAAGCAGGGCTGACCACCATCTCGGAAAACTATGTTGGTTTGCCTTATGAGTCGCTGGAGTAAGCGTTAGCTACTGTTCGCCTACATTCTAGCCCAGGCACGCCTGGGCTTTTTATGACACAAAACCGCGCTAGCACTCGATCGCGTTAACCGCTAGCCCACCCTTGGACGTCTCCTTATATTTGTCCAACATGTCTTCGCCGGTATCGCGCATGGTGCGGATAACCTTGTCTAAAGAGATAAAGTGGGTGCCATCGCCGCGCAGGGCCATCTGGGCGGCGTTGATCGCCTTGACGGTGGCAATGGCATTGCGCTCGATGCAGGGTACCTGCACCAGGCCACCTACCGGGTCGCAGGTCAGGCCCAGATTATGCTCCAGGCCGATTTCGGCGGCGTTTTCGACCTGCTCAGGCGTGGCGCCCATGACTTCAGCTAAGCCCGCGGCGGCCATGGCGCATGCTGAGCCAACCTCGCCCTGGCAGCCTACTTCGGCGCCGGATATGGAGGCGTTCTTCTTGCATAGAATGCCGATCGCGCTGGCGGCGAGCAGGAAATCCACTACGTTGCGCTCGCTGGCGCCCGCCTGAAACTTCATATAGTAGTGCAGCACCGCGGGAATAATGCCTGCAGCCCCATTTGTCGGGGCCGTCACCATGCGTCCGCCCGCGGCATTCTCTTCGTTCACGGCGAGCGCAAAGATATTGACCCACTCCATGGCGGAGAAGGTTGTAGCGATCAGGCAGTCGTTCTGCTCGGCTGCTTGCAGGCGTAGATGAAGCTGCCTTGCCCGACGTTTGACGTTGAGGCCGCCAGGCAGAATACCCTCATGGGTCAGCCCATTATTAATGCACTCACACATGACCTGCCAGATGCGCCAAAGCTTGCTTCTGACCTCTTCTTCCGGGCGCCATGTTTTCTCGTTTTCCATCATCAGGCGGCTGATGCTCATGTTTTCGCGCTTGCAGATGGCCAGAAGTTCTTCGGCACTGTTGAAATCGAAAGGGATCTCAGCCGTGTCCATGTCTTCAAGCTTGGCATCCACCTGAGTTTGGTCGACCACAAAGCCACCGCCCACTGAGTAATAGGTATTGGCGGTTAGCTGGCTGCTGTCCTCTGCAAAGGCGCAAAGCTTCATGGCATTGGGGTGGTGGGGTAGGCTCTCTTCATGAAAGATAATGTCTCGATCCCAAACGAAAGCAACGTCTTTCTGACGCCCCAGCGACAAACATTGGGTGGCTTTTAACGTGTCAATTGTCGGCAAGATAATCGAGGGATCGATGCTGTCAGGCCGCTCTCCCAACAAGCCCATGACAATGGCGTGGTCGGTTCCATGGCCAATGCCCGTGGCGGAAAGCGAGCCATATAGGTGCACTTCCAGACGGCCCACCTGGTCGAGTATCTGGCTATCGCGTAGAACCGCCGCGAACTTGAAGGCTGCCATCATGGGGCCAACCGTATGCGAGCTGGATGGGCCGACGCCAATCTTGAAAAGATCGAAAACACTGATAGGCATGGAAGACCTCTGAATTGGAAATAAAAAGCCGGCTCACTGGACGTTGGACAGGATAAACGCGGATTAATGCCGCATAGTTTGCCTGTAGCGCCGTGCAGTGAGCAGACTTAATTATTGTGCTGCTAATTTGATAAAGACGTTAATTGAGTTGCGCTAGTTACCGAACACCACCGTACGCCCGTTGTGCAGGAAAACCCGTCGTTCGAGATGATAGCCAATGGCGCGGGCCAGCGTCAGGCACTCTATATCGCGCCCTTTGGCAACCAAGTCCTCAGGGTAGTGCGCATGATCAACCGACTCCACCCCTTGAGCAATAATTGGCCCCTCATCCAGGTCATTATTGATGTAGTGCGCCGTGGCGCCGACCAGCTTGACGCCTTTGTCATAGGCTTGGTGGTAAGGTTTTGCACCTTTGAAACCCGGCAGCAGTGAGTGGTGAATATTGATGGCTCTCCCGCTCAGAAGCTCGCACATGCGCGGCGACAGCACCTGCATGTAACGCGCCAGAATCACCAGCTCCGCCCCGGTGCCTTCAATAATATCAAGTACCTGGGACTCCTGCTCGGCCTTGGTGTCGGGCGTGATGGGCAGATGATAGTAAGGTAGATCGTGCCAGCTTGCTAAGGATTCAAGGTCCGGGTGGTTGGAGATGATCGCCTTGATGTCCAGCGACAGCTGCCCGGTACGGTAGCGGTAGAGCAGATCGTTTAAACAGTGATCCGCTTTGGATACAAGAATAACGGCGCCCGTTTGCTTGGCTGGTGGTGTCAGTTCAAACGTCATGCCGAACTCAGCCGCGCGATATTTAAAAGTTTCCTGAAACGCCTGCGCATTAAAGGTATCAAGCTCGGGACGAAACTCGGTCCGAATAAAGAAACGCTCACCTAGTCGGTCATCGAAGGAGTTAAGTTCGGTGATATAGCAGTGCTGCTCCTTTAAAAAGCGAGTAACGACATCGACTGTGCCCAAAATGCTGGGACATTGGGCGGCAAGTATCCAGGTATCTGTCATTCGGCTCATGGCGCTTCTCTTTCATCAACTTAATCAGCAGGTCAGGGCAGGGCCGGTCAGCAACGCTGGCCAGCCGGCTTATTATTGTGTGTCGATGCCATATTCCGCCGAGGCGTCGAGCAACCAGCGGTAGCAGTAGTCGGCAAAGCTGCGGCGCACGACCAGCTCCCAGCGCGCCTCGGAAGGGCGACGCAGGACAACGGTGGCCTTGGCAAACACCGTGGTAACGCCCTTGCCGGCCGGGAAGGCATTAGGATGTACATCGTAGGACGTCGACTTCATCAGCACATCGCGGGCGTTAGCGCCGCTAAGCGTCAATACCGTCTGGCCGCCGCTGGCGTTGACGATGCTGAAGTGAGTGTCTCCCAGCGTCTCGCGCAGCGTACGTTCGAGCTTGAATTCCTCGCCTTCCGGCACGATCAACAGCCACTCATCGGGCGACAGCCACTGGATCGAGCGCTCGCCGCTGTCATCAAACGCCAGCGCGTTGGGCTTGGCCGGTAGGTTCATGCCGAGCGTGGCGCGTACCGCTTCGTCCAACACGATGGCTCCGCCGCGCAGTACAAGATGCCCCAGCAGGGCTTTTTCACGCAGGACAACACCTGCCTGGCCGCTGGCACGGGACGCCGGGTATTGCTGGTAGCTCCACGCCAGGGGGGATTCGACCTGCGGGTTGCCATCGGGCACAGTGTTGAACTCTCGCACGTTAGACATGTTGGCGCTCTCCTTTCGGGTCGATAAACACAGGGCTGATGATTTCGGCTTCATGCACCGTGCCGTCCGCCATGGGGATATACACGGCTTGGCCCATTCGCTCGTGACCACCCATCACCACGGCCAGGGCAAAGCCATGTTTGAGCGAGGCGCTGTAGTAGCTCGACGTTACGTGGCCTTTCATGTCCATGGGAATCGACTGTTTTCCGTCAAACACGATCTGCGCGCCTTCCTCCAGCACTACAGTGGGATCCTTGGGCTTCAGGCCGACAAACTGTTTGCGATCCTGGCGGCGAGTATCCGAGCGCGACAGGGCCCGCTTGCCGATCCATGGGAAGGGCTTGTCGTAACCGATGGCCCACTGCATGCCGAGATCTTCCGGGGTCACCGAGCCGTCGGTATCCTGTCCCACGATGATCAGGCCTTTCTCGGCGCGCAGTACGTGCATGGTCTCGGTGCCGTAGGGCGTCAGGTCATACTTCTTGCCGTGCTCAAAGAGTTTTTTCCAGACATGCATGGCGTAGTTGGCCTGCACGTTGATTTCAAACGCCAGCTCCCCGGTAAACGAGATACGGAAGATACGCGCGGGTACTTCGGCAACCGTGGCATCGCGCCAATCCATGAACTTGAAGTTCTCGCGATCTAAATCCATGTCCGTTAGCTCGGAAAGCAGCTTACGCGCATCCGGGCCGGTTACGGTCATGGTCGCCCAGTGGTCGGTTACCGAATTGAAGTAGACCTGAAGCTCGGGCCATTCGGTCTGGTGCCACAGCTCCAGCCATTCCAGCACGCCTGCCGCGCCACCGGTGGTAGTGGTCATCAAAAAGTGGTTATCGCCCAGACAGCTGGTGGTGCCGTCGTCCATCAGCATACCGTCGTCTTTACACATCAGGCCGTAGCGCACGCGCCCCGGCGCGAGCTGGGCCCACTTGTTGGTGTAGATGCGCCCCAGGAACTCGCGGGCATCTGGGCCTTGAATATCGATCTTGCCCAGGGTGGAGGCATCGAGAATGCCCACGCCTTCGCGCACCGCCAGGCACTCGCGATTGACCGTTTCGCGCATGGTTTCTTTCTTGCCATTCACGGTGCGGGGGAAGTACCACGGGCGTTTCCACTGGCCCACGTCCTCGAACTCGGCGCCGTTCTCGACATGCCACTGATGCAGCGCGGTGTAGCGCTCAGGGTCGAACAGCTCGCCGCAGTGACGGCCGACGATGGCGCCAAAGGTCACCGGTGTGTAGTTGGGCCGGAACACGGTGGTGCCCACTTCGGGAATCGAGCGCTTCAGGCAGCGTGCGGCAATCGCCATACCGTTGATGTTACCCAGCTTGCCCTGGTCGGTACCAAAGCCCAGTGCGGTGTAGCGCTTGACGTGTTCGATGGATTCAAAGCCTTCGCGCGTGGCTACTTCAATGCCCGCGGCGGTGACATCGTTTTGCAAATCAACAAACTGCTTGGGCGCGCGCAGGGCGCTCTTTTCATGGGGTACCTGATACAGTGCGCAGGCCGGGGCGTCACGTCGCGCCTGAGTAGTGGGCAGCACGATATCCTGAGCGTTGTTAAAGCCACTATCCAGTGCTGCCTGGCGGCCAGCGCGAGTACCATCGGCCAGTGTCTCGCTCAACGCATAGTAACCGGCCACGCCGCCTACTGATTGCATGCCCTTGACCTTGCCGGGTATAAAGCCCAGCAACTCGTCATTCCAGACGGGCCGCGTACCGGTGTGTGAAGACAGGTGAACCACCGGACTATAGCCGCCAGAGCTTGCGATGGTATCGCACACAAGTTCTTCGACCTTCCCGGTCACCACATGGCGCTTGAGATCAATGGCGGAAACCCGTGCCCCGGTGACGCGCTGGTTGCCACGCGACTCAATCACGGCACTGCCGGTGATAACGCGAATACCGCTGTCGCGGGCCTGACGAACCAGGTCGCCGTCGGGAGTGGCCCGCGCATCGACAATCGCGATGACCTTGCGCCCAGCCTCTTTCCAGTCAAGCGCGGCACGATAGGCGTGGTCGTTGCTGGTGGTGAGCACCAGGCTTTTGCCGGGCACCACTGCATAGCGGCGGATGTAATTGGAGACCGCTCCGGCGAGCATATTGCCTGGCAGGTCATTGTTGGCATACACCAGCGGGCGCTCGTGGGTGCCGCTGGCCAGCACCACCTGGGCAGCGCGTACGCGATGCAGGCGTGCCCGCGACTCACCGGGGAAACCCGCTTCACGGGCGGTATCGGCCAAGTGCTCGGTACGCCGTTCGTGCAGGGTGACGAAGTTGTGGTCGTGATAGCCGTTGGCGGTGGTGCGTGGTAGCAGCGTCACGGTTTCCATGCCAGCAAGCTCGCTGAGCGTCTGTTCAACCCAGCGTACCGCGGAAACGCCATCCAGCGTCTCGCGGCTATCCAGCAGCGAGCCGCCCATCTCTTCCTGCTCGTCGCACAGGATCACCCGGGCACCGGCACGCGCAGCGCTAAGCGCCGCGGCAAGACCCGCCGGGCCCGCGCCAATCACCATCACATCGCAGTGATGATGCATGTGATCGTAGATATCTGGGTCGGATTCGGTCGGCGCACGGCCCAGGCCCGCGCCCATGCGGATGTACTTCTCATAAGTCATCCACATTGAGGCAGGAGCCATGAAGGTTTTGTAGTAGAACCCCGGCGGCATGAAGTTACCACCCAGGCGGCCTACCCAGCTCATTACGTCACGCTGGACGTTAGGCCAACCGTTGGTACTACGCGCCACCAGACCGTTATACAGGCCTTGCTGGGTGGCACGGACGTTGGGCACCTGAGTGTTATCCCGGGCACCTAGCTGGACGACCGCATTGGGCTCTTCAGCACCTGCGGCGACAATCCCGCGAGCGCGTGAGTACTTGAAGCTGCGGTTGACGATATCCACGCCGTTGGCGAGCAGTGCCGAGGCCAGCGTGTCGCCCTTAAAACCTTGGTAGCTCTGGCCGTTAAAGGTGAACTCAAGCACCTGGGAGCGATCGACGCGACTGCCGGCATCAATACGATTTTTCTGGGTCATGACGAGGCCTCCTCGTTCAGTGCCTTGCTTTCAGGCCGGGCGCCCACGGTCTGCCAGCCGCCATCGGCCACCTGGACGCCTTGTTCGTGACGAACATCGGGCGTTGCCGCCGTAATGGTCGGCTGCTCGCCCATCGGGTAGGTTTCCAGAATTTCATAGGTCACCGTGTTGCGGGTGATATTGAAAAACTTGCGACAGCCCACCGAGTGCACCCACATTTCGTGGTGAATGCCGCGCGGGTTGTTGCGGAAGAACAGGTAGTCGCCCCACTCCTCGTCGCTGGTGTTGTCCGGGTCGGAAGGGCGCATCAGGTGGGCCTGGCCGCGAGCGTGAAACTCCTCTTCCTCGCGGTGCTCCTTGCAGTAAGGGCAGAAGATATAAAACATGATGGGCTCTCCTCAGTGCGCCACGCCAGCGGCGCCGTGTTCATCGATCAGCGCACCGGTATGGAAACGGTCGATGGAAAAAGGCGCAGCGATGGGATGCATTTCACCTTTGGCCAGACTCGCGGCGAAAATATGTCCGGAGCCGGGGGTAGCCTTGAAGCCACCGGTACCCCAGCCGCAGTTGAAATACAGACCCTTGATTTTCGTCTTGGATAGAATCGGGCAGGCGTCCGGGCAGGTGTCCACGATGCCGCCCCATTGGCGGTTCATGCGCACCCGGGAGAACATCGGGAACATCTCAACGATGGCCTGCAGGGTGTGCTCGATGGTCGGGTAGCTGCCGCGCTGGCCGTAACCTAAGTAGCCGTCGATACCGGCACCGATGACCAGATCGCCTTTGTCGGACTGGCTGATATAGCCGTGAACGTGGTTGGACATGGTGACGGTGTTGAGAATTGGCTTGAGCGGCTCGGAGACCAGCGCCTGCAGCGGATGCGACTCTAGCGGCAGTTTGATGCCAGCCATGTTGGCCAGCACGCCGGAATTACCCGCCGCAACACAGCCCACGGTGTTGGCTTCGATATCGCCGCGATTGGTATGGACGCCGAGCACCTTGCCGTCACGAATCTTGAAGCCGGTGACTTCGGTATTCTGCAAAAGGTCGACACCCAGCGCGTCGGCGGCGCGAGCATATCCCCAGGCGACCGCATCGTGGCGTGCAACGCCCGCGCTCTGCTGCCAGGAAGCACCCATGATTGGGTAGCGGGCGCGGGTGGAGATATCCAGCTCAGGCTCGATCTCCTTGATCTGCTGGGGGGTGACCACTTCACTGTCGATGCCGTTCAGGCGGTTGGCGTGAACGCGTCGCTGAATGTCGCGCATGTCCTGCAAGGTGTGGCCCAGGTTGAGCACGCCGCGCTGGGAAAACATCACGTTGTAGTTCAGATCCTGGGAAAGGCCTTTCCATAGATCCAGCGAGTGGTTATAGAGCCGTCCCGCTTCATCCCATAGGTAGTTGGAACGTACGATGGTTGTATTACGTGCGGTATTACCCCCGCCCAGCCAGCCTTTTTCGACCACGGCGACATTTTTGACGCCGAACTCTTTTGCCAAGTAGTAGGCGGTGGCTAGCCCGTGGCCGCCTCCGCCGACGATAATGACGTCGTAGCGCTTTTTAGGTTCGGGGTTACGCCACTGGCGCTCCCAGTTTTCGTGGTGCCCGAGCGCATGTTTGACCAGTCCGAAGCCGGAATAACGTTGCATAAAGTTTCTCCTTGATCGGCTCCGTGGAGCCCGCTGCGGCTATCGTCAGGCGACTGAGGTTGCGCTATCGGCCGCTTGCTCACTCGTGGTTTGAGCTTGGCCATACACTGGGTAGTGGGCGCACAGATCAGAGACGTTTTCGCGCACCTGGTTTTCTACCGCCGTGGTGTCCTGCTGGTCGGCCAGAGCGTCGAGAATGTCGCAAATCCAGCCTGCCAGGTGTTCGCAGTCCGCCTCGACCATCCCACGGGTGGTTACTGCCGGGGTGCCGATGCGCAGCCCCGAGGTAACGAACGGGCTTTGCGGGTCGTTGGGCACGGTATTCTTGTTGACCGTGATATGTGCACGCCCAAGTGCGGCATCGGCATCCTTACCGGTAATGCCCTGCTTGATCAGCGAGACCAGAAACAGGTGGTCGTCGGTACCGCCGGACACCACATCAAAACCACGCTCAACGAAGACGCGGGCCATGCTCTGGGCGTTGGCGATCACCTGGCGTTGATAGTTGACGAAACCCTGATTCATGGCCTCCTTGAACGCGACGGCCTTGGCGGCGATCACATGCATCAGCGGGCCGCCCTGCTGGCCGGGGAATACCGCGCCGTTGAGCTTTTTGTACAACGTCTCGTCGCCATCGGCCGATAGAATCAGACCGCCGCGCGGGCCGCGCAGTGTCTTGTGGGTCGTGGTAGTTACGACATGAGCGTGGGGCAGCGGGCTTGGGTAGAGCCCGGCGGCCACCAGCCCGGCTACGTGGGCCATATCAACCATTAGATAGGCACCAACTTCATCGGCGATGGTGCGAAAACGACGCCAGTCAACGACCCGTGAATAGGCCGAAAAGCCTGCAATGATCATTTTCGGCTGATGCTCGCGCGCCAGACGATCGACTTCTTCGTAGTCGATCTCACCGGTGCCTTCAACCAAGCCGTACTGGATAGCGTTGTAGTGCTTACCCGAGAAGTTCGGCGCCGCGCCATGAGTCAGGTGGCCGCCGTGGGCCAGACTCATGCCCAGGATGGTGTCGCCGGGGCTTACCAGCGCCATGAACACAGCCGCATTGGCTTGAGCGCCGGAGTGGGGCTGCACGTTGGCATAATTGGCGCCAAAGAGACTGCATGCCCGCTCGATCGCCAGCGCTTCAACTTTGTCGACGAATTCACAGCCCCCGTAATAGCGCTTGCCCGGATAGCCTTCCGCATATTTGTTGGTCAGTTGGGTGCCCTGGGCTTCCATGACCAGTTTGCTGGTGTAGTTCTCAGAAGCAATCAGTTCGAGATGGGCTTCTTGACGCACTGTCTCTTCAGCAATTGCTGAAGCAAGTGCCGTGTCGTAGTTAGCCAAGCGGGCGTCGGGAGAAAAATTGTTGTGAGCCATCTGCGTCTCCATGCTAGTCGCTTATGTCTATACGGATGTCTTTTAGCGCCGGTAATCACATAACCGATCAACGCTATCCTGCAGCGATAGTATCGTTGGGCCTTTCCCCCAAGATGCTTGCCGACGTCACCGCTCGGCGTATTTGCGACATTGGTCTGAATTTTTTATGGGGCTTTATGAGGCGTCGTCCATTTATTGTTCGACGTCGCTTATGAGTAATTGTGGGTGGGCCGGGTGCGTCATGCTGCGGCACCAGGTTGATGTTTTTAGTTGGCCTGCTTGTTCGGAAGCACTTTTCGCAGGTGCTTCAAATACGCCAGCTCGATGCAAGAATAATGATGCCAGCGCAGTTATTGAGAGCGTTCTTGAGACCGCGCCAGCGCCCAGAAGAGAGGATTCCGCATGTCCAACAATCGTGGTGTTGTTTATATCGGCGACGGCAAGGTCGAAGTTCAGGATATCGCCTACCCGAAAATGGAAACGCCCAATGGCAAGCCCATTGATCACGGCGTCATTTTGAAAGTGGTTTCAACGAATATTTGTGGCTCCGACCAGCACATGGTGCGCGGGCGGACCACGGCGCCTGCGGGTATGGTGCTGGGCCATGAGATCACCGGTGAGGTGATCGAGAAGGGCAAGGGCGTTGAATTCCTCAGCATTGGCGATATTGTGTCAGTGCCTTTCAACGTGGCCTGCGGCCGCTGTCGTACCTGCAAGGAAGGTCATACCGGCCTTTGCCTGCATGTTAATGATGACCGTGCGGGCGGTGCCTACGGCTATGTCGACATGGGCGGCTGGGTAGGCGGGCAGGCGCACTACGTGATGGTGCCCTACGCCGACTTCAACCTGCTCAAGTTCCCGGATCGCGACCAGGCCATGACCCAGATCCGCGATTTGACCATGCTGAGCGATATTCTCCCGACCGGTTTCCACGGCGCTTTGAAAGCCGGTGTGGGTGCAGGTTCTACGGTTTATGTTGCCGGCGCAGGCCCGGTGGGGCTGGCCGCAGCGGCTTCGGCACGACTGTTAGGAGCGGCCGTGGTAATGATTGGTGACTTCAATCAGCAGCGCCTGGAGCACGCCCGCAAGATGGGCTTTGTGCCGATTGATCTGAGCAAGCATGACCGCCTGGGCGAAATGATTGCCGCAGTGGTCGGCGAACCCAGCGTTGACAGCGCCATTGATGCGGTTGGTTTTGAGGCGATCGGACACGGCGGTAAAGAGCAGCCGGCAGTGGTGCTTAACCAGATGATGGAAGTTACCCGTGAGGGTGGCTCCATCGGCATTCCGGGGCTTTACGTGACCGAAGATCCGGGCGCAACCGAGAAAGCCGCGCAAACCGGTAGTCTGAGCCTGCGCTTTGGCCAGGGCTGGGCCAAGGGGCTCTCTTTCCATACAGGCCAGACGCCGGTGGTACAGTACAACCGCCAACTGATGCAAGCCATCCTGCACGGGCGCTTGAACATTGCCGAGATCGTTAATGCGCAGGTTATTTCGCTTGAAGATGCACCGACCGGCTACGCGCAGTTCGATGCGGGAGTGGCGAGCAAGTTTGTACTCGACCCCCATGGAATGCTGGGCGTTGCCTAATTAAGAGTCGAAAGAACGGTTAACCAATGCTGAAAATGCTCATGGCCAAAGGCCATGAGCATTTTTTTGTGTCTGCTTATGGTGAATTAGCGGCATAAAAAACGGATACCGAAGCACGTCGGTATTCGTTTTTGGCAGATCTGCTTGAAGAGTATCGGCTTGCCGCGTTAGAAATCGACCACCAGATCGCCTTTCGGTTTGCTGCAGCAGGACAGGATGTAGCCCTCTTCAATATCCTCGTCGGTAATGCCGCCGTTGTGTTCCATTTCCACTTCACCGGATTTCAGTTCCACCCGGCAAGTGCCGCAGATGCCCATGCCACAGGCTTTGGGAATATGCAGGCCCAGCTTGGCCGCCGCCGCGTGCACCGTCTCGCCTGGCTGAATACGCACACTTTTGTTCGATTGGGCGAATTCGATATTGATCAGGTCCTCGGGCTCGGCCTGCTCGGCCGCCACTTCGGCCTGTTCGGCAAGTTCCAGGACATCTTCCTGAACGTCCATCGGCGTGGCGCCAAACGACTCTTCATGGTAGTGATCCATGGCGTAGTTGTTAGCACGCAAAATCGCCTTGATGGCGTTCATATAGGGCGTCGGGCCACAGCAGAATATTTCTCGTTCCAGAAAGTCCGGTGCCATCAGCTCAAGCATGGGCTGGGTCAGAAAGCCCCGGTAGCCGGCCCACGCCTCGCCAATATCGTCTTTCTTTTCGCACACGATATGCAGCTTGAACTCGGGGATGCGCGAGAACATATGCACTAGTTCGCGGTGATAGATGACGTCACGCGGTGCCCGGGCACTGTGAATAAACTCGACGTCCACGTTGGCATTGGTATCAAAGAACCAGCGGGTCATCGACATCAGCGGGGTAATGCCCACTCCGCCGGAGAGGAGCAGTATCTTTTCGGCAGGAAAGTCTATGGAGTTAAAGTTGCCCACCGGCCCGTGGACCACGAGCTCATCGCCTACCTTGAGGTTGGCGTGCAGCCAGTTGGAAACATGGCCGCCCGGCACCTGCTTGACTGTGATTGAAAAGCTGTAAGGCACAGAGGGAGAGCTTGAGATCGTATAGGAGCGCATGATCGGCTGATTGTCTATTTCAAGCTCCAGCGTCACAAACTGGCCCGGCTTGAAGAAGAACATTACCGGCTGTTCAGCCATAAAGCAGAACGTGCGAACGTCAAAGGTTTCCTGAATGATCTTGACGCACCGCACATGGTGGCGACCGTTGGTCCAGGTCTGGGTCGTGACGGGATTGAAGAAGTTCATTGTCATCGTCGTCTCAATATGGCTGTGCTATCGGGTTGCCTTCACCGGCCCGTCCTGTTTGCACGGCCCAGCACCATTACCCTGCATTCTGGGTACGCGCTTTGCGGCCAGCTTGCCTGTTAGCGACGCACGCTTACCTTGCAACACCTTCTGCTGATCAAAAATCTCCGCTTACGTCGTCGCCACGCCACATAGTGTCGTGGGCAGATAATTGACGGCAAAAGCCCTGCACCACAATCCCTCAACAAGTAGCAAGCGCTGTACGCTTCACACAATCGCCAGGTTACGCAATTTAACAATAAGACAATCACGATTGGTTAACGACCCTGTCGCCGCCCTGAGTAAGGGAGGCGGTGTTAAAAAGGATATCTGGTATGAACAAGACAATGGATTACACACACAGCGACCCACTGGCATCCATGCGTGAAGCGACGGTTGGTATGCTGCAGTCCCGGGCGAGCGCCTTTTCTCTACCCCAACCGTTCTACAACGATGCCCGCCTATTTGCGCTAGATATGCAGGAAGTCTTTGAAAAGGAATGGCTATTTTCGGGCATGACCTGTGAGATCCCGGCCAAGGGCAATTTCATGACGCTGGAGATCGGTGATAACCCGATTGTTATCGTGCGCGGCGCCGAAGGTCAGATTCATGCGTTTCATAACGTATGCCGCCACCGTGGTTCACGGCTGTGTACCAAGGACAAGGGTAAAGTCGCCAAGCTGGTGTGCCCCTACCACCAGTGGACCTATGAGCTCGATGGCCGGTTGCTGTTTGCCGGAAGCGATATGGGCACTGACTTCGATCTTAATCAGTTTGGTTTGAAGCCCGTCAGCGTGTGTACCGCTGGCGGCTTTGTGTTTATCAACCTGAGCGATAACCCGCAGGCCATCGATGACTTTCTGGTCACTCTTGAGCATTACCTTGAGCCGTACCAGATGGATAACGTCAAGGTCGCCGCCGAGTCGAGCATTATCGAGCAGGCCAACTGGAAGCTGGTTATCGAAAACAATCGCGAGTGCTACCACTGTAACGGCGCGCACCCGGAGCTGCTTAACTCGCTGATCGAGTTTGACGATACCGAAGACCCGCGTGCGACTGATAAGTACAAGGAGATGGTAACCCGCAAGCAGGCCGACTGGAGCGGCGAGCAGGTACCCTGGCAGCTAAAACGCTTTGGCAAGCGTAATCGCGTGACGCGCACGCCGCTACTCGATGGCGTGGTCTCCATGACCATGGACGGTAAGCAGGGCTGCCAGAAACTCATGGGCCGGCTAACCAGCCCGGACATGGGCTCGCTGCGCATTCTGCACCTGCCCAACTCCTGGAACCATTTCATGGGTGATCATGCCGTGGTGTTCCGGGTGTTGCCGCTCGGCCCACAACAAACCATGGTCACCACCAAATGGCTGGTGCATAAGGATGCGGTGGAAGGTGTGGATTACGATCCGGAAAACATGCGCCGCGTATGGGATGTCACCAACGATCAGGATCGCCAACTGGCGGAAGAGAACCAGCGCGGTATTAACTCAATGGCCTACCAGCCCGGCCCCTATTCAAAAACCTATGAGTTTGGGGTTATAGACTTTATCGACTGGTATGCCGAGCGCATGCTCAGCAATCTGGGCAGCGATAGCGTAGCGCTACAGTTGGCTCAGGGCTAGAACGCTTTTATAACAAACTGGCCCGCCTTTGCGGGCCAGTTCTCAGGCGCTATTTATCCATTACTGATTAGCCATTACTCAAAGGGCAAGAAGCGCTCAATTGCCTGGCGTACCGACGGTAGCATGATGGCTTGCTGTGCCATGAGTTCGTGGACCAGCGCCGAGAGTTCAGGAACCGCTTTTTGCTGATGCGCCTGTGCCGCGATACGCGCACACGTATCGGGGGCGGCACCCTCAGGAATATCGATACCCAGCGCGGTTAGGCGCGCTCGAAAATCGTCACCATCAATCAGTTCCACAATCATCATGACGGCATCCTCTCACGTGTTGGCCGTTAGCTTGTCAGTGTACCCATAACCGGCCGCTAATACGTTTGTTGACGCGGCAATAGCTATGTCGGTGTCGGTTTTAAACAACTGCAGTGGTGCGTATACGCTTGGGCGGTAGCGACGCGAAGCCGGAGTACTCGCGCACCTCCTGGTTCTCCAAGCAGGCATGGGGATTGGCTTGATGTTCTAGAGCGTTGCTGAGCCTGTGGCCTACTACACTGACCGGCATGCTGTACTGGGTCGGGCGACCTACACCAGCTTCATTCTCTATTCGGGTTTCCCCGGCGTGATGCTGACCGATACGATCATGTTCGTCATCTGCTCGCTAGCGGCGCTGTTGTCACGGGTTTTTCTAGGCGAAAGAGTCGCACAGCGAACACTGGTGGCCATTGCCGTCTGCATGCTGGGCATGAGTCTGGTTTTCATGGGCGAGGGGGCCATGGGGATGCTGACCGGTAACCTGTATGCCGAGGCGGCCGCGGCGGCCATCGGTGGCAGCCTGACTCTGCTACGCCGCTATTCAGCCATTGACCCCATGACGGTGATTGCCGGTGGTGGGCTGCTCTCAGCGGTGGTTGCCCTGCCCATGGCCACGGTGCTGATCAACAGCGCCACCCGCTATCTGTCGTCGATGGAAGTGGGGCTGTTTTATCTGGTTGAAACGGCATTGGGCACGCTGTGGGTGTGGTGGTTATTGAGAAACCCCCACGGCCTCGACGCTGGTAGGCGGTGGCGTGGTTATTCTGGTGCTGGTGATTCATGTGCGGATAGGATTGCGCCAGGAAAGCGTCAAAACATCATTGATAGATACAGCCAAAACGATCCCCTAGTATCCTTAAATATCATATAGTTATAAGCTATTTTAAAGTCGTTAGAACCAACAGGGTATGTGTGTGAGATTTACGAACGGCTAAGTAACCGCGAAAAAACCGAATCAATATCATCAATGAGGCTAGAGTGGATGCCGTCGGAGTCTAAGCCCATCATTTGTATAAGGAAAAGTCCTTCAACAGCAAGGAAAGCTACGCGGGCGGCCTGAGCCTCCGGCGTATCAGCCAACAGCCTATCGAAAGTAGATCGATACCATTCGCGGGCCTCATGAAGATTTGCTGCATTTTGTATATACGACACCATTAGACCAGCCATCTTTGCATCAATAGCGCTATCAGGTGAACGAAGTACAGCGATATATCGCTTTACGAACTCAGCAGGTGAGCACGGCTCTCCTTCGAGCAGCGTGTCAAATTTTTCAGTCCAACGATCTAGCAAGGCTTTTATAAGCAGATCCTTTGAGGCAAATGAGTACTGGACGCCACCTTTTGAGACCCCCGCTGCAGCTGCTAAAGAGTCAAGCGTTAACCCCTGCGGCCCTTCTGAACGAACTATCGCTTGCGCATGATCGAGTAACGCTTTTCGCGTGATGGTCGGTTTGCGTCCCATTTCAATTCCTACAGTTGAATATTGATATTAGCCTGATTAAAATCCATCCAGATGGATTTATATTTTTATACTATCGAGGCAACCATGTCTACTGCTCTGATCAACCCCAAACGTTGGCTTGTCCTTCTAGCAGTCATGCTCGCTTTTCTGCCCGTTGTCATTGATATGACTATCCTGCATGTAGCTGTCCCCACGTTAACGCAAGACCTTCGTGCACCCAATAATGCCGTACTTTGGATTATAGATATTTATCCGCTTCTTATGGCTGGCCTTGTGGTCCCGATGGGGACACTTGCAGATAGAGTAGGCGCCCGGAACGTTCTATTAGCGGGTCTAACCATCTTTGGTATTGCTTCTCTATGGGCCGCCTTCTCGGCCAGCGCAGGAATGTTAATCGCAGCACGTGGTTTGCTAGCGGCTGGCGGCGCGATGATAATGCCGACGGTACTCGGAATTATTCGCAAAACATTTGAGGACGAAAATGAACGCACGATAGCGCTCGGCCTATGGGGTATGGTCGGCGCTGCAGGTGCAGCAATCGGCCCTTTGATTGGCGGTGCGCTGCTCGCCCATTTTTGGTGGGGCTCGGTGTTTCTCATCAACGTGCCCATAATGGTAGTGGTCATAGCGGCTTGCTTCTTTCTTTTACCTAGTAAAGAAGAAACAACCCCTGGTGGGTGGCCTATCAAACAAGCCTTGATTCTGATTGCAGGCATGATGACTATAGTTTACGGCCTAAAAGCAGGCTTTGGCGGAAAGCATTCTCTTAGTTTCGCCTTTATCATCATGTTTACTGGCATGATATTACTCGCAGCTTTTGCGCGACTGCAGTTGCGGTCAAAGCAGCCGATGCTTGACCTGTCACTTTTTTCCTCTCCAGCAATCCAGGCCGGTATCATTTTGTCTGTCGTGGCCTCTGGTGCGCTAGCCGGTGTAGAGCTTACACTCGCTCAGGAACTACAGTATGTTCTGGATAAAACTCCTTTTGAAGCAGGTGTTTTCTTAATCCCAATTATGGTTGCCGCGGCTATAGGCGGGCCTTTGGCAAGTTTTCTTTTCAATCGACTGGGACTGCAAAGAGTCGCAAGTGCTGCACTGATGATAGCAGCCGCCTCCCTAGGCATGCTTAGTGTTATGGACTTTCATAACCCAGGTTTGGTTATTCCGAGCTTGCTGGCCCTACTAGGTTTGACCTTAAGCATCGGGCTTACAGCCTCTTCGGTGGCCATCATGGGATCTGTAGACGCCTCAAAGGCTAGTGCTGGCGGCTCGCTGGAAGCCACCGCTTTCGAACTAGGAACCGGCCTAGGAATTTCAGTTTTTGGCGTTTTTATGTCTGCCACCTTTAGCGCGGCAATTGAACTCCCCCCAGAGCTAGCACAGCAGTACATTGAACAAGCAACCAGATCAATCGGTGATGTCTTCATTGTCGCTAACGACCTCCCGGTTCCGACCGGAGACGCATTGATCGAAGCGGGCAAAATAGCGTTCATCGAAACGCATTCCAAGCTCCTATTAACGGCAGCGGCAATATTCGCAGGATTGGCATTCGTGGTGTTCTTTCTCCTCGCTAGCAACCGCATACAAGCAGAAGTCACGCATTAGAGCCTAACTAAGATCGCCTCCACGCCCTGCTCGGGGGTAACGTCGGCGAGCACTTGCCCTCGGCCTTGGACGCTGCCGGCTTGCAACGACGTGATGGGGTTTTCGTAAGAAGTAGCTGTCGAGCTGTTATCTCTGCTCACTCTCCACGCGGAAAGCGCTGATTCTCTTCTAGTACGTTGAGATCCATATGGTTGCGCATGTAGCGTTCTGAGGCCACCTGGAGCGGCTGGTAATCCCAAGGATAGTAGGCACCATTGCGCAGCGCTTCGTAGACGATCAGTCGACGCGCCTGGCTCTCGCGTACATCGGCGTCGAAGCGAGCCATGTCCCAGCGTCCATGGCAGTGTTGCTGGAACTCGGCAAGCAGTTCGGCATGCGCTGGATCCGCAGCCAGATTGTTCAATTCCTGCGGGTCTTCTTCGAGATTGAACAGCTGAGGCGGATCAAGCTCGCAGTGGTTGAATTTGTAGCCCCCCTGGCGGATGGTCACCAACGGTGCATAGCTGCCCTCGGCGGCGTACTCCATATAGACCGGCGTCTGACGGCTGCCCCCTTGCATAAGCGGCAGTAGCGACTCACCGTCGGTCCACGGTTCGATCGCGCTAAGGTCGATACCCACTAGGTCGGCCAAGGTAGCATTAACATCCATCGCCGATACTGGATCGTCAACCCGGCGCGGTTCGATCCCCGGCGCGCTAATCATCAACGGCACGCGCGATGAACCTTCGTAGGGGCTCATTTTGAACCATAATCCGCGCTCCCCGAGCATATCGCCGTGGTCGGAAACGAACAGGACAATGGTGTTGTCGAGCATGCGAGTGCGCTCAAGCACATCGAGAATGCCGCCCACTTTGTCATCAATGTAGGACAGGTTGGCAAAATAGCCCTGGCGCGCGCGGCGGATATTCTCGGGCTGAATTGCGAACTTGGTGTAGTCGTTGGCATTGAAGAGACGCTGCGAATGCGTATCCTGCTGATCGTAGGGAATCTCGCTGACTTCCGGCTCAAGGTGCTCGCAGTCGTTGTAGAGATCCCAGAACTTTCGCCGCGCCACGTAAGGGTCGTGCGGGTGAGTGAAACTCACGCACAGCGCCCAGGGGCGCCCCTCATGATCACGCGCCAGATCGTAGAGCTTCTGCTCGGCATGGAAAGCGACCTCGTCGTCGTACTCCATCTGATTAGAGATTTCCGCCACGCCCGCGCCCGTCACCGACCCCAGGTTGTGGTACCACCAGTCAATACGCTCACCGGGCTTGCGGTAGTCCGGCGTCCAGCCAAAGTCAGCTGGATAAACATCGGTGGTCAGGCGCGACTCAAAACCATGTAACTGATCCGGGCCGACGTAGTGCATTTTTCCCGTAAGGCAGGTCTGGTAGCCAGCACGGCGCAGATGGTGCGCCCAGGTCGGAATACTTGAGGGGAACTCAGCGGCATTGTCGTAAACGCCGGTTCGAGATGGAAGCTGACCTGACATAAACGCCGCGCGCCCCGGGGCACACAGGTAGCTTGGGGTATAAGTATTGCGAAAACGCACCGAACGCTTGGCCAGTGCTTTTAGGTGTGGCATGTGCAGAAAATCCGCTGGTCCATCATCAAACAGCGTGCCGGTAACCTGATCGGCCATCAGCACCAAAATATTGGGTTGTGTCATTACCGCTCCAGTGTTGTTGAAGTTGGATATCGCAGGTTCAGCATGCATTTATTTACGCAGAGCAAATGCGCTAACTTAACTGTATCAATGTCAACGCAGCACATCTTCTCCTTTAAGTAGTGTAAAAATCGCCTCAGCCCCCTGTTCAGGCGTCACATCGCTAAGCAGTTGCCCGCCGCCACTATCGGCCTTGGCGGCAGCTGCCTTGAAACGGTCACGCGCCGAGGCTGACTTGACGATTTTAAGCCGCTTGGGCCGCTTGCGCGCTGGCTGAACACGCCACTGGGTTTGTAGCTCGTCAACCACGCTGGCGCAGGCACAATCAGTTAACTCACCGCGTCGCGCCGGGCCGAACGCGCTCTGGCGAGCGGCCGGCGCACTACTATCCACCATGGCGATGGCTGGCAAGCGTACCTGCAGGCGGCGGCGTTTACCGCGTGGCAGGGCCTGCAGCACTGTCGCAACACCCTGCTCAATGCTTTCGATTTCCGCCAGGCCACTGACTACCGTCCATCCCAATGTCTCGGCCAGCAGGTAGGGCACCAGGCCCGAGCCTTCTCCCGTCTCGGCGCGCGTTCCGGCCAGTACCAGTTGCGGCGCGGAGAATCGCAGTATGTTGGCCAGGGCCGGGACGACATCGGCGTCTGCGTCCTGCGGAATGTGTGTGGCCCTGCTGACCCCCATGCCCAGATAGCCACGCATGGCTTCCTCACAGGCATCACCATCGTCGCCTGCATGGATGAGCTGAACGCTGGTGTCACCCAGGGACAGTGCCATTTCCACCGCACGGGCATCGTGATCGGCACGCCGTGCCCGTGCGGTCAGTGGATGACGCCCCACCGATACCAGAATGGCAATGCTGAGACCTTCGCTATTTATTGACGTGGCGTTATGCGGCATCGCGGTTCTCCTGCTGCTGCTCTCTATAACCCTCGACGCGTGCGACCAGCGCGGCGAGGATCTCACCGGCATCGCCAATGACGGCAAGGTCGGCGCGCTTGACCATATCGCACCGCTCATCCAAGTTAATGGCGACGACCTTATCACAGCTCTGAATACCCTGGAGGTGCTGTATGGCCCCCGAGATGCCCACCGCGACATAGACACGCGCGGACACCCAGGTGCCCGATGCGCCTACCTGACGATCGCGGGCCATAAAGCCATCGTCCACGGCAACGCGCGATGCCCCCTTCGCTGCCCCCAACACCTGGGCGGCGTGGTGATAGCCTTCCCAATCCTTGACACCATTCCCTGCCGACAGAATGAACTCCGCCTCTGCCAGCGATACGCTGGCCGGATTTACGGGGACTTCCCCCATGTCCTCGATGCGACCCAGTACGTCGAGCAGCGGCTGGGTCAGCTCGACAGGCTGGGCGGCATGGCGTGTCTCGCTGACCGGCTCGGCGCACTCTGCAAGCGCCAGCACCACGCGCGGCAGGTGACGGGTAATATCGCGCGTACCGGCGGCACCGCGTGCCGTACAACGCCATCCGGTGGCGCTATGTTCATCCGCCTCGACCTGCCAGACCTGGGTCGCGGGACGCTCGCCCAGCCGCACCGCCAGGCGCCGACCCTGCTCGCCGCCACCGAGCGGGGAGTCGGGCAGTAGCCAGAAGCGTGGCGCCATCTCCCGCTCTACGGCGCTCAAGGCCGCCAAACGCGCCTCGGGAGCAAACCCCACGTAGGCCTCGCCATCTAGATGCACGACGCGATCAATACCGGCGTCGCCCAGCGCCTGCTCCTTAAACTCGCCAAACAGAATCGCTACCACGGCACCAGGATGCTCACCATCGGCATCCGCCATGTGGCGGGCCAGCCCGAGTAAATCCTTATCGTGATCAGACAATCGCCCGCCGGTCAGGTCAGGCACCACGGCCAACAGGAAGGCGGGATCTTCAATCGTCACTGTTCGGCGGCTGTCTTGAGGAGCCGTCGTGGTCGCGGTGGGCTGCCCGCCTTGCTGAAGGCCACTACGGTCAATACGCTTAACGCCATTGGGGCCGATAAAGCCGACGGCACGAGGGTTCTTGCGCACCATGCCGTTGGGCCCCGACCACTCGCTGAGCGCGCCGCCGCCATTTATTTCGGCAAGCACACTGGCATGCTCGGGGTGCAGACGGTTCCGGGCGATCCACTCGCGACGCGGATCGCGGCGCTGATCGTAGCGAATAGTCTCACTCATACGATCACCTCTTCAGCAGTCGTCGTTGCAGCGGTAGGGCGTGATGCGTTAGACGCACCACCCGCGGGACGCTCTACCAGAGCATCAGCCACCAGTTCAGCTATATCGCGTACCTCGGCACTGGCATCCACCACGCCTTCCAGCATGGCGGTGCACTGGGGACAGCCCACCGCGACCAGCTCGGCGCCGCTCTCTTTGACGTCGTTCATGCGCATATCGGGAATTCGCCGCTCACCGGGGATATCGGTAATCGGTGCCCCGCCACCGCCGCCGCAGCAGCGCGAGCGGAAGCCGGAGCGTTCCATCTCCTTGACCTCGATGCCCAGCGCCTTAAGCACGTTGCGGGGCGCATCAAACTCGCCGTTATAGCGGCCCAGGTAACAGGGGTCGTGATAAGTGACGCTGCCGCCTTTCCAGGGCGAGAAGGTCAGCCGACCGGCCTCATACAGCTCGGCAATGAAGGTGCTGTGGTGGCGAACCTGATAGTCGCCACCCAGCTCGCCATACTCATTGCCTAACACATGAAAGCTGTGGGGGTCGCAGGTCACAATCTGCAAGAAGCGATACTTGGAAAGGGTGGCAATATTGCGCTTCGCTAGGGCCTGGAAGGTCGCCTCATCGCCCAGCCTGCGTGCCACGTCGCCACTGTCGCGCTCTTCAGTGCCCAACACCGCAAAATCCACGTCTGCGGCGCGTAGCACTTTCACCAGGGCGCGCAGGGTGCGCTGGTTGCGCATATCAAAGGCGCCATCACCCAGCCACAGCAGCACGTCAACCTGCTTAATATCCGCCATTAGCGGTAGGTTAAGATCCGCCGCCCAGTTGAGTCGTGAGCCAGGATCGAAACCGCCGGGATTGTCGGTAGCAATCAGATTATCGAGCACCTCGGCGCCTTTATTGGGCGTTTTGCCTCGCTCTAGGGTCAGGTGGCGACGCATATCGACAATCGCATCCACGTGCTCGATCATCATCGGGCACTCTTCGACACAGGCGCGGCAGGTGGTGCAAGACCAAAGCGTATCAGCGTCGACCAAGGCCTTCCCTTCCAGCGCTACGATGGGCCCATGGGGAGTCCCGGCGTGCTCTCCTACCGGCTTGCCAGGGTAGGGCGAGCCAGCATAGGCTGCATCGCTTCCCCCCGCCATACCTACGACCATGTCCTGGATCAGCTTCTTTGGGTTGAGCGGTTGACCCGCGGCGAATGCCGGGCACACCGCCTCACAGCGGCCACACTGTACGCAGGCATCGAAGCCCAGCAGTTGATTCCAGGTAAAGTCGGCGGGCTTTTCCACGCCCAATGGAGCCGCCTCGTCTTCTAGGTTCAGCGCCTTGAGGCCCGTTGAGCGGCCAGCGCCGCCTTTTTTCGTGGAGAAGCGCTCGGCGCGGCGATGAAAAGCTAGATGCAAGGCACCGGCGAAGGCGTGCTTCATGGGCCCGCCCCAGGTCATGCCAAAAAACATTTCGCCCAGGCCCCAGGCCACCACGCCCGCTAACACCAGCGCCAGCAGCCAACTACCACTGCTTTCAATCAAACCGTCGGGCAGCAGACCTACCGTGGGCAGCGTGATCAGGAAGACACCTATTGAAAACGCCATGAGACTCTTGGGCAGGCGCATCCAGGGGCCCTTAGAGAGCCTAGTGGGTGGGTTGATCCGCCGTCGTGCCACGAAGAGGCTGCCGACAAACATGGAAGCGCTAGCCAGCAGCAGTAATCCACCCAGCAGCGGATTAGCAATACCAAGCCCATGCACCAGGATCATCAGCACGGCGGCAGCCACGAAGCCACCGGCGGTGGCCACGTGGGTGTTGGAGATCATTTTGTCACGCCCCACAACATGGTGCAGATCCACCAAATAGCGGCGCGGCAGCGCCACCAGCCCCTTGAACAGGTTAACCCGGGAGGGTCGCCCCTGTCGCCACAGGCGTATACGGCGCACGGCGCCGATCACCACCAGGACCAGGGCGGTGAAAATCAGTATCGGCAAGAGCGTTTCGAGCATGGTGCTCACCTCATCTTTGGTGCCATTGGCTTTGGCGGCGGCGCTGCTCCGGGGGAAGACCTACACGAGGGCGCTGTAAACCCATCCTTGGGCGCTACTTTTGCCATCCCTGGCAAAAGACCCTCGCTACGGTCTACCCCCGGCGCCCCGGCTCTAGCTCAGGTCAAAAGTCCTTGCAGATTCGCAAAGCATCGTAGATGGCCGCGTGGGTATTACGCGGCGCCGTGCAGTCGCCCAGGCGGAAGAGCAAGAAGCCATCTCCTGACTCGCCGCTCTCATCAACCAGGCAGGGCTGCGGCTGGATCGCGTAGAGCGCTTCCAGATCCACCTGGCCTTTGTTGCGAGACTGCTCCTTGAGGGCGTAATAGAGCGCCTCATCAGGACGCACACCGTTCTCAACGACCACCTGATCCACCACGCGCTCTTCCAAAGCACCGGTGTACTCGTTCTCAAGCACCGCTACCAAGCCATCGCCCTCGCGGTAGACCTTATTTAGCATCAAGTCGGAGGACATGATCACCTCCTTCTCGTAGAGACTGCGGTAGTAGGTGGGGAAGGTAGTGCCACCCACCGCCGCGCCAGGCTTGATATCGTCGGTGACGATCTCGACCTTGGCGCCCTTGTCGGCTAGGAAATCCGCCGCCGAAACGCCGGAGAATTCGCAGATGGCGTCATAAAGCAACACGTTCTTACCGGGCGTCACTTTGCCAGAGAGAATATCCCAGGTGCTGACCACCAGGCTCTCCTCGGCATTCTCCGAGTAGCCCCACTCTGGGTGCTGGCTAAGGAAGGGCTGGCCACCGGTGGCGAGCACGACGATATCCGGGCGTAGATCAAGCAGAGTTGCCTCATCGGCGCGGGTACCCAGACGCAGGTCGACTTTCAATCGCGCCAGCTCCAGTTGGTACCAGCGGGTGATACCGGCGATCTGGTCGCGCTGCGGGGCCTGGGCGGCAATGGTGATCTGCCCCCCCAGGGCCTCGGCTGCCTCAAACAGGGTGACGTCGTGACCACGCTCAGCGGCGACGCGGGCTGCCTCCATACCCCCGGGGCCACCGCCTACCACGACAACCTTGCGCTTGGCGCCCTCGGTCTTCTCGATGATGTGGGGCAGGCCCATGTATTCCCGCGATGTGGCCGCATTCTGGATACACAGCACATCAAGGCCCTGGTACTGGCGGTCGATGCAGTAGTTGGCGCCCACGCACTGCTTGATCTGGTCTATCTGGCCCATCTTGATCTTGGCGATCAGGTGGGGGTCGGCGATATGTGCCCGGGTCATGCCGACCAGATCCACATAGCCCCCTTCGAGAATGCGCTGGGCTTGATTGGGATCCTTAATATTCTGGGCGTGAATCACCGGCACGGTGACTACTTCTTTAATCCCTGCCGCCAAGTGTAGAAAAGGCTCCGGCGGGTATGACATGTTGGGAATGACGTTGGCCAGGGTGTTGTGAGTATCACAGCCGGAGCCGATAACGCCGAAGAAGTCGACCATGCCGGTGGCATCGTAATAGGCGGCGATCTGCTTCATATCGTCGTGGGAGAGGCCGTCTGGATGGAATTCATCACCACAGATACGCATACCGACGCTGAAGTCGTCCCCCACTTCAGCGCGCACGGCTTTAAGCACCTCCATACCAAAGCGCATACGGTTCTCGAAGCTGCCGCCCCACTCATCCTCACGCTTATTAACCCGCGGGCTCCAGAACTGGTCGATCAAATGCTGGTGCACGGCGGAGAGTTCAACACCATCAAGCCCGCCCTCCTTTGCCCGGCGCGCGGCCTGAGCGAAGTCGCCGACAATACGCCAGATCTCTTCTTCCTCAATGGTCTTACAGGTCGAGCGGTGCACCGGTTCGCGGATACCTGAGGGTGATACCAGGGTCGACCAGTCAAAACCGTCCCAGCGAGAGCGGCGTCCCATGTGGGTAATCTGGATCATGATCTTGCCGTCGTGCTTATGGACGGCATCCGCCAGATTTTGGAAGTGCGGGATGATGCGGTCGGTTGATAGGTTGACCGAACTCCACCAGCCCTGAGGACTGTCGATAGAGACGATTGAGGAGCCGCCGCAGATACAAAGCCCGCAGCCTCCCTTCGCCTTCTCCTCGTAGTACTTGACGTAACGCTCAGTGGTCATGCCGCCGTCGGTAGCGTGAACTTCGGCGTGGGCGGTGCTGACCACTCGGTTACGAATCGTCTGACTACCGATCTGAATCGGCTTAAATAGTGCATCGAATGCCATGGCGACGACCCTCAGTGCTTAGGCGTAACAACAAACAGGCCGTGCTCACAGCCTTCCTCGGCGCCGCTCTGGGTCTGCTCGGCAAGCGTGCGCAGCGAGCTTCCGCGGGCGCTTATAATCTGATCCATCGCGCCAGCAAACCAGCCGGTAAACATGTACTCGATTTTGCGGTTTACGTTGCCCATTTGGTAGACAAACGCGCTATGCTCAAGGCGTACGCGGGCGGTGCCAGCATCGAGATCGATGTCCTCGGTAATGAAGAGGCCCCAGCCTCGCTGGGATAGGCGCTTCATGTAATGCTCGAAGACGTCTACGCCTTCCAAACCGTGAAGTTCGGCCTCTTTCTCACACCAGTGCCAAGCGCTTTTGTAACCCGCGTGGTAGAGAATGTCGGCGTACTTCTCTGCGCCCAGTGCTTCTTCAACGGCCATATGGTTATTGATAAAGAAGTGACGGGGTACGTAGAGCATCGGCAAGGCATCGCTCGTCCAGATACCTGTTTCACTGTCGACTTCAATGGGGAGTTCGGGAGCAGTCTTGGTCACGGTCGTCTTCCTTAAACTTATATTTGTAAGAGCGTTTGGCTGTTCAAGGACTTCTAGGCCCTTATTCGCCCCAGACGTCTTTTAGGGTTCTCACCCAGTTCTCGCCCATGATTTTTCTAACCTGGGATTCGCTCATACCACGCTTTAACAGCGCTTCTGTCAGATTGGGGAATTCGCCGATGGTGCGAATGCCTTCAGGATTGATAATCTTGCCGAAACTGGTTAGGCGACGCGCGTAGCCCTTGTCGTGGGTCAACCATTCGAAGAAGTTCTGATCATGACCCTGGGTGAAGTCGGTACCAATACCGATAGCGTCTTCGCCCACGATGTTCATGATGTATTCAATCGCTTCGCAGTAGTCGTCGATGGTCGAATCGACGCCCTTTTTGAGAAATGGAGTGAACATGGTCACGCCGACAAAGCCGCCGTGGTCGGCGATGAACTTAAGCTCTGTATCGGACTTGTTGCGCGGGTGCTCTTTGAGCCCGGAGGGCAGGCAGTGCGAGTAGCACACCGGCTTTTTGGATTCGAGGATGACTTCTTCAGAGGTCTTGGCGCCCACGTGGGAAAGGTCGCACAGCATGCCGACGCGGTTCATTTCCGCGACGATCTCGCGTCCAAAGCCAGACAGGCCACCGTCACGCTCGTAGCAGCCGGTGCCGACCAGGTTCTGAGTGTTGTAGCACATCTGTACGATGCCCACGCCGAGCTCCTTGAAGATCTCGACGTAGCCGATTTGATCTTCAAAGGCGTGGGCATTCTGAAAGCCGAAGATGATACCGGTCTTGCCTTCTTTCTTGGCGCGCATAATGTCGGCGGTGGTGCGAACCGGGCATACCAGGTCGCTGCACTCTGCCATTAGCTGTTTGGACGCCACGATATTGTCGACCGTTGCCTTGAAGCCTTCCCAGACCGAGACGGTACAGTTGGCTGCAGTCAGGCCGCCAAGACGCATATCTTCAAGTAATTCACGGTTCCATTTGGCGATAATCAGGCCGTCAATGACGATGGCATCTTGGTGCAACTCAGCAGGGTTCATAGCGTAGCTCCAGAATTGTTTATATAGGAAGCATAGCGTTGCCCTGCTGCTGATCAGCTCTTGGAAACGACGACGGAAATTCCAAAAGCGTCATTAGGCGAAATGCACGCGTGGCAAATATGGCAAGCAGGCGGGTTAAGCGATACAAACGAGGCAAGGGCGCGAAAGGGGGCGCAATATGAACGAGGGCTTAACGTAAAAGGGCTGCCTTTTGGGCAGCTCTGATAGCAATGATGACAGGCCCCGTCAGGTGACGAGCGGTACGCTGGCAAAGGTCGGCTCACCTTGAGCATAGGCAAGTGCCAGAAGGGCACTTGATACCGGTTCGCTGCTCGCCGGTTCTACGCCCCAACGCTTGAGCATTGGCGGCGATTTTTCCTGATGTTTTGGGCCGGAATGAATGCCCCGACGTTCGTCGCGCGGCGGAACACCGAAGCACTCGCGATAGCACTTGGAAAAATGCGGGGTTGAAACAAAGCCGCACACCGAGGCAATCTCGATGATGGAGAGAGACGTCTGTTTGAGTAACTGACGTGCCCGCACCAGTCGCAGCTTGAGATAATACCGGGAGGGCGAGCAGTGCAGGTAGCGCTGGAAAAGCCGCTCCGACTGACGCCGCGAGACGCCAACGTAGCTGGCCAGTTCGTCGAGCTCAAGCGGCTCTTCCAGGTTGGACTCCATCAGCGCAACGATGTCCAGCAGCTTGGGCTGTGTCGTGCCCAGCACATGCTTTAACGGCACGCGCTGCTGATCCTGCTCGTTACGCATGCGCTCGTAGATGAACATCTCGGAGATGCCTGCAGAAATCTCTTTGCCATGATCGTGAGCGATCAGGTTGAGCATCATATCCAGCGGCGCCGTGCCTCCAGAGGCGGTAAATCGGTCGCGATCAATAGAGAACAGCCGGGTTGTCAGCACCACCTTCGGAAACGCCTCCTGAATAGAGGCCAGGCACTCCCAGTGAATGCTGGTTTCGTAATGATCAAGCAGACCTGCCTGACCTAACGCCCAGCTACCCGTACAGATAGCGCCTAAGCGACGTAGCTGGCGCGACTGTGCCTGCAGCCAATGTAGATGATCACGGCTGATACTATGCTGAGGGGCAACGCCGCCACAAACCACCACCCAATCCAGCGACAGCGGTGCGTGCATTGAGGCATCGGGCGTTACATGCAGACCGTCACTTGCACGAACCGGGGACCCATCCTGCGTCAGGGTGTACCAGCGATACAGCTCGCGCCCAGCCAACTGGTTTGCCATGCGCAGAGGCTCAATCGCTGACGCCAGAGAGATGAGGGTGAAGTTGTCCAACAGCAGAAAACCGAGTGTTTGCGGTGGGTTCGAGTAACTTACGGTGGTTGGGTTTTTTACTTGATTAATAGTCATGGTCTATCCCTCTATCCCTCTATCCCTCTATCACCTAAACGTCATTGATTTTATTTTTATTATCGTTTTATATCGCCGGCGTTTTGTTCTGGGTTCCTGCGCTAGATAGTTACTGCCTACAATGTATATTGGCACGGATGACACTTATACTGACAAAGCAATCTGAAAAGCAATTCAATCGATGTCGCAAATAGAACACTGGAGGTCGCCGCTGAGGCGATTAATGGGAATGTAGGGCGGGGCATCAGTGATGAATGAAATGTTCGTTTCAACATTGAACGTCGTTTCAATAAGCCATTGAGTCAAAAGATTTTACATCCAAAAACGCGATAACCTAATAAGCTAAGCAACGAAAGGAGACACTAATGGCCAAGTTTTTCAAGGAGTTTCGCGAGTTTGCCGTTAAAGGTAACGTTGTGGATATGGCGGTGGGGATCATTATCGGCGGCGCTTTTACGCTGATCGTACAAAGCCTTGTCAAGGATGTAATGAATCCTATTATCGGCCTACTGGTGGGTGGGGTTGATTTCTCCAACCTCTTTGTCGTGCTTAGTCAGGGCACCATTGCAGGCCCTTACCCCACCTTAGCGGCCGCTCAGGTTGCCGGAGCAGTCACCCTTAACGTTGGGCTATTTATCAATGCGGTGGTCAGCTTCACGATTGTGGCTTTCGTTGTTTTTATGCTGGTAAGAACGATTAACCGCTTAAAGCGTGAAGAGGTGGAATCACCCAAAAGCCCGGTTGAGAAGCCCTGCCCGCACTGCCTCATGACCGTGCCTATCAACGCCACTCGCTGCGGCCACTGCACCTCCGAGTTGCCTGTGCCCACGGAGGCAGAACAGTCGTCTCTTAATACAGCGTCGACGCCATGACAATCTTAATGGTTTGTTATAAAAAAGGGTGCCCAAAAGGGCACCCGTTTTTATGCAGCTTACTTTAAGCGCGTTTTTTTAGCTGCTTTCGTGTCAGGGGGTTGGCTATCGCTGGCATCGCTTGGCTGGGGCAGCGAGGGCAGCGATTTAGCCAGCATTTCAACGCTGTGACGATAGTACAGCTGGCTCTTATTGTGCTCACCCATACTGGCGTAAAGGCGGGCAAGCTCAGCGCATACTTCTCCGTTGGGGCGCTGGCGCTGGCTGGCTTCGAAGTATTCTAGCGCCTTTTCCCATTTGCCGGTGCGCAGGGACAGCCGGCCACAGGTCAATAGCAGCTCCGGATCATTAGGTCGCTCTTGCAGCCATTTCTCTGCTTTTGCCAGCTGTCGTGCTGGGTCAACCTTCAGCAGGCCGTAGCGTTTGACTAAGCGCGCATCCCAGTGATGGTCGAGCGAATGGTTAAGCAGGCGCTCGGCAATAAACTCTTCATTGGCTTGAATCAGGGCTTCGCAATAAATAGCGATAAGCTCCGTATTGCCGCGCATATAGTCAGGCATATCCGCCCACAGCCCACGCACACGCTCAACGTTGGTTGGGTTTTTGGCTTCAAAGATAATCAGCTCACGGTAAGCTTTAAACTCTAGCTGCTCGCGCTCTGATTGAGAAATCAGCTTTTGCGCCGCCAGCCGTGGAATCAAACGCCGTAGGCCTTCCCAGTCGTTGACGCTCACATGCACTTGTTTCAGCAGCTTAAGCACTTGCGGGTGATTAGAGAGTTTTTTGTCCAGTCGATTCAAGATTGCCAGGGCTTCTTCAGGCTGCTGGCGCTCAATCATCATTTGCGCCTGCATTAGGCCAACGGCGGTATCAGCCCCTTGCGTTGAAAGCTGAGCCTGGTTGAGGTGCTCTTGAGACTTAGCGTGGTTGCCTTGGTAGTGGGCGGCCAGCGCCGCTGATAGGTAATTAACCAGTGGCGTACTGGAGTCATCGGCAGCGTTAGCCAAGGTTTTCTCGGCCTTTTTCCAACGACCTTCGGTTAGCGCGACGAGACCACGCACGGTGCGCTGCATAGCGCGGCGGTTACGTGCACGACTGTTCCAGCTGCGAAAACGGCCCATCGGGCGAATGATGCCGCTCAGCAAGCGCAGGACGAAATGCAGGACAATAAACGCGGCAAACAGCAATACCAGGCCGAACCAAAACGAGGTTTGTATGGAGGAGTCGCCAACGCGGATGAGCCAGTAGCCGGGCACTGCCATCATCATTTGCCCAAAAAGGGCACCGACGGCAAGGCCAGCGACAATCAGCAGAACAAGCTTTCTCATGCATCACCTCCGCTTTGGCCACGCGTTTCATGGCGGTTCTCAATAAAACGCGTGAGTTCCTGCTGAGAAGCGCTGATGTCCGGCAGCTCCGGTTTTATCTCGGCCTGCTGAAGCTCTTGAAGGCGCGCGATAACGTTTTGCGTTTCTTCGCGGTCGGTATCGTAATAGTCGTTTAGAAGCCCGAGCGCTTTATCAAGACTTGCCCGATACAGATCCTGCTCTTCTTTTAGCAGCGCTAGCTGGGACTGCTCTAAGATTAAGCGCAGGCTCTGGCGCAGGTACGACTCTTGTTCGGGCGTCACAAGTGCTTCCAGCGCTTCATCGTGATGGCGAATCACCACCAGGTCTTTCAGCTCTTGACCGAAGCGAGCTAACTGGCGCTGGAACGTACCGGTTGGTGGCTGTTCGATGCCGGAAGTGACCGCGCGCTCTTCGATTTCTTGCGAAAGCCGCAGATTGGCAACCTGCTCCTGCTGAGCATTCAGCGCTAAGTAGAGACCGGTGCGGTCAACCTGGGGTACGCCAGAAAGGGCGGCTAGCTCATTGGCAATCTCGCGGCGTACCGGCGTCAATGCGGGATTTTCCGCATCGACAAGGCGCGCGTCAGCGGTGCGCAGCAGTGCAGCAGCGCCGTTAATATCGCCCTCTAACTGCAGACGTTGATTCGCTAGGCGCAGCAGATACGCGGCTTCGGCGTGCAGCCAATCGCGCTCGTCGGTGTCCTGCTCCTGGGAAAGTTGGTCCAGCACTTGGCCCAAGGTCTCATCGACTTCGCTACGGTAGCTGCCAAATTCGTCGCGCAGCTCGCTGAGCGTACCTTGCAGGGCCTCATCGCGCTCTGCCTCGCCGCCGTCCAGGCGCGATGCCAGATCGCTCACCGACTGTTGCGATGCATTACTTTCGGTCAGCTGGGTCAGCTCATCAATACGCTGCTGCTGGTTCTCAAGGCGCTGCCACCCCTGCCAGGCGACGAGCGCCAATACGATGGCCACGATAATGACCAGCACAATAGCGAAGAGGCCGCCCTTACCGCCACCGCTGCCTTTACCCGTATTACTGGGCGGTGGCGTACCATCGGACGAACTGCCGGTAGAAGATTTTGATGGCGTTGGTTTTGGGGGTGTCGGCATTGCTGATGCCGAGCTGGTCGATGATGCGGTACTTTTTGCGGGCGAAGGTGAACTTGTGGCCTGGGCAGATGAACTTGGCGCGGCAGTGCCTGTCGACGAGGGTGTGGTCGTCATGCTGGCTGCTGACGAAGCTGCGCTATTTGCGCCGCCTTTTCCACGCCGCCGCGAACGGTGGTTGTTAGCACCATTTTGATTATTAACACCGTTTTGAGGAGGCGGCGGTGTAGTCGGCGTGCTGGGCTCAGACGTGCTGCTAGTCGCAGCGGCCATGTCGGTCGTTTTAGGGACGCCTTGAGAGGCATCGGCGGATGTCGGTTGAACATCGCCCTGATCATTTACTTGTTTGCTCATCTGTCGCTAGCCCTTAGTAAGTTCCTTGATCGACATC
>NZ_JBQDLQ010000032.1:0-39924 GCF_052095695.1 Halomonas sp.
AGCAACGGCCTTCTAAGCCGTAGGTTGCGGGTTCGATTCCTGCTGGGCGTGCCACCGTGTTCAGTGGTATTAACCTGTCAGAATCCTATCTTCAATCACGCTTGTTTACGTAAGATTGTCTTTGGTGGGTGTAGCTCAGGGGTAGAGCCCCGGATTGTGATTCCGGTGGTCGTGGGTTCAAATCCCATCATCCACCCCAATGACAATGTTTGCGTTCCCAGTTTTTAGGTTGTGGTGGGTGTAGCTCAGTGGTAGAGCCCCGGATTGTGATTCCGGTGGTCGTGGGTTCAAGCCCCATCATCCACCCCATTGCCACATTGATATATTCTTCATTTTTACTTTATTTTGAAGCCCTTAATTGGGTTTTTTGCGTTTTTGTTTTTCGATTTTTTGTCTTTTGCATTGAGAGCAGAAATGCGGCGAGAAAAGTGATGTTGGCTAGCTTGCCTACAGTAATAATAGCCATTGGCCATTCTTTGGTAGCATTAATTGCTAATTATGTAGGTGAAAAGAGAGTTTTAAGCTCTGTCAGCGCCCTTTGTTTAGTGATATTTTTCAATAAGTTATTTTTAACCTCTGTTGGTAGCAGTAATTCCTAATTCGCAAAGGGAGTAGATCACGATGGCGCGTCAAACGGTGGTTTTAGGGGCAGGCATGGTGGGTGTCTGTATTGCCTGGCATCTGCGTCAGCGTGGATATGATGTCACCCTGGTGGACCGCCTTCAGCCGGGTCGAGAAACATCATTTGGCAATGCCGGTATTATTCAGCGTGAAGCCGTCAGGCCTTATCCTTTTCCGCGTGACGCTAAGACACTGCTAAGCGTTCTGCCCAATCGCAGAATAGACATACGCTATCGACCAGCGGGCATGTTCAACGCTGTCTTTCCTTTGTTACGGTACTGGATGAACTCGGCACCGAAAACGTACCAAAAAATTGTTCCGGAATACGCGTCGCTAATCCAGCTGTCGCTACAAACGCATGGGCCGATGATTGATGCCGCTGGCGCGGATCATTTGGTGCGCCGTCAGGGGTGGCTTGAGCTTTACCGCTCGGCCGACAGGTTAGCCGCTCGTATAAAAGATGCTGAAGAGGCGCGTAACCTTTACGGCGTCCAGTTCGAGCAGTTGGGCCGGGCTGCCCTTCTGGAAAAAGAGCCCTCGTTGAGCGACAGCATTATTGGTGCGATCCACTGGCTCGACCCGTGGACGGTGGCTGACCCGGGCGCGCTGGTAGCCGCGTACGCAAATGCATTTAGTCAGGATGGCGGGCGCATACTGCAAGCTGATATTGAGTCTGTGCAGCAAATGGGCGAGCGTTGGCAGGTAACCACCGCCGGTGAGGTGCTAGAAGCCGATGAGGTAGTCGTTGCTTTGGGGCCGTGGACAGGTAACTGGTTAAAGTCGTTGGGCTATCACTTCCCGACCTTTGTAAAGCGTGGCTACCATATGCATTACGCCACACAGGCTCCGGCTAAGCTCAACTACTGGTTAATGGATGCAGAGGTTGGCTACTTGCTCGCGCCAATGGATGCGGGTGTGCGGCTCACAACGGGGGCACAGCTTGATCGTTTAGAAGCGCTGGCCGACGCTAAGCAACTCGATGCTGCAGAAAAAGTAGCCCGCAGCGTATTTCCGTTAGGCGAGCGGCGTGATGACGCTCCTTGGAAAGGCGCGCGGCCTTGTCTTCCCGACATGAAGCCGGTCATTGGTCCGGCGCCCCGTCACCCCGGCCTATGGCTCGCTTTTGGCCATGGGCATCAAGGATTTACCCTCGGCCCAGCCACGGGCCAACTGTTGGCGGATATGATGGAAGGCAAAGAGACAGCTATCGATATGGCCCCGTTTCGTGCAGGCCGCTTCTAAATTCAGGTGTTCAAACAAGTATTTTAAAAACGCTGACCCTGTCAGCGTTTTTTTTTGGCTATCTATTAGGTGGCCCGGCCTTGACGCCACCCGCGACAACAGCAGCCTCCAAGCGTTACAATTAGTGCAATGGACATTGCTCAACGCGCGGTGATCGTGAAATAGAAAGCTGCGCTGAGACTACATATTTAAAGAGGCACAATGAAAGACACTCATTTAGCCCGTGAAGCTGAGCTTCGCAGGACATTCGCTATTATCTCGCACCCTGATGCCGGTAAAACCACGATCACCGAAAAAATGCTGCTGTTTGGAAACGCCATCCAGCTAGCCGGCTCGGTTAAGAGTAAGCGTAATGACCGCCACGCTACCTCGGACTGGATGAAGATGGAGCAGGAGCGGGGTATTTCAGTAACGACCTCGGTGATGCAATTTCCTTACGGGGGTCGCATCGTCAATCTGTTGGATACGCCCGGACACGAAGACTTCTCTGAAGATACTTACCGCACACTAACGGCGGTCGACTCTGCATTAATGATAATTGATGGTGCCAAGGGCGTTGAAGATCGCACCATTAAGCTGATGGAGGTATGTCGGCTACGTACCACGCCGATTTTAACGTTTATCAATAAGATGGACCGCGATACCCGCGACCCTATTGAGGTCATGGATGAAGTAGAAACGGTTCTAAATATCCAGTGTGCGCCAATGACCTGGCCAATTGGTATGGGGCGTCACTTCAAGGGCGTTTATCATCTTTATAACGACGTCATCCATCTCTACACCCAGGGCCAAGGTAGCCGAATTCCCGATGATAAGCGTATTGAAGGCCTGCATAGCCCCGAGGTAGATGCGGCGCTGGGAGAAGAGCAGGCCGAAGAGCTGCGCATGGAAGTTGAGCTGGTTCGTGGCGCTTCTCATGAGTTTGATCTGGAGGCTTATCGCCGTGGCGATTTATCGCCCGTTTATTTCGGCACTGCGATGGGCAACTTTGGCGTGCGCGAAATGCTTGACGGTTTTGTTGAGTATGCGCCGCCACCTCAAGCGCATCAAACCGACACGCGTGACGTCATTGCGGATGATGATCGATTTACCGGCTTCGTGTTTAAGATCCAGGCCAACATGGATCCCAATCACCGGGACCGTATTGCGTTCTTGCGGGTATGTTCTGGCAAGTACGAAAAGAACATGAAGATGCGCCACGTGCGAATAGGTAAAGACGTCAAGATTGCCGATGCGCTGACGTTCATGGCTTCTGATCGCGCTCACGTGGAAGAAGCGTGGCCCGGCGACATTATTGGTCTGCACAACCACGGGACTATTCAGATAGGCGATACGTTTACCGTTGGCGAAGATATGCGCTTTACCGGTATTCCCCACTTTGCTCCTGAACTATTTAAGCGCGTGCGGCTAAAAGACCCCCTGAAGATGAAAGCGCTTCAAAAAGGCTTGCAGCAGCTGTCTGAAGAAGGCGCAACGCAGGTATTTATGCCGATGGATAATAACGATCTGATTCTCGGCGCCGTAGGTACTCTGCAGTTTGATGTTGTTGCCCATCGTCTAAAGGAAGAGTACAAGGTCGACTGCCTGTACGAAGGGGTCAATGTACAGACGGCGCGCTGGGTCTATTGTGAAGACGCCAAGAAGCTAGAAGAATTCAAGCGTAAGGCCAGCACCCACTTGGCGATCGATGGGGGTGGCTATCTTACTTACATTGCGCCGACCCGGGTGAATCTTCAAATGACCCAAGAGCGATGGCCAGACATCCGCTTTCAGCCAACGCGCGAACACTAGTTTTTTATATGTCTAGGCAGCTCTATGCTGATTGATGCTCACTGCCATCTCGACTTCCCTCAGTTCGATCATGACCGAGCAGAGGTGTTTGAGGCCGCGAAGGCAGTGGGCGTTTCGCGCTTTGTCATTCCTGGTACAACCCGAGATCGCTGGCAGCATGTGCTGGCGCTTGCCGAGCGCGATGACACGTCAGCTTGCGTGGGCTTGCATCCTTACTTTGTGGCGCAGCATCAAGAAGCGGACCTTGCCGCACTTGATCAACTATTCATTAAGCATCCAGAAATCGTGGCGGTGGGCGAGTGCGGTATTGATGCTCGCTTTGAAGCGACTATTGATGCCCAGTGGCACTACTTTGATGCTCAGTTAAGGATGGCTCAGAAACACGCTTTGCCCATCGTGGTTCACTGTGTGCATGCTAATGACTCCGTTGCTAAGCGCCTTGGCCAGTTTGCGCTGCCTAAAGCAGGCCTGATTCACGCCTTTTCTGGTTCAATTGAGCAAGCTCAGAGGTTTTTAGCGCTTGGTTTCAAGCTAGGCTTAGGTGGGGCGGTGACCTATGAGCGCGCTAAGCGATTACAGCGCATGGTAAAAGCACTGCCCGATGACGCCTTTATGCTCGAAACCGATAGCCCCGATATGCCATTAAATGGCTACCAGGGCATACGTAATGAGCCAAGTAGGCTAGTCGATGTTTGCCATGCGGTGGCTAGGCTACGCGGGCAAACAGCCGAGCAGGTCGCGGGGCAAACCAGTGCTGTCGTCGCAACGCTATTTGGGTTGCCGAACATGCAGTCTTAGCTGTTAAGGCTGACCGCTAGCTGCTCGGGATCTACGCGTTCAATCGGGTAGGGCAGCGGTAAAAGGGTGGCGGGTAGTCCTGACAAAAAGATGGGCGTCATTTCTTCGGCGCTTTTAGTGCTCATAACCGCCAGCAGCTCAATGCCACCTAGCGAGTCCGGTGCGCTGATCACCACTTCGCCTACCGATTTATCGTCACTATTAACCAAGCTGGCGCCCGCTTCTGGCAGCGCTGTTGTCTCGACGCTGACGCGCATCAGGCGCTTTTTAACCTGGCCCCGGAAGTGTGCTCTCGCGACGACTTCTTGGCCGGTGTAGCAACCCTTTTTAAAGCTAATCCCGCCAAGCGCCTCCCAGTTTATCATCTGGGGCAGGAAGTGATCCTGCTGAGCATCGGTTAGCCACGCTAAGCCACTGCGGATATCTTCAAGCTGCCAAGCATTACGGCCTGCATCGTCATCTTGTATGGCCACGCTAGCGTCATTGTTGGTGTTGTCGAAACAGAATATAAAGCGCGGTGTCTCACCTAGACACTGCAAACTTAGAGCCAGCCCGCTGTTATAGTGGGTGCCGACGTTGTCGGGAAGCTGCAGTCCGAGCTGATCCGCCAGTGCCTGAGCACCTTCGCTTGCACCGATAAAGGTTAGCTGAGGCTGCAGAATCAGTTCCGTGCGATAAAAAGCAGCGAACTTTTTAAGATGACTGGCTAAGCTATCGACTAATGTTGTGCTCAGCAGCAGGCGGAAATGCTCATTGCTCAAACGCAGCAGTTGGGCATTAGCTAGCATTCGCCCCTTTGGCGTACAGAAACAGGTGAGCGGTGCAAAGCGTCCATCGGCCAGGCTGACCTGAGCGCTGGTTTGTCCTTGAAGGAATTTTTCTGCATCGACGCCTTTTACATCCAGTGCCGCTAAATGGGTTAGGCGGACGCAGCCAAGGGCGGGGGTGCTAGAGGGAACGGTCGCCATAAAAACTCCTAAAGAAAATGGTAAGGTGCCAGCGTATAACATACGTACTAATATGCCATTTACTGCGGGCGCAGTGCATCAATTGCAAGGCACTATTAGCGTGCTAAGCTCTTCGTTTGATATCAGCTTTGCACAGTTTATCAGGTGTTGATCAACAGGTAAGGAAGCGGTATGGCGCAGCAATCATTAACATTTCAGCATGTTAAAACGGTCGATCAGGTTAATAAAATTACCACGTCGCTTATGATGCTTGAAGGCGTCGACAGTGCTGAGGTGGGAAGGCATGGCGCCGAGGTGGATGGCCGAGCATCGCGTCAAACGCTTATTAACGCGATTGAAAAACTTAAGCTGGGCGTAAAGGTGTCTTAATGCATATGCCGATTACCATTATCAGTGAACGCAACAACGTTTTTAGGCAGCGCATTGAGGTCAATGGCCTAGAGGATATGTATGCCGATGTGCCGGCCATTGTTGGCGGTGATGGTAGCGCACCGGACCCCCATGACTATTTCGATATTGCCTTAGGCACCTGCAAGGCGATAACGGTGTCGATGTACGCCAAGCGTAAAGAGTGGCCGCTTGAGGGAATTACCGTCACCGTGCAGCGAGAGGATAGCCAGGAAAAAAAAGGTATCTATAAGTTAGATGTCGCATTAACGCTGCAGGGTATTGATGACCCGGATCAGCGTGCCAGGCTGGAAGATATTAGCCACCGTTGCCCCATCCAGCGCTTGATGACTGAGTCCACCGTCGAGATCGCCACACGGCTTGTTTAGTTTGTTTTTAGCTAATTCCCCCTTTTTTTGGAGTCACGATGAGCAAAGCCTTTCGATTGCAGTCTAAATTTCAGCCTGCAGGCGATCAGCCCGCCGCTATTAAAGGGCTGATTAGTGGCCTGGAATCAGGGCTTGCCCATCAGACGCTGCTCGGGGTTACGGGGTCGGGTAAAACCTTCACTATGGCAAATGTGGTTGAGCAGCAGCAGCGGCCAACGATTGTCATGGCGCCGAATAAGACGCTCGCTGCCCAGCTTTACGGTGAGTTTAAGTCTTTTTTCCCTGATAACGCGGTAGAGTATTTCGTCTCTTACTACGATTATTATCAGCCTGAAGCCTATGTGGCGGCATCCGATACGTTTATCGAGAAAGATGCATCGATTAATGACCATATCGAGCAGATGCGTCTTTCAGCCACCAAGGCGCTACTTGAGCGACGTGATGCGCTAATTGTGGTGTCCGTGTCGGCTATTTACGGCCTGGGTGATCCCGAGCAATATCTGAAAATGCGCCTTCATTTCTCCCGCGGTGAGCTGATTGACCAGCGCGCCTTTTTACGTCGCTTGGCCGAGCTACAGTACACCCGCAATGATATGGATTTCCGACGCGGTACTTACCGCGTTCGTGGCGACGTCATCGATGTCTTCCCCGCTGATTCTGAGGAGGAGGCGGTGCGAATCGAGCTGTTCGACAATGAAATCGACACGATTCGCATGTTTGATCCGCTAACCGGTGCCGTCCATGGCGAGGTGGCGCGCATGACCATCTACCCAAAATCGCATTACGTTACGCCACGGGAAACGATTTTAGGCGCCATCGATGACATTAAAGGGGAGCTCAAAGAGCGTTTAGAGTGGATGCGCAAGCACGAACGATTGGTGGAGGCCCAGCGTTTGGAACAGCGTACGCTTTACGATATAGAAATGATGCTTGAACTCGGTTATTGCAACGGTATTGAAAACTACTCGCGTTACCTTTCCGGGCGTGCACCGGGCGAGCCGCCGCCGACCTTCTTTGACTATTTGCCAGACGACGCACTGCTGTTTATCGATGAATCTCACGTCAGCGTACCGCAGGTCGGTGGGATGTATAAAGGCGATCGTTCACGTAAAGAGACACTGGTCGAGTACGGATTTAGGCTGCCCTCAGCGCTGGATAATCGGCCCATGAAGTTTGAGGAGTGGGAGGCGATTTCACCGCAAACTATTTTTGTCTCCGCCACCCCTGGTCGTTATGAAGCTGAACACACCGGTCAAACGGTTGAGCAAGTGGTGCGCCCCACCGGCCTGCTTGATCCTGAAATTGAGGTGCGCCCAGCCAGCACTCAGGTAGACGATCTGCTCTCGGAGATTGGGCTGCGCACCGCGGCGGGTGAGCGCGTATTGGTCACCACGCTGACTAAGCGTATGTCAGAAGATCTAACGGATTACTTTGATGAGCACGGCATTCGAGTGCGTTATTTACACTCGGACATCGATACCGTGGAGCGGGTAGAGATTATCCGCGATTTGCGCTTGGGTAAGTTTGACGTGCTAGTGGGTATCAACCTGTTACGCGAAGGCCTCGATATTCCGGAAGTTTCGCTTGTGGCAATTTTGGATGCTGATAAAGAGGGCTTCTTGCGCTCTGAGCGCTCGTTGATACAGACCATCGGCCGCGCCGCTCGTAATGCGCATGGTAAAGCTATTTTGTACGGAGACCGTATAACCGACTCAATGCGCAAGGCCATTGATGAAACGGATAGGCGGCGCGCTAAGCAAACAGAGCATAACGAAGAGCATGGTATTACGCCGACAACGGTGACTCGTTCGGTCGCCGATATTCTTGAAGCGGCGCAAGCGCCTGGTAAGAAAAGCAGCCGCCGCGGTAATGAGCGAAAAGTGGCTGAGTCAGTCGCTGACTATGATATCGCCAGTATGAGTAAGCATGATCTCGCGGGTGCGATTAACAAGCTCGAAGATGCAATGTTTGAAGCAGCGCAAAATCTGGAGTTTGAAGAGGCGGCGCGTCTTCGCGACCAGCTGCATCAAATGAAGGAAAAACAGCTGGTATTGGGATAGGAGGTGTATGCCGGAAGGACCCGAAATTCGCCGTGCGGCAGACCGTGTACAGCAGCAGATAGGCGAGCGTGAGATAGACGCTGCTTGGTTTGCTTTCCCACAGCTTGCTGAGCAGGCCGCATCTCTTGTTGGTGCGCGTGTTACGCGGGTTGATACGTGGGGCAAGGCGATGTTGATCCGATTGAGTGATCGGCGCGCGCTGTATTCGCACAACCAGCTGCACGGTGCTAGGAAACAGCATGATGCCGATCAACCGCTTGACACAAAGCGCACGCTGCACGTTAGATTGACGGCGCAAGGGCGTAGCGCAAGCCTTTACAGTGCCTCTGATATTTCCCTTTGGCAAAAGGATAATCTCGCGCAGCATTCGTTTTTATCTCGGCTGTCGCCGTCCAGCAACGCCTAAATCTTAAGCCGTTCCACAAACATAACTTAGGGGCGCTGTTGCTTGATCAGGGGTGGCGAGGTTATCCAGCGGATCACGGTAGGTTCAAGGCGGCTGTATCTACGCCCGCGCTGCCAGTCGAGTTAACTTTTTAATATTTATACCGTTATCTTGAGTGTTTGCACCGACTTTTTACACCCTAAACTACGTTGCCACTGGTATCGCTAGGGATGCTGCCGCGTGAGGGGCAATACGGTATACTTGGCTCACGCTAAGACGGCACTTTCGCAGTTGCGAAAGAAAGCCGCTGACTAGACGATAACCTAGGAGCTGTTAGTCCATGACCGTGATTCGCCAGGACGACGTTATTCAAAGCGTTGCCGATGCTCTGCAGTACATCTCTTACTATCATCCTAAAGATTTTATTGACGCCATGGCAGCCGCCTATGAGCGTGAAGAAAACCCCGCTGCGAAAGATGCCATTGCGCAAATTCTGATTAATTCACGCATGTGCGCCACAGGCCATCGTCCTATTTGTCAGGATACCGGTATTGTCACCGTGTTCGTTCATGTGGGTATGAACGTAACGTGGGAGGCGAACATGAGCTTGGACGACATGGTGAACGAAGGTGTTCGTCGTGCTTACCTGTTGCCGGATAATATCCTGCGCGCCTCGGTGCTGGCAGATCCCGACGGCAAGCGAGCCAACACCAAAGACAACACCCCGGCAATTATTCATCACTCGATTGTGCCTGGCGACAGCGTTGATATTCATGTGGCCGCGAAGGGTGGTGGTAGTGAGGCCAAGTCTAAATTCGCCATGCTGAATCCTTCAGATAGCGTGGTGGACTGGGTGATGGAGCAGCTGCCGAAGATGGGCGCCGGCTGGTGCCCGCCCGGTATGCTGGGTATTGGCATTGGTGGCACCGCTGAAAAAGCCATGCTAATTGCTAAAGAAGCGCTGCTTGATCCTATCGATATACAAGACCTACAGGCCCGCGGGCCGAGCAATCGTGCTGAAGAGCTTCGCTTAGAGCTGTTTGATAAGGTCAATAAGAGTGGTATTGGCGCGCAGGGCTTAGGTGGTCTAACTACGGTCTTGGATATTAAAGTGAGGGACTACCCAACTCACGCGGCTAACAAGCCGGTCGCGATTATTCCTAACTGTGCGGCCACTCGCCATGCTCACTTTACTCTGGACGGCTCAGGCCCTGCGGTGCTTGACGCGCCGAAGCTGGAAGATTGGCCAGAAATTACTCGTGAAGCCGGCGAGAACGTCAAGCGTGTTAATCTCGATACTGTCACCCCAGCCGAAGTCAAAACATGGCAGCCGGGCGATACGCTATTGTTAAACGGAAAGCTGTTAACTGGCCGAGACGCCGCTCATAAGCGCATGATAGATATGTTGGCAAATGGCGAGTCCTTGCCAGTGGATATGAAAGGGCGGTTTATCTACTACGTCGGGCCGGTTGATCCGATTGGCGACGAGGTGGTTGGCCCCGCAGGACCTACCACGGCAACACGGATGGATAAATTTACTCGTACAATGCTGGAAGAAACAGGCTTGCTCGGCATGGTCGGTAAGGCAGAGCGTGGCCAAACGGCCATTGATGCCATTCGCGACAACAAAGCGGTTTATCTGATGGCCGTTGGCGGGTCTGCTTATCTCGTCGCACAGGCAATTAAAAAATCGCGGGTAGTCGGTTTCGAAGATTTGGGCATGGAGGCTATTTACGAATTTGAAGTTGAAGATATGCCTGTGACCGTTGCTGTGGATAGCCAGGGCACATCGGTGCATCAAACGGGACCGGCTAAGTGGAAAGAGATTATTGCTCAGTCTGCGTAGTAGAGAAGAATGGTTGATTGGGCTTTAAAATGAAAAGGGCCTCGCTTGCGGCGAGGCCCTTGCCTATATAAGGACGTAGCTATGGCCTCTTGGTTATTAGGGACCAGCATTTTATTGATACATCTGTTAGGCATTGTGTCGGCCATCATGGCACTGATGTCTAGCCGTACTTCTCAAGGAGCGGTAGCGTGGATTATATCGCTGCTTACTTTTCCCTATGTTGCACTTCCAGCCTATTGGTTTTTTGGTCGACCGCGGTTCTACGGCTACGTATCGGCCCGCGGGCAGCGTGACACCGTACTGCGTCGGGTATTAGTTCGTTATCGAGCTAATGTGCAGCCCTACGTGGCACCTTCGAGCAGTGCTGATGTTCAGGCCGTTGAGCAGCTGGCCATGATGCCATTGACGCGCGGCAATCAAGCGACGCTATTGGTCAACGGTCATGCCGCGTTTGAGAGCCTTTTTGACGGCATTGATCGCGCCGAAAACTATGTGTTGATACAGTTTTTTATCGTGCGCAACGATGCGCTGGGCCAGCGCTTGTTAAGCCATCTGCAGCGTGCGGCTAAGCGTGGCGTGCGGGTTTATTTTCTTTATGATGAAGTGGGTAGCCGCAAATTAAACGAGGGCTATCTGGGGGATTTAACGCGTGAAGGCGCGTCAGCCAGTGCCTTTCGGTCATCGCGTGGATTTAAACATCGATTTCAGCTCAACTTCCGTAACCACCGCAAAGTCACGGTCGTTGACGGCAAAGAGGGCTGGGTAGGTGGGTTAAACGTGGGTATCGAATACCTAGGTGAGGATCCGCGGCACGGTGCCTGGCGCGACACGCATTTAAAGTTGCAGGGACCCAGCGTATTGGGCTTGCAAGAGGCCTTCTGGGAAGACTGGCATTGGGCAACGGACGAAGTGATTAGCCTGAACTGGATAGCCGATACGTCTACAGCAACCGACCATCATGTCGTCATAGTGCCTTCTGGCCCCGCTGACCGCCAAGACACTGCCAGCCTGTTAGTGCAGCAGGTTATTCATAGTGCGAAACACCGCCTGTGGGTCACTAGCCCTTATTTTGTACCGGATCAAGGCGTTCAGGATGCGTTGCGCCTAGCGGCGATGCGGGGTGTAGACGTGCGCGTGATGATTCCTGAGCGACCTGATCATTTATTAGTATTCTTGTCAGCGTTTTCATTCTTGCCTGACATGTTAAGAGCAGGCGTTAAAATATACCGTTACCTACCGGGGTTTCTGCACCAAAAAGTAATGCTTGTAGATGAAGATGCAGCCACAGTAGGAACTATTAATTTAGATAATCGCTCGTTTCGATTAAATTTTGAAATCACCGCATTTATACCTAGTCCCGAGTTTGCTGCCAGCGTCGCGGTGATGTTAGAAAGTGATTTTGAACAGTGCCGCCGGGTAACAATGGATGAAATTAATCAGCGTTCAATATGGATGAAAGTGGTTTCTCGGGCAGCTTACTTAACGGCTCCTGTCCAATAGTGCAGGTAACTCTGATAATAAAAGCAACTCTGCGTGGATGACGAGTAGAACAAGGAGTCATGGGTGAATCTTGAAACAAAATGGCTGGAAGATTTTGTAGCACTTGCCGGCACACGCAGCTTCTCGGCCTCGGCGCGCCAGCGACACGTTACGCAGCCGGCTTTTAGTCGGCGTATTCGTGCGCTGGAACAAGCGGTTGATGTAACCTTGGTAGATCGCTCAACAACACCCGTTGGGCTAACGCCCGAAGGCCAACTTTTTTTAGTTACAGCGCGAAACCTTGTCGAGCAGTTGAACGAATCGCTAAGCCATTTACGTGGTTTGTCTATTGCTAATGAAGCCTTGGATATCGTCGCGGCGCACTCTTTAGCGTTGAGCTTTTATCCTCCGTGGATTTCTCGGTTACAAAAAGGCCTTGGGGAGCTGCCCACTCGTTTAGTTGCCATGAACGTAGGAGAGGCTATTCACGTATTGCGCGAGGGTAACTGCGATTTAATGCTCGCTTACTACGATCCTTTTGCCACTATGCAGCTGGATGCTGAAGTATTTCCGTCTTTTTCAATCGGCAAGGTTAATATGCTGCCCGTTTCATTACCAGACGAGCAGGGCAAACCGCTATTTTCATTGCAGCATGACGCTTCCATTCCTTATCTTTCCTATACTCAAGGCGCATTTTTGGGCCGGACAGTACGCATGCTGCTCAAAAATGATCCGCTGCGAATGAAGTTACGCACTGTCTATGAAACCGCCATGGCCGAAGGCCTGAAAGGAATGGTTCTACAGGGGGCTGGTGTGGCGTGGATACCTGATTTTTGTATTCGCGAAGAGTTGAAAAGTGGACGCTTGGTCAGAGCCGGTGAGCAGCATTGGGATATCCCGCTTGAGATTCGCCTATATCGCTGTTCTATGGTCCACAAGCCTGGTGTTGAGCGGTTGTGGCGGCAGATGGTGAAGCTACCGCGGGACTTTCTACAAGCATAAGCTTTGCCGCGTAAAGATGACATGCCACGTGTCAGAAAACTGCGTTAAACGCTGTGGTTCGGTATGCTAGCATAACGATAAGCCTTATAAAACGCGTATAAACGATTACATGGGAAGTGAATATGATTAAAAAAACGGCAACCTTCTGGTGGAACGTAGTGCAAGATGCCGTTTCATTATGGCTGGAACGAAATGCGTTTAGCTATGCAGGCTCGCTCGCTTTTTATACGTTGTTCTCATTGGCACCTACTATCATCATTGCGGTGACGGTTATCGGCGTTGTGTTGGGGGAAGAGGCCGCCCAGGGTCAAATAGTGGCTCAGCTGCAGGGTACCTTAGGAACTGATGCCGCATCGGCCATTGAGCAAGCCGTCGCACAATCGAGAATTGAAGAGTCAGGTTTGCTGCCGACGCTACTCGGTTTCATTGCATTGATGGTTGGTGCGACGACTGTGTTTGCGCAAATGCAGTTTTCGCTCAACACTATTTGGGGCGTAACGGCGAAGCCGACGTCTAATAGCGCATTTGTATTTATTAAAAATCGTCTGCTATCGCTCACTGTGGTGTTATCTATCGGTTTTATCTTACTGGTTTCATTAGCTATGGGTGTAGTGGTGAGGGGGATGCTCCAAGCCGCCGACAATCTCGTGCCCTATGCGAGTTTTTTGACGATGTCACTTGAGTCATTAATTTCATTTGGTGTCGTAATTTTATTATTTGCTACTATTTTCAAGGTGTTGCCCGATGTCGTGCTGCGCTGGCAGGATGTGTTTATTGGCGCGGTCGTGACTGCAGTGCTATTTACATTGGGCCGCAGTGTCATCGCAATTTATCTAGCCTATACGGCAACGGCATCAACATATGGCGCAGCCGGGTCGGTGGTGATGATTTTACTTTGGGTCTACTACAGTTCATTGATTTTGCTTTTCGGAGCTGCCTTTACCCGATCTTTGCTGTTGCGTCGTGGTCGGCCATTAATTCCGCGCAATAGCGCGGTGCTTATCAAACAAGAGTACGTTTAAATAGCCCCCAGTACAGCGCATTCACCTCAGTAGTGTGGCTCATCCAGGTTTTGTAATGGCACTCTGGATGATCGCCACGCCCCTAGTGCCGTTCAGGTATCTCAGCCTGGGAAGTGATTTTCAGGTGTTTTTCACTGAGATGTTTTCCATTCGCTAATATTGTTTGCCGTTAGACTCACAATGTTTTGTCTGGCTTCGGGTGTGACCCAGGCATTGTGTGGAGTGACAATCAAATTAAGCGGTTCGGCGAGCGCGTCAAGCAGTAGATGCCCGTCTCTGGGAGGTTCTGCCGGCAGTACGTCAACCGCCAGTCCGCCTAGTTTACCGCTGCGTAGCGCGTCTAGTGCAGCAATCTCGTCAATCATGCCGCCTCGGGCGCAGTTAATCAGTAGCAGCGATGGTTTGGCCTTAGCCAGGCGCTCCCTGTTAATCAAATGCTTAGTAGCGTCGCTAAGCGGGCAATGCAAGCTAATAACGTCAGCATCCGCAATCAGATCATCAAGGGACGGGCGTTTGTCGTTTGTCTCATTGCCCGGGCGGGCGGTAAAGGAGACTTTTACTCCAAACGCTTGCGCTAAACGAGCAACTTCAGAGCCCAGTTCGCCTTGTCCAACCATGACTAAATGTTTGCCTGAAAGCTGTAGCGTAGGATAGTCCTGCAGACAGAAAAAATCGCTGTTCTGCCACTCACCTGCGGCCACGTCGCGCTGATAAAGGGGGAGACGATTGGCTAGCGAGAGCATGAGCATTAAAGTGTGCTGCGAAACGCTGGCAGTACCGTACGCCGCTACGTTTTTGACCTCAATGTTATTAGCTTTGGCCATCTCAAGGTCAATATTATTAAGGCCCGTTGCCAGTACACATATCAGCCGCAGCTTGGGCAGCTGTTGCAGCGTTTTTGCGTCGAGAACGACTTTGTTTACAATTGCTATATCCGCTTCAGCAAGGCGTTCAGCCGCCTGCTGTGTCGAGCTCTGCTCAAACACCTCAAGGTGAGAAACCGACTCACGAATGGCGGCTAAGTCAATCTGGGGGCCTAGGCTCTTAGCATCTAATATCACTGCGTGGGGCATTTTTTTATCTCCATAAACTGCCTTGGGCTGCATAATCTTGCTTGGCAGGGGGCACAAAAGGGTATAATAACGGCGCTTGATCAACCGCAGCCTTGGAATTTATCCCGACTGGCCACATATTGGCAGCTCGGCAGCGTTTATTTTTGCTACTTTCTGTCAGAAACGCGTCTTTCAGAACTGAACCTGTCAGCGTTGAGCTTTATAAGGAGCCATCAACATGCCTATCTATGAATATGAGTGCAAGGCCTGCGGCCATCGTATGGAAAAACTGCAGAAGATTAGTGCTGATCCTTTGAAGGATTGTCCAGCGTGTCATAGCGATGGTTTAGCCCGCTTGGTATCCGCGGCAGGGTTTCGCTTGGCCGGCGGCGGTTGGTATGAAACCGATTTTAAAACGGGTAGCAAAAAGAATTTAGTCGCTGATGGCAAAACGGCATCGACAGATGCTGGTAAAACCAGTGATACCAGTGCTACCTCTAAGAGCGCTACTCCTAAAGACAAGGGCGCCGCGGCATAGCCGAGGCTGCCAGGGTTGGGACGACCCGCGACACATTAATTGCCACGTAACAGAACAGGATTTGACATGCGCAGCCATTATTGCGGCCAGCTGAATGAAACTTTGGTGGATCAAACGGTTACGGTATGCGGATGGGTTCACCGCCGCCGTGACCACGGTGGAGTAATTTTCCTCGACATGCGCGACCGCGATGGTATCGCTCAGTTCGTGGTCGACCCCGATACCGCCGATGCGTTTGCTCATGCCGACCGCGCTCGCAGCGAGTACGTCCTGCGCATTACAGGCCGCGTGCGGTTGCGTCCAGAAGGCACTCAAAATGCCAACATGCCGACGGGCATGATTGAAGTGTTAGCAAAAGATGTTGAAGTGCTTAACGCGGCAATTACACCGCCTTTCATGCTTGATGAGCATGGAAAAGTGGGCGAAGAAGTGCGTTTAAAGTATCGCTACATCGATCTGCGTCGTCCTGACATGATTGAGAAGCTGCGTCTGCGTTCACGTATTTCTCACAACGTGCGTGCCTATCTTGAAGGTCAGGGGTTTTTGGATATCGAAACCCCAGTGCTGACACGTGCCACGCCAGAAGGTGCGCGTGACTATCTAGTGCCTAGCCGCACGCATGCCGGTAGTTTCTTTGCATTGCCGCAGTCGCCTCAGCTGTTTAAGCAGCTTTTGATGGTGGCCGGCTTTGATCGCTACTATCAAATTGCTAAATGTTTCCGTGATGAAGATTTACGTGCTGATCGTCAGCCTGAATTTACCCAGATTGATATTGAGGCATCGTTTGTAGACGAGAACGATATCATGGGGATTGCTGAAACCATGATTCGTCAGCTGTTCCAAGAAGTATTGAGCGCTGAGCTTCCTGAGTTCCCGCGAATGACGTGGCAAGAAGCGATGAATCGCTTTGGCTCTGATAAGCCTGACTTGCGCATCCCGCTTGAACTGACCGACGTTGATGACCTAATGCAGCAGGTCGATTTCAAAGTCTTTTCTGGTCCAGCCAGTGCCAATGATGGCCGTGTAGCGGCGCTCAAAGTGCCCGGCGGTGCCAAGCTGTCGCGTAAAGAGATTGATGAGTACACCAAGTTTGTTGGCATTTATGGTGCTAAAGGCTTGGCATGGATTAAGGTCAACGAGCGCGCTAAAGGGCTTGAGGGTCTGCAGTCACCGATCGTCAAGTTTATGGAAAATATCGTCGAAGAGCTGCTTGATCGCGTAGGCGCAGAAGATGGCGATATTATTTTCTTCGGTGCAGATAAGGCGCGAATCGTCAACGAAGCCATTGGCGCGCTGCGTGTCAAGCTGGGCGCTGACCTGGAGCTTTACACCCAGGAATGGGCACCGCTTTGGGTTGTCGACTTCCCCATGTTTGAGACCGATGACAGTGGTCGTTTAAGCCCGCTGCACCACCCGTTTACGGCACCTTCGTGCACGCCAGAGGAGCTCAAGGCTGACCCGGCTAAAGCGCTTTCACGGGCTTATGACATGGTGCTTAATGGTACCGAGCTCGGTGGCGGCTCTATTCGTATTCATGACCAAGCCATGCAGAGCACCGTATTTGATATTCTTGGCATTGGTGAAGAAGAGGCGCAAGAGAAGTTCGGCTTCTTGCTGGATGCGCTTCAATATGGCGCACCCCCGCATGGCGGCTTAGCGTTTGGCCTGGACCGTTTGGTGATGCTGATGGTCGGTGCTAAGACTATTCGCGAAGTGATTGCTTTCCCGAAAACCCAAAGCGCGGCCTGTTTAATGACCAATGCGCCGGGTGAAGTCAGTCCAGAGCAGCTGAAAGATCTCCACATCCGCCTACGTCAAAAAGTTAAGGCGGAAACAGCCGCAGAATAAAGCGGTTGTATCGTTGATCAGCACCGACGCTACGGCGTCGGTGTTTTTGTATGCTGCTCTGATAGTTAGGCCTAATCCACTCGAGTATCGCTGTCATGGATGAAAGTAAGCCTGCTGTACCCATACGCATTCTGGGCATTGATCCTGGCTCTCGCGTGACGGGTTACGGTGTTATTGATGTGATTGGCGTCAAGCCTCGCTACATAGCGAGCGGCTGTATCCGTACTGCTGACGGCGCTTTAGAGCAACGCTTGGCACAAATTTATGCAGGGCTCAGCGAAGTCGTCGGTTTGCACAAGCCTTCTCAAGTAGCCATTGAGCGTGTTTTTATGGCTAAAAATCCGGACTCAGCGCTTAAACTGGGTCAGGCAAGAGGGGCCGCATTAGTCTGTATGGCAAATCACGGGTTAAGCCTTGCCGAGTATGCCGCACGACAAATCAAACAGTCGGTGACGGGCCAGGGTGGTGCTGATAAAGCACAAGTGCAGCATATGGTAACGGCTATTTTACAGCTCTCGGCCACCCCGCAAGCAGATGCTGCCGATGCGCTTGCCATTGCGTTAACCCATGCCTACAGCGCAACGGGACTTACTGGCACTGTGACGCGGGGGCGCAGCCGCTCTACGGGGCGCTGGCGTCTTTAAATCGATCATATGCAAAGCCTTACCACTGGTCATCTGTACATAGTCACTTTATAGTAAGCGGCTGTTTTACCCTATCGTTTTCACCCGAGCGCGAGCGACTTTATGATTGGACGTCTGAGTGGCCAGTTACTGGCAAAGCAACCGCCTTGGATCGTGATCGACGTTCATGGCGTAGGTTACGAGCTAGAAACGTCAATGAACACGTTGGTAGCATTACCTGCCGTCGGGGGAAGCGTTTCGTTATTCACACATCTAACCATTCGTGACGACGCTCATCTGCTGTACGGTTTTGGAAGAGAGCACGAGCGTGCTCTGTTTCGAGCACTGATAAAGGTGAACGGCGTGGGGCCTAAGCTGGCATTAGCGATTTTGTCGGGCATGGACGAAGATGCCTTTATGCGCTGCGTCCGAGACGATGATAGTAAGGCGCTAACCAAGCTGCCAGGCGTGGGTAAAAAAACCGCCGAGCGGCTTATTATCGAAATGCGCGACCGCTTTCCAGAGTGGGAAGATGGTAGCAATGCATTACTGCCTCTTGAGGCTACCAATGGCGGGGGCTCTGCACGAGACAACCTCGCCGATGCGGAGGCCGCATTGGTAAGTTTGGGGTATAAACTCACTGAAGCATCAAAAATGTTGGCGGACATAGACTCTAATCAGTCGACGGAGGCGCTTATTAAAGCCGCGCTGACGCAGCGAATGAATGGCTAGCCGTACAAGCTGGGCATAAACCGTTATTGAATTTACGATTAAAAAACGCACTTAAAAAATGCACTTAAAAAAAGAGCACTTATGCTAGAACACGATCGGCTGATCGCCGCTGAGCCTGAGCAAGGTGAGGTGCGCATTGATTACGCAATTCGCCCCAAGCGGCTGGATGAGTATATTGGCCAGCCCCGCGTTCGCGAACAGCTGGAAATCTTCATTGGCGCCGCTCGGTTACGTGAAGAGAGCCTAGATCATACGCTGGTGTTCGGGCCGCCGGGGTTAGGTAAAACCACGCTGGCTCATATTATCGCCGCCGAGATGGGGGTGGGTATGAAATCTACCTCCGGGCCAGTACTTGAACGTGCCGGCGACTTAGCCGCTATGCTGACCAATCTAGAGCCTGGCGACGTGCTTTTTATCGATGAAATTCACCGCCTTTCCCCCGTGGTCGAAGAAGTCTTGTATCCCGCCATGGAAGATTTTCAGCTGGATATCATGATTGGGGAAGGCCCCGCTGCGCGTTCCATAAAGCTAGACCTTCCTCGTTTCACTTTGGTCGGCGCCACCACCCGTGCAGGCTTATTAACCTCACCACTGCGCGACCGGTTTGGCATTGTTCAGCGTCTTGAGTTTTACAACCTGGAAGAGCTTACCGAAATTGTTTCGCGCTCAGCGCGCCTACTCGGCGTAGAAACCAGCCACGAGGGGGCTGTTGAAGTGGCGCGTCGTTCACGAGGAACGCCTCGTATAGCTAATCGCCTATTGCGCCGTGTGCGCGATTACGCCGAAATGAAGGGTAACGGTATGGTTGATGTAGCAATCGCAGACGCAGCACTCAATATGCTCAATGTAGATCACCATGGGCTAGATCATATGGACCGGCGGCTCTTGCTGGCCATGATCGATAAATTCGATGGCGGCCCGGTGGGTATTGATTCATTAGCCGCAGCGATTAGCGAAGAGCGAGACACCATAGAAGATGTGATTGAGCCTTATCTTATTCAGCAAGGTTTAATCATGCGTACACCTCGCGGGCGCGTCGTCACACGTCAGGCGTGGCTGCATTTTGAGCGCGTTCCTCACGAACAGGCGACCGATATAGAAGGGGAGCGTCGCCCGTGAGTCTGTCTAACGTTGCTAGTTATCGTCTGCCGCTACGTGTTTATATGGAAGATACGGATGCAGGCGGCATTGTTTACTACGTTAACTATTTAAAGTTTATGGAGCGTGCGCGCAGTGAGTGGCTACGCGAACTAGGCTTTAATCAGCAAACGCTGCTAGACGAAGGTACACAGCTAGTGGTATACCGCTTGGCCTGTGATTATGCAAAGCCAGCCAGTTTGGACGATGCGTTGGAAATTAGTGCGCAGGTGACAAACGTTGGGCGTTGCCGGATGACATTTGAGCAGCAAGTTTGGCGCGCTGAGGAACTCCTATGCACCGCCACAGTCGAGATAGCATGCTTGAGTAAAGAGCGTTTACGGCCAAAAGCTTGGCCGCCAGCGCTTAAGATTTTGATACAGGCCTCTTAACCAAGAGGCCATTCACTGCGTCGGAAATACCGACCCTAATAGATTGATGAGGGCACCTGTGAACGATAACACCATGTCCATTCCCCACCTGATAATGAATGCCAGCACTGTCGTACAGCTGGTAATGCTGCTACTTGTGGTGGGGTCAGTCCTCTCTTGGGTGGTGATCTTTCAGCGCAGTATAGCGCTGCGCCGTGCCAAGCAAGAATACAACCAATTTGAAGAATCTTTTTGGTCCGGTGTCGACTTGAATGAGCTGTATCGAGAGATTCCAGTTGATGACCCCCGGCACGGGGCTGAACACGTTTTCCAGGCTGGGTTTCGTGAATTCAACCGGCTAATGCCTAAAACGCGTGATGCTGGCACCGTGTTAGAGGGTGTGCAGCGTAGCATGCGCGTGGCGTGGTCACGGGAAGAAGATCGCTTAACGCAGCACTTGGTTTTTCTGGCCACTGTCGCTTCTGCAAGCCCTTATATCGGTCTGTTCGGCACGGTCTGGGGCATCATGGGGTCGTTTCAGGCACTGTCGTTGACCCAGCAGGCAACCTTGTCAACGGTCGCGCCATGGATTGCTGAAGCGCTGATCGCAACGGCGATGGGCCTGTTTGCCGCTATTCCAGCGGTTATTTTCTATAACCGTCTCTCTAATGACGCTTCTCGGCTGCTCGGCAAATATGAAGATTTTGCGGAAGAGTTTCACGCTATCTTGCACCGTAATCTGCAGGGTCGTGACAGCAAACCGAGCGCAAGTTAAGGGAGACAGCTATGCAAGGACCATTTAATCGTAGCGGTAAAAGCAAGCCGATGGGGGAAATTAACGTCGTCCCCTTTATCGACGTTATGCTGGTACTGCTGGTGATTTTCATGATCACTGCGCCTATGTTGACTCAGGGCGTGCAAGTTGAGCTGCCTCAGGTTTCATCTCAAGCAATTGATGAGCAGGAAAATGATCCGATCATTATTTCGGTTGACAGTGACGGTGGTTACTTCATCACTCTCGGTGAGGACTCCACCTCAGTAACGCTTGATGAAATGTCCCAGCGCGTGGTGGCTATTTTGCAACGGCGTCCTGGAACACCGGTGATGGTGCGTGGCGACCGCAATGTGGCCTATGGTCAAATTGTTGTGCTTATGAGTACCCTCCAAGGTGCGGGGGTTGCCAACGTGGGGCTGCTTTCTGAGCCGCCGCAAGATGGGTAAGGGCAAAGCGTATATGGCAGGAAAGTCTTCTCACGACCCCCAAGATGTTGGCTATAAATGGCCCACCGTTTTGGCGATAGGCGTGCACGCTGCCATTGTGCTCTTTAGCCTGGTTAGCTTGCCCAGCCGAACAGCAGAGCCTGACAGCTCTTCAATTGTTCAGGCGACGTTAGTGAGTACGGAGACATTTACCGATCAAGCGCAGCAAGCAACGGATCAGCAGGCGGCCATGAGTGCGCCAGCTGACGCGCCTACAGAGCCTGATGCGCCCGATGAGCCTTCTGCAAGTGAGCAGCAAGCCGCCGCGGAGCAGCAGGCTGCTGCAGAGGCGGCCGAGCAAGCGGCGGCAGAAGCGGCTCAACGCGCGTCTCAAGCTGAGGCTCAGGCATTAGAAGAAGCGCGCGAGGCGGCAGAAGCCGAAGCTCAGCGCCGTGCGGCAGAAGCGTCCGAGCAAGCTGAGCAGCAGGCTGCAGAGGCAGCGGAGCGTCAAGCTGAAGCAGAAGCCGCCGCAGAACGTCAGCGTGAAGTAGAAGATGCCCGACGCCAGCAAGAGGCTGCGGAGCAAAAGCGTGAGGAAGAAGCAGCCGCTGAAGCCGAGCGCGAGCGGGAAGCCGCGGAACAGCAGCGCGAAGAAGAAGAGGCCGCCGAAGCCGAACGTCAACGCGAAGCGGCAGAGCAGCAGCGTAAAGAAGATGAGGCAGAAGCCGCACAAAAACGTGAAGCTGAAGAGGCGCGCCAGCGTGAGGAGCAAGAAGCCGAACGTGAGCGGGAAGCCGAAGCCCGGCGTCAGCGTGAGGCACAAGAGCAGCAGCGTCGTGAAGCAGAAGCAGAGGCGGAGCGTCAACGTCAGGCCGCAGAAGCAGCGGCGGCCGCCATGCAGCGCCAGCTAGCAGGTGAAGCCGAAGCCGCCGCCAATGCACAGCAGGCTGCACAGGCGGCCAATAGCTTTATCAATATCGTTCGTCGCGCAGTTGAACAGGCCTGGTTGATTCCGGCCGGTGCAAGTGATTCGATGAGTGCTACGCTACAGGTACGTCTTGGTCCATCGGGTGAACTGTTAGCAACGACGATTGTGACATCAAGCGGCGATAGTGCTTTTGACAGGTCTGTTATGCAGGCCGTGGAACATGCTGCACCGTTTGGCGAATTGAGAGATTTGCCAGCCGATCAGCAGCGTAATTTACGTCAGTTTAATCTGCGATTTACTCCGGGAGATGTTCGCTGATGCAAAGATTGAGCAAAGTGTGGTTGTTCTGTGTGCTGCTGTTCGTCAGTAGCGTAGCAAGTGCCGACAACTTAACGATTGAGATCACTCGAGGTAGCGATCAGGCGCTACCCATTGGCGTGGTGCCGTTCGCAGGTTCAGACGGCATGCCCGAAGATGTTGCACAGATTGTGCAGGATGATCTCGAGCGCAGTGGCTATTTTGCCCCGCTAGCACGTAGCGCCATGTTTGAGACGCCTAGCCAGTCTGACGATGTTCAGTTTGGCACATGGCATTCGCTTGATGTGCGCTACTTGGTCGTCGGCAGGGCGCAACCAACCGACGGTGGTTTTGAGCTGCAGTTTGAACTCATGGACATTAGCGGTCAGCGTAGAATGATCGGTGAGACCGTCTCCGTAAGAGGCAATGATCTTCGCGGTGCTGCTCACTATATTAGTGATCAAATCTTTGAAGAAATCACCGGCATTCGCGGTGCGTTCTCAACCAAAATTGCTTATGTGACTGCCCAAGGTGTTGGCGATAGCATGCAGTTCGGTTTGTACGTTGCCGATGCCGATGGGCGCCGCAGTGAGCAGGTATTGACCTCTAATGAGCCGATTATGTCGCCATCATGGTCACCTGATGGCAGTAAGCTTGCCTACGTATCCTTTGAAACAGAACGCCCGGCCATCTATATTCAAGATGTAGCAACCGGCCAACGTGTTCAGGCAACTTCATTTGACGGCATTAACGGCGCGCCTGCATGGTCGCCAGATGGCCGTCGTATTGCGATGTCGCTGTCTAAAGACGGCCAGCCCGAAATTTATATTATGGATGTCGGCAGCCGTTCCGTAGAGCGCATCACTAATAATAATAGTATTGATACTGAGCCAGCTTGGGCGCCAGACGGTCAGAGCCTTCTGTTTACCTCTGATCGTAGCAGTGGCCCACAGCTTTATCAGTATTCGATGGGCGGTGGTGAGGCTAAACGGCTGACATTTACCGGCAACTACAATGCTCGCGGTCGCTATTCGCCTGACGGCGAGCAGATATTCTTGATACATCGTTCTAGTCGCGGGTATCAAGTGGCACGGCAAGATTTAAGCGGCGATCGCTTAGTCGTATTGAGTGAATCAACAAGAGATGAATCTCCTAGTGTTGCGCCGAACGGGACCATGGTAATCTTCGCTACCCAAGAGGGTAATAGTGGGGTGCTAAGTGCTGTTTCTGCCGATGGACGCTCTTCATTTAGACTGCCATCAGCACAAGGTGATGTACGTGATCCAGCTTGGTCACCCTTCTTAAATTGATCGACTTAATTAACTAACATCGAAAATCGAAATTTTAGTTTTCAGGCAAGGAGTCTGATTATGCAACTTAAACCGTTGGCTCGCTCATTAGTAGCAGCGCTATCTGTCGTGGTAATCGCTGGCTGTTCCAGCACCGGCGGAACCCAAGATGGTGACTCGTACGGTAGCCAGGATGGCAGCACTACAGGTTCTAATACTTCCGGTACAGGCACAGGCAGCCAGTACGGTTCATCTACTGGCTCAGGTTCTGGCCAGCAAGCTGACTCCCGCATTCCGGAAGTGCGCACCATTTATTTCGATTTTGACCGTGACACGATCAAGAGCGAATATGAATCTGTCGTGATGGCCCATGCGCGCTACCTACGTGCCAACCCGAATGCACAAGTGGTCCTCCACGGGCATACGGACGAGCGCGGTACTCGCGAATACAATATGGCGCTAGGTGAGCGTCGCGCGGGAGCGGTACAGCGTTTCTTGAACAGCCAAGGTGTTTCCAATTCGCAAATGAGCGTTGTTAGCTATGGCGAAGAGCGTCCGGCAGTGAGTGGTCAAGGCGACAGCGCCTATTCACAAAACCGTCGTGTTGTATTTAACTACTAAGTATTTAACTACGGTTGATTTCGGCGTGCTTATGGCACGCCGTTTTTCATCGATGGAGTTGTTATGAATCACAGTCTCAAGCGTTACTTTGGGAGGCTGTGCGGTGCGGGAGCCTTGGTGCTCCCGCTGTCCGTATTGCCGTTAATTGCCGTAGCACAACAGCCGCTTGTCCAAGATCTTTCCAATGTTCCCAGCAATGGCTTTTATCAGCAGACGCAGCGTGAAGAATCGTCTGGCGGTAATCTTGTGTTGTTTAATCAGGTGCAGGAACATCAGCAAGAAATTCAACAGCTGCGGGGGCAAATAGAAGAGCTGCGCCACCAGCTAGAGCAGTTGCGTCGTCAATCTCAGCAACAGTACCTGGATATTGAAGACCGGTTGATGAGCAGTGGCCCTACTCAGATTGAGCAGTCCACACCGGCCGTAGAGCCGGAAGCCGCTGAGCAAGTCGTGGATGCGCCTTCTACTCGAAACGTAAGTGAAGATGCCCAGGCTGATTACCAGGCAGCCTTTGCACACGTTCAAGCCCGGCATTTTTCAGAAGCCATTGCAGCGTTTGAAGCCTTTGTCACTGATCACCCAGACACTAGCTTAACGGCTAACGGTCATTATTGGTTGGGTGAACTTTACGCCGCAGAAGGTGATCTAGAGGAGGCCGACCAGTCCTTTAGCCGCGTTATCAATGATTATAGCGGCAGCAGTAAAGTGCCTGATGCGCTTTATAAGCTGGGTCTGGTCAAGGCGCGTCAAGGTGAAGCAGAAGGTAGTCGAGAGTTGCTTGAGCAAGTGCGTGACGACTACCCGCAAAGCAGCGCCGCAGGTCTTGCGAACGACTTTTTACGCCAATCAGCCAGTTAACAACGTTTGCTTCAAGGAATCAGCATGAGCTGCAAGATCGACTATCAACCAGCGCCCAGCCTATTGGAAAATCGCATTGTGTTGGTAACCGGTGCAGGCGATGGAATTGGCCGCGCAGCTGCATTGAGCTATGCTCAGCATGGGGCGACCATTATTTTGCTAGGACGCACTATTGCTAAGCTAGAGCGCGTTTATGATGAAATCGAAGCGGCAGGTGGGCCTCAGCCAGCCATTTTCCCGCTGAACTTTGAAGGTGCCACGCTTAAAGATTTTCATGATATGGCCGAAACGCTGGACAAAGAGTTCGGCCGTTTGGATGGCCTATTGCATAACGCAGGGCTGTTAGGCCGTATCACACCGTTTGATCAGTATGATCCCGAGCTGTGGCAGCAAGTCATGCAGGTCAATATCAATGGCCCCATTTGGATGACCCAGGCGCTGCTGCCGTTATTGCAAGAGTCTGATGATGCCTCGGTAATCTTTACCTCTTCCAGTGTTGGTCGCAAAGGCCGCGCCTATTGGGGCGCTTATTCTGTCTCCAAGTTTGCCACTGAAGGGTTTGTCGGCGTGCTGGCCGATGAATTAGAGAGCCAGCCCAATATTCGCATTAACTCGCTGAATCCAGGCGCTACGCGCACTCAAATGCGCCGTTCTGCCTTCCCAGGTGAAGACCCGGCTGTGCTGCGTTCACCCAAAGCCATTATGCCGACCTACTTATGGTTAATGGGGCCCGATAGCACGGGAGTCAGTGGCCAGAAGCTTGATGCTCAGCCGCCGCGCATATAATAAATGTCTCGATGCCTGACGGCGCTTAGCGTTTAAATTCGCTTAGGGCATCGACGAGCGCTTCGCACTCTTCAAGCCAGATGTCTGCAGGCCAGTCTTTATAGTTGTCCTCTTTACTGATATAGCCATAGCCCACCGCTACTGCCGTCATTCCGGCTGCTACGGCGGCTTCTATATCGCGAACATGATCGCCAATATACCAGCACTGATCCGGCGTAACGTTCAAGCGCTTGGCAGCTTCCCATAGTGGTTCAGGTGCCGGTTTTTTGACACTCAAGTCATCTGCGCATAGCAGCGCTCCTGGCTGTAAATTCAGCTTTTCGAGCAGTGGCAGGGTATATCGGCGCGGTTTGTTAGTCACAATTCCCCACGGTTGCCCATTGCGATGCCAATCATTCAGCCAAACGTCCAAGGGCGAAAAAACTCGGCTATGAACAGCGACGGCCTGTTCGTACGCATCCAGTAAAAACTCTCGTGCCTGAATATGTTGTGACGAATCAATATCGAGCCCAAGCGCCAGCGTCACCAGCGCATTACCACCGTTAGATACCTCACGACGTATTACCTCAAACGGGAGTGGTGCTAAGCCATGATGGCTGCGCAACACATTGGTGGCATTAGCCAAATCCGGTGCGGTATCGACGAGGGTGCCGTCTAGGTCAAAGAGAACAGCTTGCGGTGCTTGCTTCGTCATTTAACTGCCCACCTTGCGGCAGTACATCATGTAGTTGACCGAGACATCGTGGCTAGCCAAGCGATAGCGGCGTGTTAAAGGGTTGTAGGTAAGCCCAGTTTGTTCACGCACTTCTAAGCCGCTGTGGCGCGACCAAGCGGCCATTTCTGACGGGCGAATAAATTTTGCATAGCTATGGGTGCCGCGGGGTAGCAACTTGAGCACATATTCCGCGCCTAAAATGGCAAACGCATAGGATTTTGCGGTGCGATTAAGCGTGGAGAAGAATACATAGCCGCCCGGTCTTACAAGAGCACTGCAGGCTCTGATCACCGATGCGGGGTCGGGCACATGCTCAAGCATTTCCATGCAGGTAACCGCATCATAAACCCCGGGCTGCTTGGTCGCCATGGCCTCTACGCTGATGTGTTGATAATCTAGGTCAACGCCACGCTCTTGTGCATGCAGGCGGGCTACCGCTAGGGGAGCTTCACCCAAGTCAATGCCTGTCACTATAGCCCCGCGATGTGCCATAGACTCGCTTAAAATTCCGCCTCCGCAGCCTACATCAAGGACTTTTTTCCCGGCTAGACCGGCGCGGGCATCAATAAAATCCAAGCGCAGCGGATTTATCTCGTGCAGCGGTTTAAATTCGCCCTCTTGATCCCACCAACGGCTCGCAAGCGCCTCAAATTTGGCGACTTCCGCTGCATCGACGTTGCCTTGATAGTAATCAGCAGTGCTATCCTGTGGTGTCGCTTGCATAGTGTGGCTCCCAGTGTCATTGCACAGCTGGTGAAATAATTACACCGCTGCCCCATCGTTATCGTCTAGTGCGAGGTGGCATCCACCCGCGCCTTCAGTATTATGGACATTCTAACCACTCCTGTGTCGGAACGCATGAAAAGGACCTCTCTATGATTCGCAAGGCCATGCTCCCCGTGGCTGGATTTGGCACTCGCTGCTTGCACGCATCGAAGGCTATTCCCAAGGAGGTGATTACGATTGTTGATAGGCCTGTGATTCCATTAGCTGTTAGCCATGCTACGTATTTGCTACGCTCGCTTATGCTCGTTGTCATCCTGAGCTTGGAAAAGCTTTTCAAACGCTGCTGTTGCGTTACCACCTAGGAGAGTAATGCATGCGGGTGCTACTTTATGGAAGCGAATTAAGTGCCGCGACCGCCGCTGCCGCGTTAGCTTGGGTAGGCCATCAAGTGCAGTGGCTGCCACACGCGGACGCGCCTTGGCCTGCTCTTTCACAGGTCGACTGGCTACTCAGCGAACCCCAGTTGAGGGCGCGCCTTGATCAAGGCTTAGCGGAGGGCACTCTTCAAATCATTGGGCAGCTGTCAGAAGCCGCTATCCCTGACGTTATCTGGTTAGCATTATCACCTGCTCAACGCAGGGCTGCCAGTACGCTGCTTGAAGATCCACTGTTAGCCGATCAGCATGGCATTGTACTGGTCAATAATTCGACCTTTCCGGTAGGGGAAACCGAGCGCCTGCATACGCTGATGGGGGCTCAGCACACTAGCGTAGCCCTTCCTGACACCTTAGAAGAAGGCCGTGCTTGGGATTCATTTACTCGCCCTACAAGGTGGCTACTGGGGTGTGATGATGCCACCGGCGAGCAGGTAGCAAGAGAGCTTTTACGCGCGTTTAATCGACGCCGCGAAGTATTTCAGTGCATGCCGCGCCGTGCCGCCGAGTTAACGAAGCTAGCCATTAATGGCATGCTGGCGACGCGCATCAGTTACATGAATGAAATAGCCGGTTTGGCGGATACGTTAGGCGTTGATGTTGAACATGTTCGCCAAGGGATGGGCGCTGATTCGCGCATCGGTTTTGAATATCTGTATCCAGGCTGTGGTTTTGGTGGTCCTAGCTTCTCGCGTGACTTGATGCGCTTAGCCGATGTTCAACTGCAGAGCGGCCGCTACTCAGCCCTGCTTGAGCAGGTAATGGACATCAACGAGCAGAAAAAAGAGACGCTGTTTCGTAAACTATGGTCGCATTTTGGTGGCGAGCTTGCGGGCAAAACAGTGGCAATTTGGGGCGCTGCCTTTAAGCCTGGTACCGCACGTATCGATCATGCCCCGGTGCTGACGCTGCTTGAGGCATTATGGGCACAGGGTGTGACGGTTCAGTTGCATGACCCCGCCGCCGTGCCAGCGCTCCGGGCCTTTGTGGGTGAACGCGATGACCTGCGTACGTTTACCCATGACCCTTACCAGGCATGTGAAGGAGCCGACGTACTGATGTTGGTCACAGAATGGAAAACGTATTGGAACCCTGACTGGCATCGGCTCGCTTTACTATTAAACGCTAAGCTAGTACTGGACGGACGTAATATTTATGATCCTGAGTTCGTTGCCAGCTGTGGAATAATGTACCGGGGAATAGGCCGCCGTGCCGATCCGAAGACTTTTTGAGGAAATGTCATGCCAGACGCTAGCGCCTCCTCTCGTATTGTACCCGACGTGGATCAAAGCTTGACGACGCAACCTATGCGCCATCGAAAAGGGCCAGCGCTCTGGCCGTTGTGGCTATTCATATTTTTGATCATGGGACTGTTGATCGTGTCGGCGGCTGGACTTTGGTATGAGCATGAACGATTGTTAGATGAACTGAGCGTGGTCAGCGGAGAGGTGTCCAATGTTCATGCCCGGCTTGATTCAGGCGACGGTGATGTGCAAGACGCGATTACCTTTGTGCAGGCGCAAATGTCGACACTGTTCCAAGAGCAAGAGCAACTATCAATTTCGCTGATTGATACTCGCGAAGAGCTGTACGGCCTGCTCACTAATAGTGATGATATGGTTTCAAGTGATTCGATTAATGCTCTCGCACAGCAGATAAAGCAGTTTCAAGAGCGGGCGGCGCTTCGCGATAGTCAACTAATGGCGATTCGTGAATCGCTTAATACACTAGAGCAGACGGGCGTAGCGGGTCGACAAAGTTTGGTTGAAGAAGTTGCCCATTTAGAGCAACTCACAGACCAGCGGCTTGAAGAACAGGATAGCCAGATCGACAGCGCTAGCCGCTCTTGGGAAGGGCAGTTGGCAGCGCAAAGAGACGAGTTCGCAACGCGATTCGACGCGCTTGAAGCAGCGCTCGTTGATAGTGAAGACCCGGTTGACCAAGAAGCTTTGCAGGCATTAGAGCAGCAGTGGAGCCAGCGCTTAGGTACACTTGAAAGCGAGCTGCGCCAGGTGCGTCAAGCGCAGCTCGCCTTCAGTGCTCAGTTAGAAATGCTGCGTTAAAGAAAGAATGTTCTGACGTCGACACCCGTGATTTGCTAATGCATTAAATGGGTAGAACGATGAAGCCGCTGATATAGGTTAGGAAAAAAATGTATGGGAAGACAACAGCGATGGGTTTCAGCTACAGGACGAGTTTTTTTTGTAGCGCTACCACTTTTTTGTGCATCATCAGGGGCATTGGCCGTTGATGCGACCATTGAGGGCGTCACCGGAGAAGTCGATAAAAACATTAAAGCCTACTTACAGAATGTCGACGCCGAGCAATATACCGACGCTCGCTTAGAGGGCGAAGTGCGCCGCCGGACTCAAGAAGCCATGCGCGTATATGGTTACTATGAGCCAGAGATAACGCTGGAAAGAAACACCGACGACCATGTGTGGCTGACCATTGAACCGGGGCCGCAAGTAAAAGTCGAAGCACTATCCGTTAACGTTGAAGGCGAGGCGAGGGATGACCCGCCTTTTCAAGATGCATTAGAGGCGTTTCCTCTTAAAGAGGGTGACGTATTACGCCATGCACCGTGGGATCGCCTTAGTGGTCAACTGTCCGGCCTTGCCATAGAGCGCGGGTATTTTGACTGGGGGTTTACCGACAAGCGCATGGAGGTTCGCCCGTACTTGCAAAGTGCTCGCTTGTACATGGATTTTGACAGCGGTGCGCGCTATCAATTTGGCCCCACCTCGATCAAGGGGAGTCATATTGAGCTTGACCGTCTTGGCCGTATGCAGCCCTTTGAGTCTGGCGATCCCTATTTGGCAGAAAGTTTAGCGCTTTATAGTCAACGTCTCGCTGACACAGGCTGGTTCAGTTCTATTTCCGTGCGCCCACGTCTCGCAGCCGATCAGGAGTTAACTATTGCGCCTCCTGGCTATAGTGATCCTTGGTGGAGTGAGGCTACGGCCTCTCAACCACAGCGCCCGCGTTTGAGCAGCGATGCCTTAGCCAGTGCACTCAGTATTAATAAACACGATGATAAAAAGCTTCCTATTGATGTCAGCGTTGAACCTGCGGATCGCCATCAGTTTGAGGTAGGTATCGGTTTTGCCACCGATGTGGGCCCGCGCCTTCGTTTTGGCTGGGAACAGCCGTGGATCAATCGCTATGGCCATAGCCTTGATCACGATCTTTATTTATCTGCACCAGAGCAACGTTTCACCGGGGTATACGATATACCTCTTGAAAACCCGTTACGCGATAGCTACCGGCTTCAATACGGCGTTCGTAATCTTGATGACAACGATACTGAGTTGCTAGAAGGCACCGTGGAAGTTGCGCGGCGCTGGCAGTTTGACAATGACTGGGTCCAGCTGCTGTATCTTCGCACCAGCTATGTGGACTTTGTTCAGGGCGGCGAGGCCGATAAAGTTTGGCTCTTCTATCCCGGTGTTCAGTGGACGCGTACGCGCACACGGCCCCAGCGCTTCCCTCTATGGGGCGATCGCCAGCAGCTTTCGTTCGAATACTCAGACACCGTTTGGGGCTCGGATGCCCAGTTTGCACGCATGACGGGGGATACGGAATGGATTCGTACCATCGGTAACGATAACCGCTTTTTAGCGCGCATCAGTGTAGGGGCGATGGAAACGGAAGACTTTGATAAGTTGCCTCCATCGCTACGCTTTTTTGCCGGCGGTGATCGCAGCGTACGCGGTTACTCCTATGAAAGCCTCTCTCCGCGTAATGATGAAGGGCGTCTACGTGGTGGTCAGCAAATGCTGACGTCAACACTGGAGTATCAGCGGCGTGTTACCGGCGACTGGTGGGCGGCCACGTTTGTTGATAATGGTGATGCATTTGATGACTGGGCTCCCGATGATCTGAAAACTGGTGCGGGCGCAGGCGTACGCTGGATCTCGCCGGTGGGACCAATTCGCTTAGACATTGCCCATCCCTTTGACGATGAAGATGCTTTTCGCTTGCATTTTTCCATCGGACCGGAATTCTAGGAGAAAGACTTGTCACAGGTTGAATCATCTACTGCTGAACAGCGCCATGTGCTGTCTCTGAAATCTCGAATCTGGCTGTTGGTTTGGAGTCTGGTACGTATCGTTATCCTGCTGCCCATTTGGCTGTTTGGGCTTGTAGCGTTAATTCTGGGTGCCGCGCTATCCCCCTGGGGAACGGGCATGTTGCTTTCACAAGGCGAGCAGCGCGATTTTTTCTCGTACGCCCATCATGAAGGCGGTTTACTCGATCATTTCGTGCTTGAGGGTTTTCAGCTAAGATTAGGTGAAACGCGCATTGGTATTGATGAGTTTGAATTGGCCTGGGCTGATGACTGCGTACTGTCAAAGCGCTTATGCATTGATACGCTTCGTGTTGTGGGGGCTGATATTCGGCTAGGAGCAGCCAGTGAGCAGGAGTCCCCTCCCAAAGAAGACAGTGCGCCGTTATCGATTCGCTTTCCCTTTCCTATCGAACTGCGCTCGTTACAGCTAGAGGATGTCAGCCTCCGACTTGCTAATGGAACCGAGGTATCTTGGCGTTTATTAAATTCCTCAGCCGTTGCAGAAGGGAACGAGGTACACCTCGCGCCAACGCATTTAGAGGCGCCTCGCGTCTATTTGCCGCCATCCCCTGGCATTTTGTTAACCCAAGAAATAGATACGCCGCTTTATGGTGAGGCTATTGATGCTTCTATAGCGCTCCATCAGCCACAAAATGATGTAGTAGAAATCGCCGAATCAGCCGAACAACCGCTTGAAGCACGAGAGCGACTTGTGCTTCCGGATATCACACTGCCCGTCAATGTTCAGATACCTGAATTTACCGTCAGTGATTTCCGCTTAGAAGGCGCCGTTGAATATAGTGTTGAGAGCCTTCAATTAGGGCTTTTAACTGACGGTAGCGACGTTGAAGTAACGCAGTTGTCGGTCGTGACCCAGGATGCCCAGGCAGAATTAACGGCAGAGACTACCCTGAGCGGCAACTATCCTTTAGCGGCCCGATTAGATGTAGAGCTTTTCTTACCTGAACTGTTTCCTGAACTGAACGGTGAAACGCTGACCCTGGTGCTGTCTGGCTCAATGGATGCCCTTGAGGCGCAGTTTGAGGCCTCCGGAGTGGTGAACGCTACACTTAGCGGGCAGATTGATGCGCTAGCACCCACGCTGCCTTTCCAACTGCGCTTGCAAAGTGAGCATGTGCAGTGGCCGCTGCCGAGTAATGAGACAGCCACTGCTTCTAACGAGGTTGCCGATACGCTTGAGGGCGACGATGCCGTCGATCCTTATATCATCGACGATGTAGACCTACAGCTCACGGGTACTATCAGCGACTATCGTGCCCAACTAGGTCTTTCTGTGCAGGGTCCCAGCGTTCCGCAAACCCAAGTTAACCTCAGGGGCCAAGGCGATCTTGAGCACTTCAGCTGGCAGCCTCTCACATTGGCCGTGGGCGATAGCACTTTGAGTAGTGAAGGCACCGTTAATTGGTTAGCACTGTTGCAGGTAGATGCGAGTGTGCGCTTGGATCAGTTTGACCCAGGGCTTTTTGTAGATCAATTAGACGGTAATTTAAATGGTGACATTGAGCTGTCAGTGCGCCAGTTGGAGAATCAGTGGGCTATAAGCGTGCCCAATCTCGCCATTGATGGCGAGCTGCGCGACTATCCGCTAACCCTGCAAGCTGTTTTTGACGCTAACAGTAATTTGGAAGTTGATATTGATGAACTGCTGTTCACTCAAGGCAGTAATCGCATAGAAGCGGAAGGCAAAATCAGTGAACAAGCGATGTCATTGAATGCGGATATAGCCCTGCGTCAATTGCAAACGCTGTCACCGGATCTTGCCGGCACCTTAGTGGGTACACTGCAGGCAAGCGGTAGCTTTAACCAACCTCAATTAATTGCCAACTTGCAAGGTGACGCACTGCGCTTTGCTGAAAACCGTATTGAACAGCTTGAGCTAACCGCTGATGTGAAAGGGCTAGAAGATCCGCTGTTAGATGTTCAGTTAGCCATGACCAACGTATTAGCGGGTGGTCAATCACTATCAGATATTACAACGACGTTGTCCGGCCGTCTTTCGCAACATCAGTTAGAGCTGACGGTTCTGGGGCAAAATGATGCAGTATTAAGCCGTGCTTTGATCGCATTAGAAGGCCGCTTTAATCAGCAAAGTCAACAATATCAGGCACGTTTAACGCCCTTAGAAATTGATTCTGAAGCGGGCACAATCCGCCTTGAAGCGCCGCTAGATTTACGCTACAACCTTGCCGATGGTCAGGCTCGCTTGTCACCGTTTTGCTTGCGTCGTGAAGAAGGTGGCCTTGTGTGTTCTGAAGAGGTAATTACTGCCTCGGCGCAACAAGGTAATGCAACGCTGACGGTGCGTGAAGTGCCAATGGAGATGCTAGAGCCCTTTTTACCCGAAGAGTGGCAGTTAGAAGGCGATACCACGGCGGATCTTGCCGCAAACTGGCGTCGGGGCGGCGCTCAATGGCAGGCGGATCTACGCATCTTAAGCGATGTGGCAATTACAGCGGTCAATGACTATGGCCAGCCAGTGCAATTGCCCAAAATCAGTTTAGATGCGCAAGTTGAGGCTAACCAGGCTCAAGCTGATGCGGACATTGCGCTGTCTCTAGTGGAGGCGGGTGATCTGAATTTTAACCTCTCGATTAACGATCCGTTAGGGCGCGGCGTGCTGAATGGGGAGCTGCGCGCCAATAATATTTCGCTAGAACCTTATCGGCCGATGGTTGTGGGTATGGATCGCTTGGCCGGGGATTTGACGGGCAGCGTACAAATAACGGGAACGACCAGTCAGCCTGATTTACAGGGCCAGCTTGGACTGCGCAGCATCCAAGTTAATGGCCCTGACATTCCGGTTGATGTTCAAGATGGTGAGCTCATCGTTTCATTCGATGGTGAGCAGGGCGATATTAATGGATTTCTAGCGGCTGAGCGTGGGCGTTTAGAAATAACCGGTGATGCTTATTGGCCAAGCGGCGATGACTGGCGTATTGGCGTTGACTTGAATGCCGTGCAGGAGCCAATCCTGATCGTATTGTCGCAGTTTGGTCGGCTGGAAGCGGCGCCGGATATTCGCGTGCGAGTGACGCCGGAAAGGCTACAAGTAAGGGGCGATATCAATGTACCCTGGGCTCGCCTGGAAATTGGCGATATGCCGTCATCTGCAGTAACGCCCAGTGGCGATGAAGTGATTATTACAGAGCGCGAGGATCGCCAGGCGGAGCTTGAAAGGCAGCGTGTCGCTGTCAGCGGTGAAGGTCCAAGTACGTCGGATGAGCTTGCAGCAACTGGTATGGAGCTCGATATACTGGTAACCCTGACCCTGGGTGGCGATATGCAGTTCGCGGCCTACGGTTTAGAATCAGGCCTTGGGGGATCGCTAGAAATTCGTCAAAGCGGCGGGGCATTGCAGCTGTTTGGTGATGTTAATCTGGTTGACGGTCGGTTCAAGGCTTTTGGGCAGGACCTATTGATTCGTCGCGGCCAAATACTGTTCAGCGGTCCTCCTGACCAACCTCGGCTTGATTTCGAAGCGATTCGCAATCCGGATATAACCGAGGATGATGTCATCGCTGGCCTGCGGGTAACGGGCAACGCCCAAGAACCTAATGTAGCGATATTCTCTGAACCTGCGATGAATGAATCGAGTGCATTATCTTATCTTCTACGTGGCCGCGCGCCGGATGCTGCGGGTGGCGGGATTGATAGCGCTTTGACAACCGCGTTAATTGGCATGTCACTGGGGCGGACAGGCGGTGCAGTAGGCTCAATCGGCCAAGCTTTTGGTATTGATGATTTGGCCCTAGATACCACCGGCGCCGGTGACGATAGCCAGGTTGCCGTGAGCGGTCAGTTGACGGACGATCTGCGAATTAGTTACGGGGTAGGAATTTTCTCGCCAATTGCAGAACTAACCTTACGCTATACGCTTTTGCGTAATCTTTATTTGCAGGCCGTATCAGGCACCAACCAAGCGGTGGATTTGATTTATACGTTTACCCGCTCCGGTAGCCCTGGAATTCTCAAACAGCAATAAGTGAGGGCGATATGTCGCTATTTTCCAGCACTGTTTCAAGTACAGACCGCGTATTGCCAGGCCGCGACACCCCAATTGTAACGAGTGACACACACACCATTAGTGGCCACTCGTTACATCCACCATTTCCCCTGGGCTATGAGGAAATAGTGCTGGGTATGGGGTGCTTTTGGGGCGTAGAGCGGCTTTTGTGGCAGCTGCCTGGTGTCTACGTGACAGCAGCAGGCTATGCCGGAGGCGAAACCCCGAACCCGACCTACGACGAGACCTGCACTGGGCGCACGGGCCATACTGAAGTAGTACGAGTGATCTTTGATCCTCAGCAAGTGACGCTTGAAGCGATCTTGCAAGTATTTTGGGAGCAGCACGATCCTACTCAGGGGAACCGTCAGGGAAATGACACAGGGTCGCAGTATCGTTCAGCCATTTTCACAACGGAGGCTGCCCAGCAAGCGGCGGCTGAAAAGAGTGCCTCTGCTTTTCAACAGGCATTGAGCAACGCGGGTAAGGGGCGTATCACCACGGAAATTAAGCCGCTGGATGTTTTTTATTACGCTGAGGCTTATCACCAGCAGTATCTCGACAAAAACCCAAATGGCTACTGTGGCTTGAAGGGTACCGGCGTTACCTGCACCATTAATTAAGCGAGTACTGCTTGAGCAATAAGCGCGCCTGCCACAAGCGGCAGGCGTGGTAAGGGCGTTTAATCGCCTTGGTGCAGGCGATCAATGCGATAAAGCGTTTCCACTTGCTCTAAGCCAGTGATAGTGCAGTTAAGATCTTTGACACGGCCATCGCTTAATCCGTAGACCCACCCATGTACCGAGATATCCTGACCACGCTGCCAGGCACGTTGCAAAATCTTAGTGCGACACAGGCTATTAACCTGTGCTTTGACGTTAATTTCACACATACGGTCAATCTGATCCTCCATAGGAAGATGATCGAGAGAACTTCTATGTTGGTTGTACTGTTCGCGCACGGAGTGCAGCCAGTAATCGACGACGCCGCACTCGCCTCCGGTCATGGCCGCCTTAATGCCGCCACAGCCGTAATGACCCACAATCATAATATGGCTAACTTTAAGCACGTCCACGGCAAACTGAACCACCGACAGGGCGTTCATGTCTGTATGGTGGAGTAAATTAGCTACGTTACGATGTACAAATACCTCCCCAGGCGGGAGCGCAATGATTTGGTTGGCCGGCACGCGGCTATCGGAACAACCAATCCACAAATAGTCAGGGTTTTGCTGACTAGAGAGGCGCTTGAAGTACTCAGGATCTTCCTCGCACATGCGCTCAGCCCAGGCACGATTATTATCCAGTAGCGTCGCAATAGCATCAGACATAGAGTCTCCATAATATTAAGTCGCTTGTAGCTTCAGGTAGTATGAAGCAATAGCAAGTATCAAATAGTAGCGGATGGTTTTAACCTTCTCTGAGAGCTAGGTCAACAAAGATAAGTTGCAAATGTTGGCATTAAATTTTTTCACTCGACAGGAGCAAACCATGGCAGACATTTCCAAATACGACTACGACTTGCTGGTGATCGGCGCTGGTTCTGGCGGTGTGCGTGCCGCGCGAATGGCTGCAGCAACCGGTGCTAGCGTGGCAATTGCTGAAGATCGATACCTGGGCGGAACCTGTGTCAACGTTGGGTGCGTGCCTAAAAAACTCTACTCATACGCTGCGCATTTTCATGACAACTTTGACGATGCAGCAGGGTTTGGCTGGAAGCTGCCCGGACCCGCACATTTTGAGTGGGCAACGTTGCGCGACAATAAAATCAGCGAGATTAAACGTCTCAACGGTATTTATCAGCGCATGCTAGAAAGCGCTGGAGTTACTCTATTTAATGCCCGGGCGCGGTTGGTCGATGCCCATACCGTAACGCTAAGTGGTAAGCATGGCGACGCGTCAGTGACCGCACAAAAAATTCTGCTCGCCACCGGTGGCTGGCCTTGGGTTCCTACTTTTCCAGGCAGCGAATATACCTTGGATTCAAATCAAATCTTTGATCTGGACACGTTCCCTAAGCGCTTTCTTGTGCTGGGTGGTGGCTATATTTCCGTTGAGTTTTCCAGCATCTTTAATGGGCTCGGAAGCGAGACGCACCTTGTTTATCGCGGTGAACTATTCTTGAAAGGCTTTGATCAAGAGGTTCGCGAGTTCACCCGCACTGAAATGGCAAGAAAGGGCATCAATCTTCACTTCAATACCAATATCGATCGCATTGAAGCAGCCGACAATGCCTATAACGTCCACCTCACCAGCGGTGACGTGCTTGAAGTTGATGTAGTGCTAGCCGCCACTGGGCGTAAAGCCAATATTGGCGATTTAGGGCTTGATCATCTGGGCTTGGCATTGGATGAGTCGGGAAAAGTGCCTGTTAATGAACGTTTTGAAACGGATGTTCCCTCGGTTCTAGCGCTGGGTGACTTAACGGCTGGCCCAGAATTAACACCGGTGGCCCTGGCGGAAGCGATGCAGGTCGTTGATTATCACTTTTCAGACAGTGTGCCCAAACCGTTAGATTACGCTACGATTCCAACGGCCGTTTTTTGCCATCCTAATATTGGCACCGTGGGGTTTTCCGAAGAGGATGCGCGTGAAAAATTTACTAATATCCGCGTCTACAGCACCGACTTTCGTGCCATGAAACACACGCTTTCCGGTAGCCAAGAGCGTACCTTCATGAAGCTGGTAGTGGATGATGCGACCGATGTTGTTGTGGGCGCTCACATGGTTGGTGACGATGCCGGTGAACTCATCCAGGGAATTGCTATCGCGGTAAGGGCGGGGCTGACCAAGCAGGACTTTGACCGGACGGTGGGTATTCATCCAACCGGGGCAGAGGAGTTCGTTACGATGCGAACGCTGACACGCAGGTAAGTCTCTTAAATTATATAAGTTGCTTGGATTATAAATGCGATTGTCTAGCGGCTTTGCATAACAAATAATTATGGAAATGGGGGTGGGGAATAATATGGTTTTTGAATTGCTCATAATCAGCTGTTATAATGGCCGTCAAATTCGCTACAGCAAAGCATAACTATGAGTACGCCGACACCACCTTTTACTCCTTCTGCAGACCTTGCCAGGCCAACGGTCGCGGATGCCGTGGTAGGGCATGCAGAGACTCCATTATTTATACGTAAGCCGAATGCAGACGATGGCTGGGGCGTATATGAACTGGTTAAAGCCTGCCCACCGCTGGATGTAAATTCGGCCTACGCTTATTTGCTATTCGCCACGCAGTTTCGCGATACGTGTGCCGTAGCAACCAACGAAGGCGGTGAAATCGTAGGCTTCGTATCCGGCTATGTGAAAGACAATGCGCCTGACACATATTTTCTGTGGCAGGTGGCGGTCGGTGAAAAGGCGCGTGGCACAGGGCTTGCTCGGCGTTTGGTGGAAGCCATCATGTCGCGTCCTGAGCTTGATGATGTACATCACTTGGAAACGACTATTACCCCCGACAACCTGGCTTCATGGGGGTTGTTCCGCCGCCTAGCAGCACGCTGGCATGCGCCGCTGAACAGCCGCGAATACTTCTCTACTGAACAGCTTGGGGGAGAGCATGATCCGGAAAACTTGGTGCGTATCGGCCCGTTCCAAACAGGTCGAATCTAATACGCCGCTTTCATTAAAGTGAAAGCACGTTCTTAACATACTGTTTTCCCGCTCATGTTGCTCCAGGCT
>NZ_JBQDLQ010000033.1:0-38146 GCF_052095695.1 Halomonas sp.
TGCTCGTACTTTCTACCAAAACGCGGGCGATACCGACCGTGATGGGATTGAGCTGGCGCTAGGTTGGCAGTTAGCTAGCCAGTGGCGATTGGACAGCGCCTTAACGCTGGCGCGCTACGAATTTGATGGTTTTGCAACGCCAACTGAGCGTTTTGATGGCAATCGTATTCCCGGTTTGCCCGAGCAAACATGGGTCAATCAGCTAAGTTGGCAAGGCCTTGATGAACGCTTTGCAACGCTTGAAACCCAGTACGTGGGCGATATGGTCGCAGACAACGCTAACGAAACGGAAGTTGATAGCTATTGGCTGGTCAATTTGCGGGTGGGGGATGGCTGGGCGCTGGGCAGCGACACCAGGCTGAATGCCTATGTCGGCATACGTAATCTACTTGATGAGGAGCATTTCGCTAACGTGCGCCTGAACGGCACCTTTGGACGTTTTTACGAGCCCGCGCCAGGACGCAGTGTGTATGGCGGAGTGGAAGTAAGGTTCTAGCCCTGCAATTGAGGTACTAATAAGCGCTGCGCTGAGAATGGCCTAGGCGCTTATTCTCCACTTACTATTCTCCACTTTCCATCAACAGAACGGGCGGCCCTTAGGCCGCCCGTTCTGTTTGTCGTTACCAATGCGAGCCGCTAAAAAAAGCGAAGCTGAGCATGGTTAACGTTTTACTTCGCGCATTATTCCGGTAGCGCGTAGCCAATGACATAGTCGCCCATTTTTGTACCAAAGGTGCCGTGGCCTCCCGCCGTAACGACCACATACTGACGCCCATCTGCGCCGGTATAGGTTATTGGGGTAGCCTGGCCGCCGGCAGGCAGACGCGCTTTATATAGCTCTTTGCCAGTGGTGATATCGTAACCACGCAGATACTGATCCAGCGTGCCGCTCAAGAATGACACTCCGCCCGCCGTGGTTAATGGGCCGCCAAGCGCAGGCACCCCTACCTTCAAGCCAATCGGTAGCCCGAACGGCATGCTGTCGCGTGTTGTGCCATTGCGGTGCTGCCAAACGACCTCTGCGTTTTGTAGATCAATCCCAGCCACGTTGCCCCACGAGGGTGCTTGGCAGGGAAGGCCTAATACGGAAAGCAGCGGGCCGAGCTCAACTGCGTAGGGCGCGCCTTCATTAGGCTGTAAGCCCTGTTCGCTGGCAGAGCCTTGAGCTTCCTCCACCTCGTCACGCGGGATCAGCGTGGACACAAACGCTAGGTATTTAGCTCCGGTGAACAGCGCTTGACGCTCAGGGTCAACCGCCACTCCGCCCCAATTCATCACACCCACATTGCCTGGATAGATAATGCTGCCTTCCAGCGAAGGCGGGGTGTATTGGCCTTCATAGCGCAATGAGTTGAATTGAATGCGGCACATCATTTGATCAAACGGTGACGCGCCCCACATGTCACGTTCGGTGAGTGGCGGCGGCAGTAGGTTCAGCGCCGATTGAGTCTGGGTTTCAGCCGTCCAATCACCTTCTACAGCGCCTTGAGGGACGGACACTTCTTCGATAGGAACAAGCGGCTCGCCGGTTTGGCGATTTAATATATACAGGCTGCCCTGCTTGGTTGGCTGGATGACCGCAGGCTGTGTGCCGTCGTTGGTGGCTAGATCTATCAGCACCGGCTGGGCGGGGGTATCCATATCCCATAAGTCATGGTGTACAAACTGATAAACCCATTCAACTTGGCCATCGTCCAGGTTGAGTGCTACTAAGCCTGCACTATAGGTTTCGTCATTTTCTGTACGGTCGGCGCCATACTGATCGGGGGTGGCATTGCCCATGGGCAGATAAACCAGGCCAAGCTCTTCGTCAACGCTGATCGGCGCCCATACGTTGGGTGAGTTGCGGGTGTAGGTTTCGCCTTCAGCCAATGGAACGGTGTCGTCTGGATTACCGCTATCCCAGTTCCATACCAGCTCGCCGGTGTGCACATCAAAGGCACGAATAACCCCAGATGGCTCATCGGTGGAGCTATTATCGGTGACATGACCACCCAGAATTATCAGGTTCTCGGTCACCGTGGCAGGGGAGGTCGAGTAGTAGCCGCCCGGTGCAAAATCGCCAATATTATTAGTCAGATCAATTTCGCCGTTATCGCCAAAGTTAGCACAGCGTTCGCCAGTATCGGCATTCAAGGCGATCAAGCGGGCATCTGCCGTTGGCAAGTAGAGTCTGCGTGGACACATGACATCCGTGGCGCTCAGCATTGCGGGAGTAGAGCTATCTTCTGTAGTGCCAAACATCAGCGACAGAAAAGAAAGATCCAGGCTGAAAATATCGTTGTTATCGAAGATATTAAAAGACATTGCCGTATCGCTTGCCGGTGCGCTGTCTGCCGCTACGTTAGTGGCGTCGTCGTCGTTAGGCGTGGCGTTAGAAGAGTAGTTGGCTGCATTGTAGTAGGCGAGGCCGCGGCAGGTCATGTGCGCCCAGCTGGAGAAGTCATCTGCCCCCTGGGTGCTAATTTCCGGGTCGAACTCCCAAAGGGTTTTGCCCGTTTCAGGAGAGAGTGCCATGGCACGGCTGTGCGAGGTGCAGATATACAGGCTGTCGTTCACTTTTAGCGGCGTATTCTGATTGGTAATTTCGGGTGGCGCATTAGAGCCCGCCTGGTCGCCGGTTTGAATGCGCCATACCTCTTTGAGCTCGCCAATGTTGTCAGGCGTTATCTGATTAAGCGAGGAGTAGTGAGTGCCAGCATTGGTGCCGCCGTAGGCAGGCCAGTCGTCACCTGCCACCTGGGCGGGGTTCACAATGTCGGCATCGGATGTGCTGCTTGTCGCTAGGGAGCCTTTGAGCGTGCCGGGATCACTGAACTGACTGGCGATGGCCACAATAATCGCCGCGCTAATGCTGGCCATCAGTGCCAAGCTGCCGCCGCGCGAATGGAGCGGCTTACGCCACCAGGGAAGCAGTAGCAAAATGCCTATTAAGCAGAGGATCGCGACCCGAGGAACCAACTGCCACCAGTCCAAGCCCACTTCCCAAAGTGCCCAGCCCAGGGTGGCTAAAAGTACCAGCGCGTAGAGCCAGAGAGCGGCGCCTCGGCGCAAGATGAATAAAATGCCGCACGCGATAATGCTCAATCCGGCGATTAAGTAGTAGGCGCTGCCGCCCAGGCTGATTAGCTTTCCGCCGCCAACGGCGAGAACCAAGCCCACTATCAATAAAACAAGGCCAGCGATGATAACTGGCCATTTGCAGTGGTCACGCGTGCTTTCTTTCATGAGATGTCCCCTTATGAAAACGTACTAACGTTGCTTGATTTAGATAGACAAGCAACATGCCAACAACGCGCTTTAACCCATCGGCGCTGTCGATGGGTTAAGACACACCTGCTGAGTGGCTATTTTAGTAATCAAGCCGCTATTGGTCTAACGGTTTGATTTTTTTCTGAGGGGAGCACGTTACCGCAACACCGCAGGCGAGCGAGTTATAGCTTAACCAGCATTTTGCCGATGTTGCCACCTTCAAACAGCGCAAGGAAGGCATCGGGCGCACTCTCTAGGCCTTCTTTGACGGTTTCTTTATAAGTCAGCTTGCCTGCCGCTACCTGAGGAGTCACTTCGTTTAGGAAGTACGGGTAGCTTGACCAGTGATCAGCAACGATAAAGCCCTGCAGCTTAGCTTTGCGAATCACCAGTTGAGAAAGGTTGCTGGGGCCGGGCGCTGGCGCTTCAGCGTTGTAACTATCGATCATGCCGCATACGGCGATGCGCGCACCTTCATTTAGCTGGCTGAGCGCTGCTTCAAGGCAGATGCCGCCCACGTTTTCGTAATACACGTCGATGCCGTTAGGGCTGGCAAGTTTGATCGCATCGCTTAATTCTTGCGCGGTCCGGTTTTGATAGCTGACAGGCTCAACGCCTAATGATTCAAGCCATGCGAGCTTATGAGCCGCGCCCGCAATGCCAACGACATGGCAGCCCTTTACTTTCGCTAGCTGAACGGCCAGCGAGCCAACCGCGCCGCTGGCGGCGCTCACTAAAACGTTGTCGCCCGGCTTGCATTCGGCTATCAGGTTGAGGCCGGTCCAGGCAGTCATGCCGGGCATTCCTAGAACACCTAGATATGCTTGTTCAGGCACATCATTTTCCGGTAAGGGCGTGAGTCCTTCTGCGGGAAGCTGAGCAATATCACGCCAACCACCCATGTGACTGACGTTATCACCGACCTTAAAGCGTGAATCGTGGGACTCGATGACCTCGCCAATCGCACCGCCTTCCATCGGTTTACCAATTTCAAATGGTTCGACATAGGTGCGCAAGCCACTCATGCGGCCACGCATGTAGGGGTCAACAGACAGCCAGTGATTGCGAATACGCACTTCGCCTTCGGCAAGGTCAGGTAACGTTTGTGTCTCAAGCGCGAACAGAGAGCGGTTGGGCAGGCCGTTGGGATAAACGGTAAGCGTGTAAAAGCGCGACTGCATAAATGTCTCCTGCGAATACGTTACATGATGAACATTACGCGTTGTACGACGCGTGCGGTGTTCCTTGTAGCATAGAGACCATTGGTCTGCTGGCAAGTTCGTCAATGTATGACAATGCGCATTTCGACACAGAACGCACAAAAAACAGGGCGATCCATTGCTGGTCGCCCTGTCTATATGCTGCTGTTACGATACTTCGTGTGCTGTCGCATTGATTAGGCTAAGGGGTATCACACACCAACCAAGAATGTGTTATCCGTTAATCCAACAGCGTTACCATCACCGGTGCCGTACCGCGTCGGAGCATGCCAAGCTTAACCGCCGCGCGTTTAGATAAGTCAATGATTCGCCCTTGCACAAACGGGCCGCGGTCATTGATCAACACTTCTACTGCTTGCCCAGTATCCGGGCGTGTCACCAGTACTTTCGTTCCAAAAGGCAGGCTTGGATGAGCCGCCGTTAATGCTTGTTGGTCAAAGGGTTCCCCACTAGCAGTGGTGGCTCCCTGAAAGCGGTCGCTATAAAACGATGCGATGCCTTCCTGTATTTCTGTTTCGTGTGCAAAGGCACTGTTGGCAGCGCTAAATGTTACGATCGCTGCCAAGCAAATCGTTCGAGTCAGTCTTTTTCTGGCTCCCATGGGAGTACCTCAGTTTTGCGTGTCACGAATTCCGCACTCTTGATGAGGTGCCTTATAGGCCCAATGATAGTACCCGTGTCGCTTAAGCTCGGCAAGCTTTAAGAAGATCGGTGCAATTAGGTTCATATTCGAGATTTTTATACTTGCCTTATGCGACCTTGAATTTCAGCCACTTACCAAATTGTGCAGGAACTGTGTCAATGATAGCGTGACTGAAATACAGTGTTTTTCATGAAACGCTCACTTGAATAGCGTAAGCACCTTATACTTACAGTTGCTGCATTAATTAATGATTGTCATTGCGACGTAATAGGAAATCATTCATGGCTAAATCTTCTTCTTTGGGTTTTGTACTTGTCGCTGTTGGCGGCGCTGTCGTTGGTTTTTTGGCCGCTCAAGTTATTCCTTTGCAGGGGTCGTCAACTGACACGACGCCCGTCGAAAACGTTAATGGGACTGACGGCAAACCTTCTGCGGCTATTGCTGGATTGGAAAGATTTAGGCTTAACGAGCGTATGAACGGTGAAATAACGTCGGCTAGCGAGCTCAACGGTAAAGATGGCAGCCGCTTTTTACGCTATGTCATGACGTTGGAAGCAGAAGATTTAGTCGAAATTTCACTGCGTGGCGCATTGCAGGGCGTAGTGGCTCTGTATGATGATCAGCTGCAGCTCCTGGCAAGTGCGCCAACGCTACGCCAGCGCATTGAGGAGAGCGGTGATTATGTAGTGGTTGTGAGCGGTGCTGATGCGCATAGCTACGGTCCGTTTAGTGTTAATGGTCGTACTATCGAGCTCAGTGATTCCGATACGCTAACCGTTGATGCGCCTATCGATAGTTGGCTCAATAACGAAGCCCGCGAATTTACCCTAACGATCGCAGAGGCCGGCATGTATCAAATAGATATGCGTGCCGATGACTTCGATGCCTATCTAGTGTTGGAAGGCCCCAACGGCTATCTGCGTGAAGATGACGATAGTGCTGGTGCTTTAAACGCACGCATTTCGGATTTTCTTGCCCCGGGTGATTACACGCTACGCGCACGCACTGCCTATGGCGATGGCAATGGCTTGTTCTCGCTAACGGCAGAGCCGCGTGAGCTGCCAGGCGATGGTGAGCTGCGCAATGATGGTCCTATTGCGCCCAATGAGTCCTTCAATGGCTGGTACAGCGGTCAAGATCTTAGCTATGAGCTAGAGATTGAAGAAGCCGGTATGTACCAGATTGAGATGAGCTCCAGCGAAGTTGATTCCTACCTGGTCTTAGAAGGCCCCAATGGCTACTACCGCGAAGATGACGATAGTGCAGGTAACCTGGATGCGCGCATTGCTGACTTTTTAGCCCCCGGCACCTATCAGTTAACGGCACGCACGGCCTATGGTTCCGACAGCGGTCTATTCACGCTTGCCGTTGAGCCGCGTGAATTGCCCGATGACGTTGAGTTGCAAAACGAAGGCGCGCTCACGCCTGGCGAGACGTTAAATGGCTGGTACAGCGGTGAGCCGCTTGCTTACGAGCTCACGCTCGAGGAAAGCTCACTGGTGACGATTGTCATGCGTTCTTCAGACTTTGATACCTTTTTAGAAATTAACGGCCCAGGCGTTGCTGCAAGTGACGATGATGGTGCAGGCGGTACCGATTCGCAGTTGCAGGAGCAACTGCTGCCGGGAACTTATACCGTGAGTGCACGCGGATATAGCACCGCAGGCAGCGGTTTGTTTGAACTGAACGTTGATGCTGAAGCTGCGGATATTGCGCCAGATATGTGATTTCCCCACGCTTTTGACGCAGTCAATAACGCCCTTGCCGCTGATCGCGACAAGGGCGTTTTCATTTGTCTTAACATACGGCCGCTAACGGCCTGCTTTGATGCAGCCAGCGACGACCAGTATCGCCGCCGCAGGCAGGCGCCAGTCAAGAACGCTCATTCCTGCCAAGACCAGCAGCAGGGCGGCTAAAATGGGCACGCCGTAAGCAAGGCTGCCTACCAAGCTGGTGTGCCCCCAGCGAAGGGCTTTATCCCAGGCCACCATCGCTATCCCGTACGGACCTAGCCCCAGCGCGATACCTGCCAAAAGTGCTTCGCCACTGGGTAGCGCAATGTGCCCTTCTAATAGCAGGCTAGCGCCTGCGGCGATAGCGCTAGCAACAAGCAGCAGCCTAGGTAATAGCGGCGTAAGTGCCACCGGCGCTGCCTGGCTCAACCATGAATAAATAGCCCAGCAAAAAGCCGCTAAAAGTGCCAAGGCGTAGCCAGTGGTAGCGCCACCTAGACCGCCACTGATCGCTTGAGGCACGAGTAGCAGTGCTGCACCTGAAAATGCAATCAGTGCGCCTAAAACCCCGGCTAAGCGTAAGCGGCCACAGCGACTCCACTGGGTGAGTAATACAAACAGCACAGGCCAGGTATAAGTAACCAGCGCCGCTTCAGCGGCAGGCGCTAAACGCATGCCAATAAAGTACGTGCTCACCGCACCCAAAATGAGCAACGGAACGCCTACCCAGATGCTGAACTGCCAGCCAACGCCGCTGGCCGCGACATTGACGCGACGGCTTAAGGGGAGCGTTGCTAGTGCCCCAGCTAATAGCGTTACCGCCGTTAGCTGCAGGGGTGGCGTGGCCTTGGCGAATTCAGCCAGCAGCGGCGCCGCACTCCAAAGCATCACGGCCACCAGCGCCGCGCCAATGCTGTACCAGCGTGGAAATATGACGGGGGCGTGAACGGGATGCATGTGCGATCTCCTTGATTTAAGCATGTGTAGAGCAGCATACTTATTGCCAATGCATCACAATATCAATCTTTATTGATAGTATTTATCAAGGTTTATGATATATGCGCGCACCGACGTTGGATCTCACCTTGCTGCGTACGCTAGTGACCATTTCTGATACCGGTAGCGTGACCGCCGCGGCTAAGCGCTTGGATTACACGCAGTCGACGGTCAGCATGCAGCTACAGCGATTAGAAGCGCAGTTAACGCTTACCCTTCATGAGCGAGAAGGGCGACGAATACGCTTTACATCGGAAGGCGAGCGTTTGCTTAGCCACGCGCGCCGCCTGTTGGCGCTTAACGACGAAGCGTGGAGCGACATGCAGGCGCGTCAAGTCACCGGTGATCTTACCCTGGGGATTCCTGAAGATTACGCGTCGTTATTGCCCTCCGTGTTTGCTTACTTTCATCAGCTTTATCCGTCAGTTGGCTTGCGGGTTATTTGTGGCACCAGCGCACTGCTTGTTGAGCAAGTTAAGGCCAAAGAGTTAGATTTGGCCTTAGTCACGCGCCAGCGCAACTCCCCCGGTGGCGATGTCATCCGTCGCGAGCCGTTGGTATGGGCGGTGGGCGTGAATCAGCAGCCGTTGCTCAGTGACCCACTGCCGCTGGCGCTCTATTCCCCTGGCGCTGATGTGTTTCGTGAAGTGGCCGAGCAGGCGCTGCAGGCGGCGGGGCGCAGTTGGCGAGTTGCCTATACCAGCCAGTCTATGGCGGGGTTAGCGCCTATCGTGACGGCTGGGCTTGCGGTGGTGGTGGTCACCCGCAGCATGCTGACACCATCCTTACGGCCCTTAGATGAGAGTAGCGGGCTGCCCGCGCTACCAATGATTGAGTTGGCACTTCACCGTGCGCCGCATCGCCCTTCGGAGCCGGCGCGTCGTTTAGGAGAGTTGATCCGCGAGCAGCTAGCCGCAGCTGAACAAGCGCTATGAGGTAAGTAACGTTTAGCGTTGAACGTGGCGCAATGCTTTAATCAGCGTGAGGAGGCGTTACTGACTAGAATGATAAGCAAATAAATTGGCGGTTAGGAGCATGGCATGCACGAACTGGATCACTATATTTACCCGCATCGGGTACTACACTGGCTAGTCGCTGGGGCACTACTACTCTCATTGGCCAGTGGCTTAACATTAGGTTTGGTAGGTTTTGACCGTATTCTCGACTTGATGGGGAGCGCGCTTACCAATTTGCTATATGCCAGCCATAAAACGCTCGGCGTGTTGATCTTGCTGCTTATGACGCTGCGCGTCATTACGCGCCTAGCCTTTGTGGTGCCGGACCATTCACCGTCGCTGAATGCCTTTGAGCGTATCGTCAGCACAAGCGTGCATCACTTGCTGTATTTGGCACTGATTATTATGCCGATAGTGGGCTGGGCCGCGACGGCAAGCGGAGGCTTTCCGGTGGAGTTTTTCAAGTGGCAGCTTCCAGGATTAATCGGCCGTCATGAGCAGCTATCCGAGCAGCTGTTTATATGGCATGGATGGCTAGCCTGGATCATTTTAGGGTTGGTGGTTCTGCACGTCGCGGGGGCGCTGTTCCATTGGCGAGTCAAGCGCGACAGCGTGATGACGCGGATGAGCCTGTTTGATTGAACAGGGCGAGCGTGCCGTTACGTTGCCGCCGGCTGAGCGGTAACGTAACGGCGTCAAAAGCGGGGGCGGGGCTACGTCTGGCCCTGCTCCTGCTTTTTCGTTGGCCTCAATGCTCTACCTGAAATACCCGCTTAAGATATTTGACGAAGCCTTGATCTCGTGATGACGTCTTGCCGGGCTCATCGGAGATCTTGGCCACCGGCTGGCCGTTGCAGGCCACCATCTTAATCACCATGTTCATCGGTTTTAGGCCGGGCACGTCGCAGGTAAGCGTAGTGCCAATCCCAAAGCTTGTTTTGATTCTGCCTTCCAATGTTGTCTTAAGCGCCATTGCCTTATCGAACGTTAGCGAATCGCTAAAGATCAGTGTCTTGCTGCGGGGATCGATGCCCAATGTTTTATAGTGCTGGATGCATTTTTCCGCGAAGTGCAGCGGGTCGCCGCTATCGTGGCGAAGTCCATCGAAAAGCTTGGCAAAATACAGATCGAAATCGCGCAGGAAGGCGTCCAGCGTGATGGTATCGGTGAGTGCGATACCAAGATGTCCGCGGTATTCCTGAACCCAGGCTTCCAGCGCCGCGCGCTGGCTATCGATGAGACGACTACCGAGCTGCTGATGTGCCATTACCCATTCGTGGGCCATCGTACCCATGGGGGCTAGCCCGTGGCGCCTGGCGATATCGACATTGCTGGTGCCCACGAAGTTGCCTGGGAATTCCTGGCTCAATACCGTGATGATGGCTTCCTGCACCGGCTGAGAAAGCCGACGGCGGGTGCCAAAGTCTGCAAGGTTCAGACCTGCCAACTGTTCGGAGGTGTAGTTGTCACGCAGTGTATCGAGCTTATAGCGCAGTTGATTCACCGCCTGCTCAATGGTGATATCAGGGTAGAGTACGCGGTTACGTACTTCACTGATAATCGCCAATAACACGATTTCGAACAGTATGCTGTGCGACCAGGGGCCGTCGATGATGATGCACAGCTCCTGCTCTTCCATAAACACGTCAACGTATTCGGGACGGAAACGAAACAGTTCTAGGAAGCGTATAAAGTCCGGCGTGAGATAGTTAATTGTGCTGAGATAAGCCGATTCCTCGACGCTGAGCTTGAGGGTGCCTAGCTGATCGATCTGATCGCGAATCTCGCTAAGGTACGGCGCCAAATCTTCTGAATTACGGCACCGGAATTCCCAGGTAACACTGGCATTGGGGTATTTGTGATGTACCCCCTGCATCATGGTGATCTTGTACCAGTCGGTATCCAACAGCGAGGTGATGATCGGCCCGTCGCGGTAAGTGGCTGTCATGAAACATTCCTAATGTAGCGCTGGTGCTGGGTAAACGGGGCCCTCACTGAGTGCATGGGGTCTCCTTGGTTATTTTAACGACTAGCTGAGGGTGTAGCCGTGGCGGTTATGCGCCTTTTATACACCGCTTTTATGCATTGCCCGTGATGAATGGGAATCATGCCATCCACCTAGTTTACAGGTAAGCGCGATTTGATGCCTTTATTGACATCGCCGGGCAGTACGTCAAACTGCAGCGCTCTTTATTTACAAGGTGAAAATTCCCATGGAGCTGGTGCGCTTAGTATTTCATCACTATCGCTGGCCATTTTTGGGCGCGATAGGTTTGAGCCTGTTAAGTGCCGGCTTAGGGGTGGGCATCATTGCGTTTATTAATCAGCGGCTGATTGAAGTAGGCAGTTTGGCCGCGTTGCCGCAATTTTTGGGCTTATTGGCATTATTACTCGCCATCACGCTGGCGACACAGCTGGCGTTGACCGTGCTTGGACATCACTTTGTCTTTGACCTGCGCTCACGCTTGGTGAAGCGTATCCTGGATAGCGATATCGAGCGCCTGGAGCAACTGGGCAATGCCACGCTGCTTGCCAGTTTATCGAGCGATGTGCGAAATATCACTATCGGATTTGTGCGCCTGCCAGAGCTGATTCAAGGGGTGGCCTTAACGCTGGCTTCAATCGCTTACCTGGCTTGGCTATCGCCGCAAATGGTGGTGATTACCGTGCTGTGGATAGCATTCACCATGGGGGTGGGCTGGGTGTTGGTGTCGCGGGTCTATCGCCATTTTCGCTTAGTGCGTGAAAGTGAAGACCGCTTATATAAAGACTATCAATCGGCGATTGAAGGGCGTAAAGAGCTTGCGCTCAACCGCGATCGTGCGCAGCGCTTTTTCAACGAAACCTATACTGCTAATGCCCGTGATTATCTCTATCACATTATTCGTGCCGATACCTATCATCTAAGCGCCGGCAACTGGTCCAATATTATGATGCTTGGGGCCATTGGCGTGGTTTTCTTTATGGCTAACGGGCTGGGCTGGGCAACGCCTGCCGTCGCCGCCACGTTTGCGCTAGCGCTGCTGTTTTTACGCACTCCCTTGATTCAAGCCATTGGCGCGTGGCCTACCTTGATTAGCGCGCAGGTGGCCTTTGATAAGCTGGCAAGTCTGGAGCTTGCCGATTACCAGCCAGGCTTTGGCGTCGACGATTCGCTGCACGACTGGCAACGGCTTGAGCTGGTCGACGTCAGCTATCACTACCCGGCCAGTGCACAGGGGGAGGGATTTCACGTAGGCCCTGTCAGCCTGACGCTGGAGCGCGGAGAGCAGGTATTTCTGATTGGGGGCAACGGTAGTGGTAAGTCGACGTTGGCGCGGCTATTAACGGGGCTCTATCGGCCCCAAAGTGGCCAAATAAAGGTGGACGGCCAGGTGCTAACGCCGTCTCAATGGCACGCCTTTCGAGCGCGTTTTGCAAGCGTGTTTACCGATTTTTATCAGTTTGATCAAGCCATGGGCCCGGGTGGTTTACCCGCTGATCCACAAACGGTGGCGACGTGGCTAGAGCGGCTGCAAATGCAGCATAAACTGCAGTGGGAGGGGGGGCGAGTCACCAATACGCAGCTGTCACAAGGACAGCGTAAGCGTTTGGCGCTGCTGCTCGCGATTGCTGAAAAGCGGGAAATCTTATTGTTAGATGAGTGGGCCGCCGATCAGGATCCGCAGTTTCGCCGTTTGTTCTATCGTGAGCTGTTGCCACATTTGCGCGATATGGGTATCACGGTGTTTGCTATCAGCCATGACGATAGCTATTTCGAACATGCCGACCGGCTGTTGGAAATGTCGAAGGGGCAATTAAGCGAGCTTAAAGGCGAGCAACGGGCGCTGGCTAGCGAAGACGCGGTGGCGCAAATTAATATCTAGATCGACTGGCCATCGCTTGCCGATTCTTCTGATAAAAGCCGCTCAGTTAGCAAGCAGTTTGCTTGGTTCGGGCACGCTTGCCTGCTTCCATATTGCAGGCTTCAAGCGGGCAGGTGCCGCAGGTGCCAAATTCATCCAGCAGGTAGCGCAGGCAACACAGCTTGCGCACCCGCTTTACCTCTTCGCTGCCATTAGGCTGAACGTAACGGACCGGTTGAAAGAGCGGATTGCGTTTACCGTTTGCCAAGGTACGTGTTGCTAGCAGGGCTTTGGCTGCTTCAAGGGCGCCTTCGTTGACGAGAGGATGCCCAGCCAACACATTGATGAAATGATCGATGTAGCTCCCTGCATTACTCCAAAATACCCGCGGTGCTGAGCCGGAAATGGCCGCTAGCTGTTCAATTAGCGGTGTCCAGTGCTGCTCGATTAGCCTCGCAAAGCGTTCATACGGGGCGTGGCTGGTTAATGGCGTGCCTTCGTGAGGCAGCCACAGCCGTGAGGTACAGCCCTTGTCGTTAAGGACGACCTGAACATCATTTAGTCCCACCGGCAGTTCACGATTAAGCAGCAGGTTGGCCACCAGCGTCGGCAGTGCCAGCGCGCTGAAATGCCATTTCGACCAAATAGAGACGACTGCTCGCAGGTCCCCACCTGGGTATTGCTCCGCCATGCGGGCGATATCTTCTTTCAGCCAATGGGTATCGCGCCAGCGGGCAGCGTTAAAGGCTTCCAGCGGGGGCGTGCCGCCAATAAGGGGTGGCGTAAAGTTGGCTAACGGCCCTGTGTAGCAGGCAGCTAATGAAGGTTCGAAGGTTTGTGGTTGACGCAGGGCAAGGGACATAAACGAACTCCAACACTGGGCGCTGGGTGAATAACAAGGCATTCACTTTAAACGGTAATGCATCTCAGTTGAATAGTGGGGCGTATGTTAAGTGCGTTTTAATATCAAATGAAAATAATTTTGTTTTGCTGTAGCATTTGCATCCCCGCTATATTTTTAGCACCCGCTGCTCGCTGTTTATCGATACTGAGGAACCCACTTCATGTCGCTGTCTTCCCCTTCCTGGCGCACGCTCACCTTTGTGTTACTGGGAGCGCTGCCGATGCCCACGATCGTTTGGGCGCAAGCATCTTCCGGCAATCATGCTTCGCTTGATACTGTCACGGTGATAGGGGAGGCGACCGCGCACGGTGATACGCCGTCGCCCGCGTTTGCCGGGGGGCAGGTGGCTACTGGGGCGCGCATTGGCGCCTGGGGGCAGCGTAATGCTGCCGATGTGCCGTTCAACGTCATTGGGTTTACCGCTGAGCTTATTGATAATCAGCAGGCGGACACGCTGGCCGATGTGCTTATTAACGATGCGTCGGTGCAAAGTGGTTATGGCTACGGTAACTATGCTGAGAAGTTTCAGATTCGTGGCTTTGAACTGGATGGCGAAGATATCTCTTACGGTGGGCTTTATGGCGTATTACCTCGCCAGGTAGTCGCGACGAATATTGCTGAGCGCGTCGAGCTGTTTAAAGGCGCCAATGCGTTTGCTAACGGCGTTTCACCTAGTGGCTCGGGTGTGGGTGGGGCGATCAATATTGAGCCAAAACGCGCTGCGGATGCGCCGCTGACGCGACTGACCACCGGGGTGACGGGCAGCGGCTATGTGGAAAGCGGCATAGACGTTGGGCGCCGCTTTGGTGATGAGAATCGATTTGGCGTGCGCGCTAACGTTGTGCGCGGTCGCGGCGATACCGCGATCAACGATGAAGAGCGACGGGCAACGTCTGCCGTGGTTGGGCTCGATTATCGCGGTGACCGTGGCCGCGCTTCGTTAGATATTGGCCATCAAACGCATAACGTCAACGGTGGCCGTTCGGTAGTCTATGCTGGCGCGGGGCTAACGACGGTTCCCAATGCACCCTCAGCGGATGCCAACTATTCCCCTGAGTGGGCGAATACCGATTTGCGCACCAATTTCGCGATGCTGCGTGGAGAGTACGACATCACCGGCAGTTGGACCGCGTACGCCGCTCTCGGTGGCAACAACACGCGCGAAAGCGGACTTTATGTATCGTCAACGGTAAACAATGCGCAAGGTGATTCAACCATTGGTCAGATGCGCGTGCCTTACCGTGCGGAAAGTGTCGGTGGCCAAGCGGGGCTGCGTGGAGCGTTTGACACCGGCGCGGTGAGTCACCAGCTGGATCTTGGCTATTCAAGCGTCTATCGCACGGCGCGCTCGGCCTATGAGCTAGCCTCACCCGGTCAGCCGTCCAATATCTACCGGCCGGCTGACATTGCCGTACGCGAGCCTGCGTTTGCGGGTGGAGATATGAACGACCCCAATTTACGTAGCCGGACGCGCAACAACGGCGTATCGCTGTCCGATACGTTGGGCTTTATGGATGATCGCCTGCTCTTCACGCTAGGCGCGCGCTACCAGGAGGTCGAGGTCACCAACTATGACTATGATGGTGACTTTGATACTCGCTTTAGCGATACGCGCCTTTCGCCCGTGTATGGCATCGTGGTGAAACCGACGGATAGATTATCGCTTTACGCCAATCATATTGAAGCGCTCCAGCCGGGCGACACTGCGCCAACAAGAGCGTTAAACGCGGGCCAGAGCATTGGCTTGGTCGAGGCCGAGCAAAACGAGGTGGGTGCTAAGCTGGATTTGGGGACTATCGGCGGGAGTTTGAGTCTGTTTGAAATCGAGCAGCCCAATGCCTTTATTAACGCTGAGACCGGCATTTTTGGCTATTACGGCGAGCAGCGTAATCGTGGCGTAGAGCTCAGTGTGTACGGCGAACCGGTGGAAGGCCTGCGTTTGCTAAGCAGTGCTATGTGGATTGATCCTGAGTTGGTTCGCACCGATGATGGCGCTAATCAAGGCAACGATGCGGTGGGCGTACCCAACTACCGCTTAGTGGTCGGCAGCGAGTGGGATATTCCTCAGGCGCCGGGCTGGACATTGAGTGGGCGCGCGGTACGTAACGGCAGTCAGTATCTAGACCCCGCGAACCAGCTTGAGGTCGACGCCTGGACCCGCTGGGATCTCGGCGTTCGCTACGCGATGCCGCTAAATACAAACACGCTCACCCTGCGTGCCAATATCGAAAACCTCACCGATGAAAACTACTGGGCCTCTGCGACCGGCGGTTATCTGACTCAAGGCGAGCCTCGTACGGTCAAACTATCTGCTGCATTAGACTTTTAATCTTCCTGCAAAGGGCTCTGATCAACGAGCTAGTAGCGCTTCGCTGAGTAACTCAGCGAAGCGCGCTGCAGATTGGAACCCACCAAAAAAACAAAACCCCGGGAGGCGAATAACCCCAACAGCCAGCACCGCGGGCCGGTGCGGCCACAGTGCAGTGCCCGAAAAATGGTCGCTCATCCCCGCGGGCAGTGGCTCGACGACGACAATGGCCGCATCGGGATAGGGCATCAACTCCTCTAGCGCCACCGTTGAAAAGCCCCACTGGTTGGTCGGATGCTGCCAAACATTGCTCAGCCCCAAGCGTTCGAGTACCGCTTGAAAAAGGCTGTGTTCGCCAAATACGCGTAGATGGCGCGCATCGATGAACTGCACAACCAGTAGCGATGGCTGCTCTTCTAACTGCGTTTTTTGCTGATCCAAATACGTTTCTAAGGCATTGATCATCGCGACCGCTGCATCCTCGCTGCCGCTCAGCGCAGCCAAGGTGTGGGTCGTGCGCTCAAGGCGTTGCCACAAGGGCTCGCCGAGCTGGTAGGTGTCTAGCGCGGTCACGGGGGCAACGCTACTAAGCTGTTCGCTTAAGCGCATATACAGTGGCGAAAGCAAAATATGATCTGGCGCTAGCTGAGCCATTAACTCGCGGTTGGGCTGTGCCCGAAGACCAGCGTCAACAACGCCTGGCGGTAGCTGCTCGGCGCCGGCCCAGCGTTGATACTGGGGAATCTCTGCTAACCCTACGGGCGGATTGTCTAGGGCTATCAATGTTTCGGCAATCGTCCAGTCCAGCGTCACGATAGTGGCTGAGGTGATGGCCTGATTAGAGAGAGAACTCAGGCAGATCAACGCGAATAGCCCGTTGCGAAGGCGACGTGTCATTGGGCAACGGCGATATTGTGTTCTCCGTTAGGATGTTTCATGACCTGCATGGGCAATCCATAAATAGCCTCTAATGTGCTACTGCACATCATCTCGCTAGGCGTGCCGTGGGCGAGTAAGCGCCCGCTGTGCAGGGCCATCAGTTCATCACAGTAGCGCGATGCCATATTGATGTCGTGCAGCACGATAATAACGCCAAGGTTTAGCTCATCACACAGTTTGCGGATCAGTGCTAATACGTCCATTTGGTGAGCGATATCGAGCGCTGCTAACGGCTCATCGAGCAGCAGAAACCGACTGCCCTGGGCGAGTAGCATGGCCAGCCATACGCGCTGGCGTTCACCGCCGGAGAGCGTGTCGACCAGGCGGTCGGCAAAATCTTCAGTGTGGGTTAACGCAATGGCGCGCTCCACGGCGTCAGCATCTTTCTGGCTATGGCGACCCAGTAGCCCATGCCAAGGGTAGCGGCCAAACGCTATGAGCTCACGCCCCGTCAGGTTTTCGGCACTTGGCAAGTGCTGAGGTAAATAAGCCACTTGGCGAGCAAACTCGCGATTACCCCAGTCGCTCAACGGGCGTTGATCAAAATGGATGTCACCTTGACTAGTCGGCTGCTGCTGCGCCATTAACTTTATCAGCGTCGATTTGCCTGAGCCATTATGCCCAATTAGGCCGTAGACCTTACCCTCATGAAAGCTGTGGTCAATGGGATTTAAAATCTGCTTACCATTGATTTCAAAGGTGGTGCCTTTGACCTCGAACATGAATGACTCCTGACGATGGAATAGATATAAAGGGTTGCATTCTAGTGCTAATGGTTCTCATTTTTAACCTTGTGACGACAATAAAAATTTCCATGCACTCGGTTTGCTTAACCCATCATGCGCGCCACTATCTTGTCCTTAACCCAAAAACGATGAGCCAGTGCCATTATTACGTGGCCGATGATTAGCGCCAACAGCAGCCATGATAGCGGACTGTGAAGAAATCCCGCGGGGGCCATCATCCAGGCGATGTCGCGCTCTGCTTCTGGCAGTATCTGCATGCCGTAGAACTGTAATACGCCACCACGGCCATACTGGCGTAGTAGGGCAATAGCAGGTAGTACGATCAGCAGTGTGTAGAAGGCGCAATGAGCACTTCGCGAGAGGATGCCGCTTATTCCCGGTGGTGGGGGCGGGCGATGCTGTCGGTTATGCCATGCCCAGCCTATGCGCACTAAGGTCACCAGAAGTATTAAAATGCCTAAGGACCCGTGAGGCCCAATACTCGCTAGCATCAGCGTCAGGGCGTTTTCGCCCAGCCCTTTCCAGGCGAGCACAACAGTAAACTGTAGTGTCACCAGCGCGGCGGTGACCCAATGAAGCGTTCGGCTTACGTATCCAAAGCTTGCGGTGCTATCTCGCCAGCGCTGGGCGTTGCCCTTCACGGTGCTGAGGGCATCAATATTCAGCGTCATGGTTCTCCGTGATTCTTTAACCGTTGGCCTTGCCCAGGCGCCAATAGCCCATGCTGGTCACGTATTTTTTGGGCAGACCGCGCTCGTTGATTAAGTAACGACGCAGACGCATAGCGACCTTGGTTTCGGCAGCAATCCAAACGTATAAAGGCGCGCTGTTGTCGACGACGGCGGGCTCCCACAGCGGTTCATCATCGTCTTCGCTGTGTTCATCTACGCTGCTATCAGTGGCTGTCGCTGTACAGGGCGTCCCGCCCAGGGCAACAATCTCTTGATGCAAATCAATATCGTGCAGCGCTCCCATCAGCAGTTCGCCGTGTTGGCACCCAGGTTCAGCATCGCGGGCTAGCCAGCGCAGTTCGGTGGCGTGAGGCAGCGGCTGAACATCGTCACTGCGAGGTACTTCAAATAGCGCCTCGACTCTGGGTTTCAACGGTAGTTCATCAAGGCTTTCAAGGATACCCGCCGCCGCTGGCAAGGCCGTTTCGTCAGCAATGATCAGAATGCGGCGCACGCCCTGAGGCGGCTTCCATTCGTAACCTAGTTTTGGGCCTTCCGCATCGGCAGCCGGGGCGGTCATCGCGAGGCGGTCGCCTGGACGTGCGTGGGTTGCCCAACGCGATGCGGGGCCGGTATCACCGTGAAGTACGAATTCAACATCCACCTCGGCACATTCAGGGCGAAGGGCGCGAATAGTGTACGTTCGCGCAGTAGGGCGCTGATCATCCGGCAGGGCGCGATAGGCGCTGTACCAGTCATGCTCTGCGAGCTTGGCGATCTCAAACAGCGGGTCGAGCGTGGCACCGCCTTCGGGAAAGAACAGCTTGATACGCTGATCTGGTGCGTAGGTGGTCATTTGGCTGACGTCTGGGCCGCTAAACGTGAACCTCACAAGCGATGCGCTGACGTGAGTGCGGCGCAAGAGCGTAATATCGAAAATGCGGTAGCTTTGTTTTGCGGCCATAACGTGTACTCACGGGATAAAGGGTATTAATTGTAGCGCTAATCGTTATCATTTAGAATTATGTATTGTATTTCAAATGCTAGCGTTTAAAGCGCGCTAGGGCTCAGAAAATACCTTTTCCATTAGCGGTGCGGATATTCCCGCTGCTTTCCGCACGGCTCACTGCCATGTGTCTGACTGTTACACGAGATAAACCATTATGTTAGGCGTTACATCCAGTACCTATAGTAAGCGCGGTTTATCGCCTGCCAAAACCTGCCTGTTACTGAGTCTGCCGCTGGCCGTACTGCTATATATGGCGTTGCAAGAGCAGGGCGGTTTTATAGTGGGGTTGCGTGCGCTGGTAGCACCCTCCTTTGAGCAGGTTAACGAGCTGCTGCTTTACTATGCGTGGTGGCCGCGCCTCTCGGTTGCTCTTCTGGCCGGTGGCGGTTTGGGGTTGGCTGGGGTGTTGATGCAGCAAGTATTGCGCAACCCGCTGGCATCGCCGACCACCTTGGGAGTGGCGTCAGGCGCTAATCTTGCGCTGATGACGACAACATTGCTGGCACCTGGGCTGTTGGTGATAGGGCGCGAATGGGTCGCTTTGCTAGGCGGCGGGCTGGCGGTTGGCCTGGTATTTCTGCTTTCTTGGCGTCGTGGACTAGCGCCTATGGTGGTTGTACTTTCAGGGCTGGTGGTCAACCTGTATCTCGGCGCCCTGGCGACTGCACTGTTGTTGTTTAACCATGAGGCGCTTTCCGGGCTGCTTATTTGGGGTGCGGGTTCACTGGCGCAAAACGGTTGGGACGGCGCCGCGATGCTCTGGCCTCGACTGGCCATCAGCTGCGTGGTCGCGTGGTTTTTACTGCGCCCACTGGCGGTGCTGGAGTTAGATGATGCCAGCGCTAAAAGCCTGGGCGTATCGCTTGCCTATCTGCGCTTCGCGGCGATGGGGTTGGCTGTTTTTATCACCGGTAGCATTGTGAGCGTGGTGGGTATCATTGGTTTTATCGGTTTGGCTGCACCTAATATCGTGCGCATGGCGGGGGCGCGCAAATTAGGCTCTCGCTTGCTTTGGTCGACGCTTTTAGGGGCGGTACTTCTTGCCACTACGGATCTGGTTCTTCAGCAGTTCTCTGGCATGGCCGCGACATTGATTCCTACTGGCGCCATCACCGGTGCTTTAGGCGCACCGCTGCTTATGTGGCTAATTCCACGTTTAAAACTACAGGGCGATCGGCCGCCGAAAAGTGTGAATGTGTTTGTGCACCGTCATCCCGCTCCCTCACGGTTGGCAACAGGCTTACTGTTAGCGCTACTGGGGGCAACGCTGCTTGGGCTGCTCGTTGGCCAGGGTGTTGATGGCTGGTACTTGCTGGCGCCGGATAACTGGAACGTGATGCAGTGGCGCCTGCCTCGGATAATAGCGGCCGCGGCTAGCGGCTTAATGCTGGCGATTGCGGGGACGATCCTTCAGCGCCTTTCGGCCAACCCCATGGCCAGCCCTGAAGTATTAGGCATCAGTGGCGGCTGTGCTATTGCGCTGGTTTTAGGGGTTTTTCTGCTGCCAGCACCCACCAATATGATGTTAGTAGGCGTAGGGACGCTGGGCGCTTTCGCAACGTTATTAGTGCTGGTGGGCATCAATCGCAAGAGCGGCTTTCTGCCGGAACGTTTGCTGCTGACGGGCGTTGCGATCAGTGCTCTTTTCGATGCAGTGCGTAGCGTGATGCTGGCAGGCGGTGACCCGCGTGGCCAGCAGGTGATTGCTTGGCTGGCAGGTTCTACCTATTACGTAGATATCACCAATGCTGTCGTGGTGGGCGGCATTGCGGCCGTATTGGCGCTGGCCACGCTGCCGTTTACCCGCTGGCTGGATATCATGCCCTTGGGTGCACCAACGGCGCGCGCGCTAGGAGTAACGCTTAATCGTGCTCGCTTAGCGCTGTTGCTACTGGTAGCGCTGCTCACCGCTTGCGCGACGCTGGTGGTGGGGCCGCTTTCGTTTATTGGCCTGCTGGCGCCACATATGGCGCGTTTAGTCGGCTTCTCACGAGCGGGGCAGCACCTGTTGGGCGCTGCGCTGATCGGTATGCTGTTGATGGTGCTGGCCGACTGGGTAGGCCGCCAGCTAATTTTTCCCTATGAGATACCGGCGGGCTTGGTTGCCTCCTTGATTGGCGGCGCATACTTTATGTGGGGACTCCGGCGGCTGTAGTGGTTTATCAACACGCTAGCCCCACGAGATACCATTTAGTGCTGGCTAAAGTAAGCGTTCATTACCGCAATAACCTTATCAATATCCGCATCGTTGATATCGCGATGGACAACGAAACGCGTGGCGTAAAGCAGCTCAATAAGTACGCCATGCTCTTTGAGCCAAGCGGAAAGTGGCTGGATATGGGCGTCAGGGAAGCGTGCGAATACCATGTTGGTGGCCTGGGAAGTGATGTCAACGCCGGGCAGTTTCGCTAGGCCTTCCGCTAGGTGTGCAGCGCGGCGGTGGTCATTGCTGAGATCAGCCACGTGGTGGTCCAGCGCATACTGGCAGGCGGCGGCGATAATGCCTGCTTGGCGCATGCCGCCACCGACCATTTTGCGTAAACGGCGCGCCTTATTGATTAACGCCCGTGAGCCGACCAGGGCTGAGCCCATTGGTGCTCCAAGGCTTTTTGAAAAGCATAGAGAGACGCTGTCGAAGGGCTGGCAGAGCTGCTTCAGTGGGGTGTTCGTGGCGACGGCAGCATTAAACAGTCGTGCGCCGTCTAAGTGTGTCGCCAGCCCGCGTTCACGCGCCAAATTCGTCGCTGCGATGACGTAATCTGTCGATAGCACTTTACCGGCCATCGTGTTTTCCAAGGTCAGAAGTTTACTGCGCGCAAAGTGAAAATCATCAGCCTTGATGGCCGCGCTTATTTTCTCAAGCGGCAGCGTGCCATCGGCGGCGTTCTCAATCGGCTGGGGTTGAATGCTGCCTAATACCGCGGCACCCCCGCCCTCATAGCGATAGGTATGGGCCGACTGCCCCACGATATACTCATCGCCGCGTTCGCAGTGCGCCATTAACCCGACGAGGTTACTTTGAGTGCCGCTAGGAAATAGAAGCGCGGCCTCTGCCCCAGCCAGCTTGGCGAGATTTGCTTGAAAGGCGTTGACCGTTGGGTCATCGCCCCACACGTCATCGCCTACCGGAGCTGCCATCATGGCCTCTTTCATGGCGGGCGTTGGGCGGGTCACCGTATCACTGCGTAAATCAATCATGCGCCTCTCCTGTTTTTGTGGTGGCAGTTACTTGGGCATGTTTTCTCAAGCACGTTTTGAAGGATGCATCTATGGTTAACAGCATACTGCAAGTCTCTCCAGCATAGGCAACCCGATGGATCTAAAAAGTGGCTACCCCTTTTGGGCGATCAAGAACGGCTTGCTAACAGCGTTTCCCAAGCTTACCCACGATCATGCGTGCGATGTTGTGGTGATTGGCGGCGGTATTACCGGTGCTTTAATCGCTGATGAGCTTAGTCGGCACGGCCATCACGTGGTGGTTATTGAGCAGCGTGATGTGGGGTGGGGTAGCTCTGCGGCGAGTACGGCATTGCTGCAATACGAAATAGATACGCACATGACCGATTTAGCTAAACGCTACGGAGAAGCCGATGCAGTACTCGCTTACCGCGCCTGTGCTCAGGCCATTGGCGAGATTGAAACACTGGCGGTGGCGCTAGGCGACGTAGATTTTGAGCGCCAGAAGAGCCTCTACTTTGCCAGTCACGAAGGGGATGTGGCAGTCCTCAAAGAGGAATTGGCGCTGCGCCAAAAGCACGGATTTGATGCCACATGGCTGGACAGTGACGCCGTTTTAGCGGAATACGGCTTTGAGGCGCCTGGGGCTATTCTTACCCAGCTGGCAGCCAGTATTGATCCGTATCGTATGGCCTATCGGCTATTTAATGCCGTTGTCGAGCGTGGAGGGGAGGTATACGACCGCACGCAAATGGCGTCCCTGGCGCCTGACGAGCAGGGCGTGACGTTAACGCTTACTAATGGGGCTACGCTGCGCTGCCAGCACTTAATTATGGCGGCGGGGTATGAGTCACAGGCCTGGCTGCCTGAGAAAGTGGCGATCAATCGCAGCAGCTACGCCTTTATCACCGACCCGCTTTCGCCTGAGGCGTTAGGGATATTACGCCACACGATGGTTTGGGAATCAGCGCGCCCGTACCTTTATATGCGTTGCACCGGCGACGGCCGCTTACTAGTAGGCGGTGATGACGACGATGAAGATATTCCTAAGCGTCGCGATGCTCGGGTTGAAGAAAAAGCCGCGGGCTTGGCGCGTAAGATAGAAGCGCTATGGCCAAGGCTTGATATGAATCCTACCTTCTCATGGGGCGGCACCTTTGCTGAAACGGAAGATGGCCTGCCTTTTTTTGGCCCTCACGAGGCGTTTGGCCCGCGCGTACACTTTGCCATGGCATATGGCGGTAATGGCATAAGCTATAGCATGATTGGCGCAACGTTGCTGCGCGCGCTTATAGAAGGTAGAGAGCACCCGTTGGAAGCGCTGTTTTCGTTTCAGCGTCTGGCTAAATTAGCGGTACGGCAAGACGGCTGTTAACACTCGCTTCAATATGCGCATTATTGAGAGATATCGAGAAGGATGGAAAATGATGGGCCACGCACTTTATTTACGCGCACTGGAGCGCAACGACCTGCGTTTTGTGCATGAGTTAAATAATAACCAGAGCATTATGTCGTACTGGTTTGAAGAGCCTTACGAGTCATTTGACGAGCTAGAGGAGCTTTATAACAAGCATATTCATGACAACGCTGAACGACGATTTGTGGCAGAGGATGGCAATCGTGATGCGATTGGTTTGGTAGAGCTGATTGAAATTGACTACATCCACCGCAGCGGTGAGTTTCAAATTATCATTGCGCCCGATTATCAGGGTAAAGGCTTTGCCCGATCATTAATTCAACAGGCGCTGCACTACTCTTTCACCATCTTAAACCTGCATAAGGTGTACCTCATTGTGGCGGTGGAAAACGTCAAAGCAATCCATCTTTACGAAGAGAGCGGGTTTATTGAGGAGGGGCAGCTGGTTCAAGAGTTCTTTATTAACGGAAAATATCGCGATGTAAAACGAATGTATATTCTACAAGATACCTACCTAGCCCAGCTCGACAGTGCCGACGCTCCAGAAACTAACTGGCTATAAAAAAGCACCTCGTTCATACGAGGCGCTGGGTGTCTGAAACAGATCTTGAGCAATTGCGTTAGCGCAGGAAATCTTAAATAGCATCAAGGGCAGCGAGCTGCAGCCTCGCATGCTGTGCCCATACTTTCATGACAGAGATACGTGCAATATTTTGTTATATAGCCTGTATTGTGCGCTGCAGTATTTTCGCTGCTGGGCAAGATAGTAAGGGCTTTTAAAGGTGTGCGGTAGTCCATAAGGTGTAAGCGATTGACTAATTTGTGTAAGCCAAAGCTTACACAAAGTGCGTTAGCGCGACTATATCTGTGAATGGAAAAGGTTTCCATAAAATTAAAAAGCCGGAAATTATTCCGGCTATGTGGCTTATCTTTTGGTCTTAGGGGGAGGCAAAAACAGCTTAATTAGCCTAAATAGGCTGTTAGCGCTTCGGCGGCGGCACGATGCCATTGGGCGTTTAAGTTCCAGAACGCTAGAACTTCACTATCGCGCGCAGGGTGTAGCGTTAGAAATGTCATTTTGTGGCCCTCCTGGTGGGACAACACCTCTAGTATAGCTGGTTTTTGCTGCATTGCAGTATTTGGTGTTAGGGGACGTCTTTGACAATCTAGCGGGCACCCACTGGCAAGCATTGGAGCCACCGTGCTGACGTGCTATGTTCATCGCCAACTAAGAAAAATCACATAGCTACTAATGACGAACTCAGCCTTATCCTCTTTCGAACAACATGACCAGTGGGTCGATGCGCCCGATGGTCACCTGTTTGCGCGCACCTGGCGGTCAAGCCAAACGCAAATGTCTGAAAGTCCCATCGTCCTGCTGCATGACTCATTAGGCTGCGTTGCGCTATGGCGCAGTTTTCCTGCGGCGCTATGCATCGCCACTCAGCGCCGCGTGATTGCCTATGACCGTGTTGGTTTTGGTCTATCTACCGCGCGTAACGATATGCTGCCGTTAAGTTTTATCGACGATGAACCCAGCCAAGGGTTTGCAGCGCTTCGCGATGCTCTGGGCGTAGAGCGCTTTATCGCGATGGGACACAGCGTGGGCGGCTGTATGGCCGTTCAGTGTGCTGGGGCTTACGTCGATGATTGCGATGGTTTAGTCACTATTTCTGCGCAGGCCTTTAATGAACAGCGCACGCGAAGCGGTATCGTAAAAGCCCAGGTCGCATTTCAGGCACCAGAGCAGCTTGCTAAGCTAACTAAATACCACGGCGATAAAGCCCGCTGGGTACTCAATGCCTGGACAGAAACATGGTTGAACCCAGCGTTTGAAAACTGGTCATTAGTGCCCGCACTTGAGCGCGTCAAGTGCCCTAGTCTGATCATTCATGGGGCAAACGATGAGTATGGTTCTCGCCGGCAGCCGGTAAGCATTGTTCACCATCTAAAAGGGCCTGCGCACTGTGAAATACTGGCGAATATTCATCATGTGCCTCACCGTGAGTGTGAAGCCGATGTGGTGAGATTGATAAGCCCGTTTGTTGCGCAAATTTCGCGCTAAGTTCTGCTCTGAGTGACGAGCAAAAGGAGAGTCAATGCGCCTGCGTGTTTTGTCTGATTTACACTTGGAGCACTTTGATGGATACCGCGAATTGCCTGAGGTTGAGGCTGATGTTGTCATCCTGGCGGGCGATATTCACCGCCAGTGTGAAGGGCTTGCGTGGGCTCGCCGGAGCTTTCCCGACACGCCCATTATCTATGTGCCCGGTAATCACGAGTTCTATGATTCCTGCCTGCCATTGCTGCGTAAGGAACTGGCGGTGGAGGCCAAGCGGCTCGAGATTGAGCTACTGGATAGTCGTAGCATTACGTTGAACGGCGTGCGCTTTTACGGCACCACGCTATGGACTGATTTTGCGCTTTACGCCGGTGATCCGACAAAGAATCCGGCTGATACTCTGTCTAAAGCGCTACGCTATATGCCTGATTTTTGCATCGTCAAAACCGCCCCAGACCACATTTTTACGCCTGAAGAAAGCTGCCAGCTACATAGTGAGGCCCGCCATTGGCTCGAAGGGGAGCTTGCCCTGCCATTTGATGGCCCCAAGGTGGTAATCAGTCATCATGCACCGCTTCACGACTGCATTCCCAGCCAATATCTAGGCGATGACCTTTCTCCTGCGTTTGCCTCTCATCTTCCTCATTTAATGGGCAAAATGGATGTATGGATTCATGGGCACGTTCATGAGCCGGTTGATATGTTGCGCAATGGTACGCGTGTCATTGCCAATCCCGGTGGCTATCCCGATGAGTTCAAGCCTGTGCTGTTTAGGTCTGATTGGGTGGTTGCTGTGTAACGCATGTTGATGCGTCACTATATTGGTTGTTTTTCAATAGGATGAAGCTACATCCGTAGCCTTTTAAAATTATTATTGGCTAACTTATGCCTACTACTTTGGTTTAGATTTTACAACTTCCGCTTGCACCAAGTTGCGGCGATATTTATCTTTCAGTTGTATGATGTATTACATTGAGTTTTAAGCTAAGCCCACCCATGCTGCGCTTGCCAACAAGCTGGCAATACATGCTCATAATCTCACTTGGGTTTGTTTGTCTGGTGATTAAGGCCGCTCATTCCCAACAGAAATCACTTAAAACGCATACCGAGCCATTTCTTTACTGAGTATGTGCAAAAGGAGTCGTTGCAATGTGCAAAAATAAAAAATCCATGCTAACGCTGGCCGGTGCAGTCGCCTTATCCACACTGTCTGGCGCTGTGTTAGCTGACTACCCCGAGCGCGATATCCGTGTGATTGTACCGTGGGGGGCCGGTGGCGGCACTGATGGCATTGTCCGTAAGCTAACCAGCATTGCTGAGGATAGCCTTGATGTTTCAATGTACGTGGAAAACATCGAAGGTGGCGTTAGTGCTACAGGCCTAGGTCAGGTGATGAGCGCTCGGCCTGATGGTTATACACTGGGTGTACTGACCTATGACAGCATTGTGACTGTGCCTTGGCAAGCCATGTTGCCAAGTTATGATATTGATAAATTAAAATTAATTGCTCGAGTGACAAGCGAGCCCGACGCTATCGTAGTCGATGCGGATTCCGATTATGAGACGATCCACGACCTTATTGAGGCAGCCAAAGAAAATCCTGGCGAGGTGCGTGTAGCTATCCAAAACTTGGGTGGGCGTATCCATCTGGCTATCTTGCAGCTACAAGAGTTGACTGGGGCTGAGTTTAGGATCATCTCTTATCCCGGTGGAGCTGCTCCGCAGAAAGAGGCCATTTTGTCCGACGAGGTTGATGTGGCGCTGACCAGCCTGGGCGATTTTTCAAATCTTATCGAAGACGGCACTGTGCGTGGACTGGTCGAGTTTACTGATACGAAGAACCCTACTTACCCTGATGTGCCAACGTCGGCTGAAGAGGGAATAGACCTACTCATGGGCAGCTTCATTGTTATTGCCGCACCCGCGGATACCTCTGAAGAAGCTATTGCGACCTTGGAAAGCGCTTATCAAACAGCGTATTACAGTAATGAATTTCAAGAATGGGTGGCTGACGTTGGCGTGACTCCCAATTGGCTGGGTGTCGATGAAGTAACCCCTTGGGCTGAAGAAACAGCCGAATCACTATTTAGCGAAATGGATGCGATGGTTGAGTCGGGCGTTATGTCCAAGTAATCAGTATCGAGTATCGAGTGGCATCGGTTTCGATGCCACGACCCATTCATTTAAAGGGTTCCGCGTCAATGAGCAACGTCGAGCGATTCAGAAAGTCGGCAGTACTGTTCCCAGTCTTCCTGCTGATATTGACTACCGTCTATTTGGCAGAGGCATTGAGCATTCGTTCGCAGTTTGGTGAAGACACCATTGTAGGCCCACGCTTCATGCCTATCCTCATAGCTATCATGATGTATATCGCACTGTTGGCTGTGTTGGTGGACGAGTGGCGCAAAAATGAACAAGTATCTGCAAATAGCTCTTTTCTCAGGCCATTGATGATTGTGGTGGCAACGGCAATCTATATCGCCGTGTTTCGCCCTTTAGGTTATATACCTGCCACGTTGGGGTTTGTGGTGGCGCTGTTTCTTATCTTTGGCTTTGAGCGAAAGCGTCCTGCTTTCTTCGCGTTGTATGCCGTTGCCGTGACGGCGCTCTTTTATGGCCTGTTTGCCGGTATTTTTAACGTGCGTCTGCCTCCAGTGCTAGGAGGGTTCTGATGGATACATTTATCAGTTTTATGGGCGGTTTTGGTGCCCTAATGAGTTGGGAAGTGCTGGGCTTCATGATAGCCGGTTTTTTAATTGGCACTTTTTTTGGTGCAATGCCAGGTCTTACTTCGGTATTGGCCATTGCGCTTCTGTTACCGATTACCTACACGATTGATGTTGTGCCGGCGTTGGTCATGTGCGCCTCGATATTTATGGCAGGAATGTATTCGGGGAGTATAACGGCCACAACCATCAATATTCCCGGTGCACCATCGTCAATGATGACGGCCGTAGAAGGTAATGCACTGATGTTAAAGGGGCAGGGTGCTAATGCGCTAGGTCACGCAGCATTGGGCTCCATGATCGGCGGGGCGGTTGGTGCATTATTGCTCATGGCGTTTATGCCGATTGCAGGCGAATTGGCGCTGTTGATCCGCACGCCAGGGAAATTTTCTCTCGTTCTCTTTGCATTGGTAGTCATTATCATTGTCGATAAAGGCGCAATCGCTAAGGGAATTGTGGCTACCTCGTTGGGCATTATGCTAGCGACGGTGGGCATCGATGTGCTTCAGCCTATTCCGCGTTTTAACTTTGGCACTGAGCTGTTGGTCGAAGGTATCGGTTTGATGCCGGTAGTGATCGGCGCGTTTGCCGTCAGTGAGTTGCTAATCCAAGCTCAGAATTGGAGCCTTTCGCTAGACAGTGCTATTGATCGAGCCAAATCTCTTAAAATTCGCCGCCGTGATTTCATTCCTCCTTGGTCCGAAATCCGTGAAATTGGTTTTTTTACCTACATTAAGAGTACTTTCGTCGGCTATGCCATTGGCATACTGCCTGGTGCTGGTGGTTCCATGGCGGCGTTTGTTGCCTATGCTGATGCCAAACGTAGCTCCAAGAAGCCCGAAGAATATGGGCATGGTAGCCGTGAGGGGATTGCTTCTGCTGAATCAGCGAACAACTCCATGTGTGGAGGGGCCTTCGTGCCCATGATGATGTTTGGTATTCCGGGTGATCCTACAACGGCTATTGTGCTTGGTGTATTAGTGATCAACGGCTTGCAGCCTGGCCCGCGCCTTATCGAGCAACAGGCCGACCTGATTGCCCCTATGTTTGCTTCTTTGTTTGTGAGTGCGCTAATTCTTATCCCGTTAACACTATTTCTGTTTGGTCCGTATTTTATTCGTATCGTCTCGATTTCTCGCGGCCTTCTCTATAGCTCTATCGCAGTGGTGGCGTTAGTCGGCAGCTACGTGGCAACCTACTCTATTTTTCAGATGTTCTTAGCGTTGATATTCGGCGTGTTGGCTTTCTTCTTGCGCAAGCATAACTACTCGGTTGTGGCCATGCTGCTGGGGTTCATTCTGGGGCCAGATCTAGAGCAGTACTTGCGACGAGCCTTGTCCTTCAATGATGGTAACCCGATCATCTTTTTGACGAGTCCAGATAGTTTAGCGTTCCTAGTGTTGACCGTCGTATTTGCCTATCTGATTCTGCGTAAGAGGCCGAAGCTCAATGCTTGAGTCTAGTCGCTAATTAATAAGCATCGCTTCGTTTATTCGACCCGCACCATAAGAGCCAGCGTTGGTGCGGGCGATTACCATCAAGAGTGCGACATGGCAATAAAAGCCCGTCCCTTGCCGTGTGCTAGGCCTGTTGACGTTTGGGTGAAGAAAGCTTGGCGGTATAAGACCGGCTTGCAGCCGCTACTTTGGTTTATATTTCACAGCTTCTGCTTGCACCATCCCTTCGGGATACTTATCTTCATGATTGTATGATGTATTACATTAAGAGTTGAGCAGCTCGATGGTGCTAGCTCACCCAGTGGGCAACGCATTTATAAAAGAGGGTACAACGTGAAATTTTCAAAGGAAGCAGTAACAAAGGCCATCGGCGATGGCTTGCTATCATTTCCTATTACCGATTTTGATAGCCAGGGTCGCTTTGATGAAGCGAGCTATCGTAAACGGCTGGGGTGGTTCATCAGTCATGATATTTCAGCTGTTTTTGTAGCCGGCGGTACGGGTGAGTTTTTTAGCTTGTCGCTTGACGAGTATCGTCAGATTGTTCGCGTCGCGGTTGAAGTAATTGACGGCCGCTTGCCGGTTATTGCTAGCGCTGGGTTGAGCGTTGAAGCCGGCGTAGCGTTTGCTAAGGCGGCAGAAGAGGCGGGCGCTGATGGTATTCTCTTGATGCCTCCGTACCTTACCGAGTGCCCACAGGATGGCTTGGTCGAGTATGCGCGTCAGGTATGTGAGTCTACTGAACTGAACGTGATTTATTACAACCGCGGCAACGGCATTATGACGGCTCCGTCCGTTCAGCGGCTCGCCGACCTTTGCCCCAATTTAATTGGTTTGAAAGATGGTAAGGGCGATATTCAGGCGCTAAATAAAATTATCAAAACGGTTGGCGATCGTCTGTCCTATATCGGCGGCGTTCCTACGGCTGAAATCTTTGCCGAAGCTTATCTCTCTATTGGCGTGAATACCTACTCCTCTGCGGTGTTCAACTTCGTGCCTGATATGGCAGTTACCTTTTATAAAGAGCTGCGCAAAGGCAATAAAGACGCTGTTAAGAAAATTACCAACGACTTCTTTATTCCGTTTGTAGACCTACGTGATCAAAAAGCCGGCTATGCCGTCAGCTTGATTAAAGCCGGCGCTGCCCTAATAGGCCGCCCAGCAGGCGATGTGCGAGCGCCGCTGGTCATGCCAGCCAAAGATGAGTGTCAACAGCTTGAAAGGCTGATCGAGAAGGCGAAATCTATTTAAGTGTTTGCGATTGGACGTCGCGAGTAAATTGTTTGCGTGACAATCAGCATAAAAATGATGGTCAGCGTACTAAAGATATCTAATGGAGCAATGTTTATGCCGAGCCACGGTACTCCCACGATAACCGCGATGCAGGTTATTCCAGTAGCTGGTCGCGATAGCATGCTGCTCAATATCGGTGGCGCCCATTCGCCATATTTTACACGCAACTTGGTTATTCTTAAGGATAACGCTGGGAATGTTGGTGTCGGCGAAGCGCCTGGTGGCGAGACGATCCAGCAGTCGCTTGAACAATCGCGAGAGCGGGTAGTGGGCCAGCCTATCAGTAAGTTGCGCTCTATGATTTCCTCACTACATAGCGTGGGGCTTAGCGCTGACTCTGAGGATTTTGGTAAGGGTTCATGGACCTTCGAGCTGCGCATCAATGCGGTTGCCGCTCTTGAGGCGGCGCTGCTTGATCTGATGGGCAAGTTTTTGGGCGTGCCTGTGGCAGAGCTTCTGGGGAATGGGAAACAGCGCGATAGCGTTGACGTTCTTGGATACCTGTTCTTCATCGGCGATGGCCATGAGACACCATTGGATTTTCGTCGCGGTAGCGAGGGGCTAAATCATGATTGGTATCGTCAACGTGATGAGCCTGCGATGACTCCGCAAAGAATCGTTGAGCTTGCAGAAGCCGCGCATGACCGTTATGGATTTAAAGATTTTAAGCTCAAAGGTGGAGCGTTAGCAGGGGAGAAAGAAATTGCAGCAGTCACCGCACTGCACAATGCTTTTCCAGAAGCGCGTACCACAATTGATCCTAACGGCGCATGGTCACTTGATGAAGCCATTCGTTTGTGTAAAGACCTGCACGGTGTGATCGCTTACGCCGAAGATCCTTGTGGTCCAGAGCAGGGCTTCTCCGGCCGAGAAATTTTGGCTGAGTTCCGCCATGCGACGGGGTTGCCTGTCGCCACTAATATGGTCGCTACCAATTGGCGTGAAATGGCCCATGCGCTGATGTTACGTTCAGTTGATATTCCCCTTGCCGACCCGCACTTTTGGACCCTGTCAGGGGCGGTACGTGTTTCTCAGCTGTGCCAAGATCATGGCATGACGTGGGGGTCGCACTCGAATAATCATTTCGATATTTCACTCGCCATGTTTGCTCAGGTTGGTGCTGCGGCCGTCGGGCGTACAACGGCACTGGATACCCACTGGATTTGGCAGGAAGGTGATGCTCGCCTAACGTGCAATCCGCCAGAGATTGCTGGCGGCAAAGTGGCTGTGACCGATGCTCCAGGACTGGGTGTGGAGGTCGATATGAGCCAAATCGAGAAAGCCAACGCACTTTATCGTAGCCTGCCTTCAGGTGGACGTAGCGACGCGATAGCAATGCAGTATTTGATCGATGGCTGGACCTTCGATCCCAACCGACCGGCACTGGTTCGCTAAGCGGGATCTCACGCCCCAGTATATTTGAGTCAATCAATAAACGACGGGGCTTTTCAACGTCAGTAAGAGGTAAGCTAATAATGAAAAAACTATTGAGTACGCTAACTCTCGCTATAGGAATGGTTGCCGGAGGCCAGGCAATGGCTAGCGATTATCCGAGTAAGAGTATCGAAGTGATTGTGCCGTTTTCTGCGGGTGGGGGTAATGACACATTTGTCCGAGCACTACAGCCGTTGTTAGAAGAACAACTGGGTGAAACGTTAGTCATTCGTAATATCGCAGGTGGGGGCGGTGCCGTTGGTTTGTCTCGGGGTGTAGCCTCTGCCGCTGATGGCTATACGATGATGGCGGCAAGTACCGGTATGCTGTCACTTGAAGCCATGGGGAACGTACCTTTTACTCATGAAGATTTTGATTTTATTGCAAAAGTTGTTGAAGAGCCCTATTTGCTTGCCGTTAGTAGCGAAGGTCCTTATCAGGATGTCGACAGTTTGATTGAAGCTGCTTCCGCTGGTTCGGTTCGCGTCGGCGTCTCCGGTATAGGTTCGTCCGCGCATATTACGGCTAATGCCATTGCTAATATTACCGACTCAAATTTTAATTTAATTCCTTATCCTGGAGGTTCGGAAGCTATCTCAGCGGTAATGGGTGGTCACGTTGAGGCCGTGGTACTTGGTGGCGCTGAGCTACGTTCGGGACTTAAAGCTGGCCGCCTAAATGCTCTCGCGACAAGCTATGCTGAGCGCAGTGACAACTTGCCTGACGTACCGACTTTTCAAGAGTCTGGTTATGATTTGACGATTAGCGTATGGCGCGGTCTTGTTGGGCCTAAAGGCCTACCCGAAGACGTTAAAGAGCAGTGGGTTGCTGCAATTCAACAAATTGTTGAAGACGGTTCTTATGAAGAAACCGCTAATAACCTGGGCACTGAGCTAGCGCCTCTTTATGGCGATGAACTCGATGTTTTCATCGATGAATCAGCCGCTATTATGCTTGAGGCTGCCGGGGATTTGGCAAACTAATATCACTCCTAGGTGCTGCCAAAGTGGTCTTGGCAGCACGATCACTAAAACCGACTTTAATAGATATCGTCGATCACATAGTTACTAGTGTTGCCACTAATAGAGTGGTTGGAGTTTTATTTATGGAACGTGATATTGGAAAGCCTCTGTTCAATCTATTTTTGATGATCATTTCGGCAGTTGCCTTTGTAGTAGCTTCCGGTTTACCCAATTACGAGATTGTTGGTGATCTATCTCCTGCCTTTTTTCCTCAACTTTTATCAGGGCTAATCTTTCTGTTTGCGATCCCCTGTTTGGTAAAAGACGTTAGCGAGTGGCGGGCTGCAAAAGGTGTCAGATCACAATCGACGGATTCTTCGCGCACACGTGGTGTCGTGCAGTGGCTATTTATCATCGTATTGCTGATTGGCTATATCGTCGCCTTTGAGCCTCTTGGCTATATCGCCAGTACGGCACTTTTCATTTTTTTCTGCGTTGTAGGGCTCGTCTTTATAAGTGGAGTATGGGCATCGCTTTCGGCTACTGAGCGCGGAAAATCGCTCGTGGCGGCATTGATATTTGCCATCTTGCTGACGCTGGGGATCTTTTATGTGTTCACCGAGCTGTTTAATATTCCGCTCCCCACGTGACCGGATACATTTTGTACGTGAAATTTAGGAGGCTTTTATTATGTCCGGTTATATAGATGGCCTAGGTATGGTGTTGCAGTGGGGCACTTTACTCGCTATAGCAGGCGGTACTTTACTTGGGATTATCATGGGGGCGCTTCCTGGGTTAACCTCGGCGATGGCGATTGCTTTACTCTTACCGGTAACCTTTGGTATGCCGCCTGTAGCGGGAATCGGAATGCTGCTTGGCGCACTGTGTGGTGCAGGCGCTAGCGGATCTATCCCTGCCATTTTATTGAACATCCCTGGGACGCCTTCATCGGTTGCGACAACGTTTGACGGCTTTCCTATGGCGCAAAAGGGTGAGGCAGGTCGAGCGCTTGGCTTGGCCATTGTCGCTTCGTTCTTTGGCGGCGTGGCGAGTATGGTGGTTCTGAGCTTATTGGCCCCGCCAATTGCTGAGTTTGCACTACGATTCGGTCCTGCTGAGTATTTTTCTCTCAGTATATTCGGCTTAGTCATTATTGCGTCAGTAGCCGGTAAATCACTACTTAAAGGATTGATTGCCGGGCTGATTGGTTTTTTCATTTCAACGATTGGTACCGACCCGATTACAGGGGTAGGGCGTTTTACCTTCGACGAGCTGTCGCTATTAACCGGTGTTAATTTACTGGCTGCTTTAATCGGTCTTTTTGCGGTCTCTCAGGTACTCAAAGATGCCTTTGAATATGATCCATATGAGCGGATGAAAGAAAGTGCGCACCGTATTGATATCGCCAAGCCGCGCTTTGTTGAAACGCTGAAACACTGGAAGGCTTTATTGATAGGTATCGCGTCTGGCTCAGTGGTTGGGCCGATACCAGGAGCGGGCGGCAGCATTGCTTCACTAGTGGCTTATGATCAAACGCGGCGTTTTTCTAAATCGCCCGAGAAGTTTGGAAAGGGCTACGCACCAGGTGTTGTGTCGGTTGAGAGTGCTAATAACGCGCTACTTGGTGGCGCTTTAATTCCTACCTTGGCCTTGGGCATCCCCGGCGAAGCTGCTACCGCCGTGCTACTCGGTGGTTTGATGATTCAAGGCATTACACCTGGTCCGCTTCTTTTCGCCGATCAAAGCGGTACTATTTATGGCATCTTCTTGGCTTATCTGGTCGCCAATTTCTTTATGCTGCTTATCATGTGTCTGGGTATCAAGTTATTCATTCGCGTGCTGATGGTGCCTAGGAAACAGCTGCTGGCCGCGATTCTAGTGTTCTGTTTCATTGGTGTGTATGGCGTGGATGGCGATGTATTTAATCTTTATCTGATGCTGGGTTTCGGTGTTTTGGGTTATTTCCTTAATCGTTACGATTTTGGCACAGCGCCAGTCATTCTAGGGCTAATTTTAGGACCTATCGCTGAATCAAATCTGCGCCGAGGGCTGCAGTCATTTGAGGGTGATTGGACACCGTTCTTTACGCGACCTATCAGTATTACCTTCTTGATTATAGCGGCTGGGTTATTGGCGTTGACCCTATGGCAGAACTACCGTAGCAGGCAGCCGCACGCTATGTAGCATCGTCTAAAGTCCCTTTTAAGGTACCTGTTAAGAAGGTGGCTATTGATCCATTACCGTCATTCGTGGCGGTAGGATATCAACGTCTATTCGCAGTAGTGGTCTGTTTTTACTCTGGAGTAAGTGATGGCTAGTATCGATTTTGAAACGCTTCAAAACACTATAGAAAGGTCTTTACTAAAGACAGGGCTAAAGCCAGATGCTGCTGCGACGTGCGCCAGAGTTCACGCTGAAAGCACTCGCGACGGCGTACATTCTCATGGTATTGGCCGGGTTCCACGGTTCATTGAATATGTTGGGCGCGGTTGGGTTGATATTGATGCCAAGCCAAGCCTTGTGCAACGAATGGGAGCGATCGAGATACTTGATGGTGGTTTTGGGGTGGGTGTGATTAACGCACTTCATGCGACAGAACGAGCTATTGCTTTGGCTCGTGAGCACGGGATGGGACTGGTTGCGTTGCGCGATACCACTCATTGGATGCGTGGAGGGAGCTACGGCTGGCACGCGGTTGAGCAAGGGTTCGCTACGATTATGTGGACTAACACCGAGTCCTGTATGCCCGCTTGGGGTGGGGCTTCGCAGTCAATTGGCAATAACCCATTGGTGATGGCGGTACCGCACAGCACCGGGCCTCTTGTGCTAGATATGGCGATGTCTCAGTTCTCTTATGGAAAGCTGCAGACTACTCAACTGAAAGGAGAGCACCTGCCCATCGATGGAGGTTTTGACGAGACTGGACAGTTAAGTCGTGATCCTGCAGCGATCGCAGCGACGCGCCGTTTACTGCCGACGGGTTATTGGAAAGGCTCTGGATTGGCTATTTTGCTTGATGCGTTGGCTGCCCTGCTATCTCAAGGGCGCCCTAGCCATGCAATTGATAAAGTTCAGCGGGGCAGCGGCGGCGGCAGTAGCCAAGTTTTTATGGTTTTTGACCCTGAACAGCTTGGTGGGCGCGATGCTTGCGATAGCATTGTTGAGGGTATCCAGTCGCATCTCGCCGCTACCACTCCTGCGGAGCCGGGTAGTGCCGTGCGCTGGCCTGGCGAGTCAACTTCTCGCCAGCGATACGGCGAAGTGCCGATTATTGTTGATGACATGCTGTGGCGCTCTGTTTGTGATCTCGCTGGTGATTAGGCCAGGGGGGAAGGCATGTTAAAAATAGCAGGTTGTCAACAGTCTAATGTTCGGCTGGATATCGATAGTCAAACCGGTGATCTGCAGAGATATCTATGCTGGCGCTTTGAGTGCCGCAAGGTATTGACTGTGTGGCTCTAAATAACGATAGGTTTAAGTCACAGAAGATTTTACCTTCGCTGGTACGCGCCCCAGGCCAATTTGTCCAAAACTAGAATGGCCGCATTGCTCATCTGCTTTGAGCTACTACTTTGGTTTATATTTCACAGCTTCTACTTGCACCATGCCTTCGGGATACTTATCTTCATGGTTGTATGATGTATTACATTAAACGTTGGGCAGCTCGATGGTGCTAGCTCACCCAGGGATCAACGCATTTATAAAAGAGGGTACAACGTGAAATTTTCAAAAGAAGCAGTAACAAATGCCATCGGCAATGGCTTGTTATCATTTCCTATTACCGATTTTGATAGCCAGGGTCGCTTTGATGAAGCGAGCTATCGTGAGCGTTTAGAGTGGTTCATCAGTCATGATATTTCAGCCGTTTTTGTGGCGGGCGGTACGGGTGAGTTTTTTAGTCTTTCGCTTGACGAGTACCGTGAGGTTGTTCGCGTTGCGGTTGAGGTCATTGATGGCCGCTTGCCGGTTATTGCTAGCGCTGGGTTGAGCGTTGAAGCAGGCGTGGCGTTTGCAAAAGCGGCAGAAGAAGCCGGCGCTGATGGCATTCTCTTAATGCCTCCGTACCTTACCGAGTGCCCACAAGATGGCTTGGTGGAGTATGCTCGCCAAATTTGTGATTCCACTGAGCTGAACGTGATTTATTACAATCGTGGCAACGGTATTATGACGGCTTCTTCTGTTCAGAAGCTTGCCGATCATTGCCCTAACTTAATCGGCTTGAAAGATGGCAAGGGCGATATTCAGGCGTTAAATAAAATTATCAAAACGGTTGGTGATCGTCTGTCTTATATCGGCGGCGTTCCTACGGCTGAAATCTTTGCCGAAGCGTATCTCTCTATCGGCGTGAATACCTACTCCTCTGCGGTGTTCAACTTCGTGCCTGATATGGCAGTTA
>NZ_JBQDLQ010000034.1:0-37665 GCF_052095695.1 Halomonas sp.
CATCAGCAAGCGCCCACATGAATTACCTGATCAAATTGTTAAAGAGCGTTTCGCCGAGGCCGTGCCCCGTTGACGTGGGGCGTATACTACCCGATTTCCTACCCGGGTCAACAGTGAATCGCATATTTATTAGCAAAAACCTCGCATTGGACTCAACAGCAATTATGTCGGCGGCCAATGCCTCAACGCTTCAAAAGAGACAAACCTACAGGGCTGCTAAGCGTGCACGCAATTCCTCACGTCGATCATTAGTAACGAAGGCTTCATCAATAGCATTAAAGGTTAACTGCCGAAATACGGACTCATCCCAACCGAATGCTTCAGCGCAAGCCATATGATTCGATAGCATACCGCCACCAAAGTAGGCAGGATCATCTGAACTGATAGTGACTTTCAGCCCTTCCGCCAGCAGCTTCGGAAGCGGGTGATCACGTAGATCTTCAACCACTTTCAAACTGACATTGGAAAGCGGGCAAACCGTAAGAACAATCTGTTCGCGACGCAAACGCGCCACCACCTCATCGCTTTCTAAGCAACGCACTCCATGGTCTATGCGCTGAACATCGAGAATATCCAATGCCTCATTGATATACTCAGCCGGTCCCTCCTCACCCGCATGCGCCACGCGCACAAGACCTAACTCTTTCGCGCGATCAAAAAGATCGGCGAACTTTGCCGGCGGATTGTTGTGCTCTGCACTATCTAAACCAATGGCATCCAGCATTTTCCAATAAGGCGCTGCTTGCTCAAGCACTTGAAGCGCCTCCTCTGCAGGACGATCACGCAGAAAAGCCATGATCAAACCTACCGTAAGATCCAGCGCTTCTTCTGCCTCTTGCTTGGCCTTTAACAGTCCAGCCATCACGACTTCTAACGACACGCCGCGCTGAAGATGTGCCTGAGGGTCAAAATGCATATCAATATGGACAACGCCCTCGCCTCGCGCACGCTTAAAATAGTCCATGGCCAGATCGTAAAAGTCCTCCTCTTTGCGGAGCACGTTCATACCCTGAAAATAGAGAGCCAAGAACTCCTGCAGGTTGCTAAAAAGATAAGCATCTTTAGCCTCCTGCACTGTCGCATAAGGTAAATCAATGCCATTGCGCTGCGCAAAAGCAAACATTAGCTCCGGCTCAAGCGAGCCCTCGATGTGCAGATGAAGCTCTACTTTAGGAAGGTCACGTAAAAAATCATGCATTGCGGGCTCCTTACTATTGCGCGTGTTATATACTGCGTTCATCCATTTCAAGCAGCTTACCGGCGTCAAGGTACCAGTGGTACTCAACGCGGGGCAGCAGATCCAACGAGCCAACCTGATGAATAAAAAAGATAGCGCTTCGATTGACCAGCCACAGATCCAACGAGAGAGCAACATGTTGCGCAGTGGGTGCGTCGAGGCCTGCGAAGGGCTCGTCAAGGATGACCACGCTAGGGTCGCGTAGCATCAAGCGCGCCAATGCTACGCGTCGTGCCTGCCCGCCGGAAAGCTGCTGCCCTTTTTCGCCTACCGCTGTATCTAGCCCATCAGGAAGTTGACTCACCCAATCGTTCAGAGCAACAGCCTTTAGTACCTCATGAAGCATTGCATCGCTCGCGCTGGGGCTAGCAATACGCAAATTTTCTGCTAATGAGGCATCAAATAAATCCACCTGCTGCGTGAGCATAGCCAATTGACTTGCACGGCTCGCAGGCGATAGCTGGCACGCATGCACGCCGGCAATCATAATGTCGCCCTGCGTCGCTCTCAGGCGCCCCATCAACAGGCTGGCCAGTGAGGACTTTCCAGCTCCGGAGCTTCCAGTAATCACGGCACGCTTTCCAGCGGGCAGTTCAAAGCTAATATTGCTTAACGCCGGGATAAGTGATTGCGGATAGGTTATGGAAAGCTGATAAGCAGTGATGGTTAAACCTATGCCTTCGGGTAGCGTCACAGGTGAACCAATTGGCTCGCGACCAGCCGTTAATTTATTTAGCCGGCGCACTGCGGCGTAGCTAGCACCGAGCTTCATAAAGCTTACGGGCAAAGCAATAAACGCCTCATTAGCACCGAGTGCAATTAGCACCGCCATAACTAAAATAGGGCCCGTCACCCACTGCTGATGAAATGCCACACTTGCGAGCCACAAAACGCCTATCACCATTAATCCACTAGCGGCACCTACAAGGCAGTTGACCAAAGCTGTCCTACGACCTAAGGAACGCTGATTGCTAAATGCCTGCCGCTCCTGACGGGCAATAAGCGCCCGATGCCATTGTGAACTTTGATAACTAATTAACTCCGCGCAGGCCTGCACCTGATCGACAGTCAAGCGACGAAGAAGCTGCTGATCAACGACCTGCTGATAGCTTTTCGAAAAACCCCAGGTAGCCGCAAAAAATGTCACTATCAGCCAAAGCAAACTCAGCGTTATCGCCATTAGCAACGCAACGCTTGGCAACCATATAGCCACGAACAATGACACCGCCAATACGCTAAGCAACGCCACGACAGGGGGCACCAGAATGCGTAAATAAAAATTATCCAAGGTGTCGATATCAGCTGTTAAGCGACTCAGCCAATCACTCGCCCGCTCTGCGCGTAGGCGGGCATCGTCAAACCCTGTTAAATAGCCGAATACACGATAACGCAGATCAGCCAGCAGCGTTAGTACCGTATTGTGGTTATAGAGCCTCTCAACATAACGGGCAACGGTACGCACCAGCGCGAAGAAGCGAATCCCCCCACCGGGCACATAAACGTCTAGGCGCGCAGGAACACCCAGCGCAAAGGCGATACCGGTTAATGCACTCGCGGTAATAAACCAACCGGAGAGCCCCAGCAACGCCAGCCCAGCCATTAAGGTAATCCAAACGAGAAGAGAGCCGACTAAAAAGCGCCTACGCCGCTGTATTAAAAGCTGCAACCAGGGGCGAAAATCACGATAAATATTCATCATGAGCTCACCTTTTCCAGCAGGCCGTTTTTAAATACAAAATGTCGCTGAGCAGATTCAATCACCGCCGCATGATGGGTGGCAATCACGAGCGTACGCCCCTCTTTGGCTAGCGCTAGCAATGCTGCCAATACAAACTGCTCGGTCTCTACATCCAAACTCGTCGTAGGTTCATCTAATAACACTAGCGGGGCGTTACTGAGGTATACACGAGCGAGAGCCAAGCGCTGTGCCTGCCCCCCTGACAGGCCCACTCCACGCTCGCCAATCAGCGTATCCAGGCCTTTAGGCAACTGAGCGAAGAGAGAGCCCAAGCCTGCACGCTGCAGCGCAGCCAACATCTCATCAAGAGAAGCGTCTGGTGACGCTAAACGCAAGTTATCTTCTAGGCTGCCGTACAATAAGCATGGCCGCTGGTCTAACCAGGCATAACGGGCACTCTGCCAGCGCACCATACCCGCACTCGGTGCAACAAAGCCTGCGAGCAAAGCTAATAGCGTCGACTTTCCGCTTCCCGATGCGCCGCTAACAACCACCACATCGCCCTGCTGAATCGTTAAATCGATAGGCCCAACTACCTGGCCACGCCCGGGATAAGCAGCACAAGCAGCCGTTAGTTCGATAGCCAATGCGCCTGATAATGGCCTCGCATGTTCGTGGGCACCCACCATGTCAGGTACATTAAATATATTCACTATACTTTCAGCGGCGCCAAGAGCCGCTGCACGGTCATGGTAATGCTGTGAAAGCGTTCGCAAGGGTTGGAAAAACTCAGGGGCTAACAACAGTACGGCTAGGCCGGTAAACAGTGTCAAAGATGGTGAAGGCCCATATTCAATGTAGCCCAGCAGCCCGAACCCAACGTACATAGCCACAACAGCAATCGCGACGGAAGCAAAGAACTCAAGTACCGCTGAAGAGAGAAAGGCAAGGCGTAAAGTGCGCATACTCAGGCGTCGATAATCATCGGTGGCATACCAAACATCCTGCTGCACGACACCCGTACGACCAAATAGCTGTAGCGTTGTCATGCCGCGCACGCGGTCAATAAAATAGGCAGACAGTCGGGATACGGCGACAAATTGATCGCGATTAAGGCGCTCAGCCCCCATACCCACAAGCGCCATAAAAAGAGGAATTAACGGCGCTGAAAGGAGTAGAAAAATGGCCACTAAATAATCCAGCCACCCCACCACTATCAATATTATGAGAGGTAGAAAGAGGGTAATTAGCAGTTGGGGGTAAAATCGGGCGAAATAGCCTTCCAGGGCATCGATATGTTCAACCACCTGATTGGCTAGAGAACCGCTATGCTGACTAGTTAGCCATACAGGGCCTAATGCAGAAAGCTTGTCCAATAGCTGCGCTCTAGCTAGCTGGCGAATACGCAGACTGGCTTCCAAGCTCAGCGTTTCATAGCACCACTGACACAGTGCTCGCAGCATTACACAGCCAGCTAGCAAACCAAACACGGGCAGTAGTGTTAACGGCGAGCGATCCTGCACTACCAACTGCTCGATAAGCCATGCAAGCCCCACGACTAAAACGATAGTTTGGCTACCCGCCAGCACTCCGCAAAGCGCCGCACCGAGCAAGCGGTTGCGTTGCGTTAAAGCCAATTCTTTCAGCCAACTACGTGGCGTTAAGACTGCCACTTTCGCTACCATGTGCTCAGTGATATCCCTCACCTACACGTACCTTGCCGCGAAACACCCAGTACGTCCAGGCGGTATAAGCCAAGATGACAGGAATAACAAACACCACCCCCACCAGCAGGAACAGCTGAGACTCTGGAGCGGATGCGGCATCCCACAGCGTGTAATTGGGCGGCACGATAACCGGCCATTTGCTGACAATAAGGCCCAAGTAAGTAAAAAAGTAGATACCAATCGTGGCGAGAAAAGGGGCAAGTTCACGACGCTTTTGCACCGTGCGATAAACAATAAAGGAACACACCAGCGCCATCGCCGGAAATATCCAAATTAGCTGAATATTACCAAACCAACGCTCCCAAACACGTGGATTTACAAAGGGTGTCCAAAGGCTAATCACCGCAAATACGAACAGCACTAGCGCGAGTAACATAGGGGTGATTTTATACGCCCAGTCTTGAACGTGGCCTTCAGACTTCAGTAGCAGCCAAGTGGCGCCTAGCAATGCATAGCCTGCCATTAAGCCAAGGCCAGTCAACACAGAAAAAGGCGTCAGCCAATCAAATGCACCGCCAACATAGACGAAATCTTCAACCGGGAAGCCTTGAATATAGGCTCCGACCACGGCGCCCTGAGCAAAGGCCGCAATGGCCGATCCCCAGCAAAAAGCACGGTTCCACCAGTGCCGATTACGCCGTGCCTTGAAGCGAAACTCAAACGCAATGCCGCGAAATATCAAACCAGCCAGCATCAAGAAAACGCCAATATAAAGCGCTGGCAAGAACGCTGAATAAACCAACGGGAATGCGCCTAGCAGGCCAGTACCACCCAGTACTAGCCACGTTTCATTGCCGTCCCATATCGGCGCGACTGAATTCATCATTACATCGCGAGCATCTTCATCGGGCGCAAAGGGGTAGAGAATCCCCAACCCTAAATCAAACCCATCCATCAGCACATACATCATGATGCCGAAACCAATGATGAAGGCCCAGATTAACGTCAGATCAAACATTTCCATGCTCAGCTCCTCACCGGGTCAACATCATCGTCAAAAGGGGTATTCGCAGCAGATAGCGGCCGCATAGGACGATGGACATTCTTATCTGTCGTTTCACGATCGTTTTCCGGCAACATACCGTTGCGAACGACCCGCGTGAGATAATAAATCCCTGCATAGAAGACCACGGCGTATACCAGGATATAACCAATCAGTGAAAACAATGCCATGGAGCCGGTGAGTGACGGCGTTAAGCCCTCTGCATGCGTCATCATGCCGTAAACCAACCACGGAGCACGACCAGTCTCTGTCACTATCCAGCCCGCCAGCACCGCGATAAAAGGCAGGGAGATCATGCCGGTTAAAGCCTTTAAAAATAATCGCTGATCATAAATACGCCCGTTGCGACGCAACATCAGCCCTATCAGCGATACACCAATCATTAATAGCCCAATGCCGACCATGACTCGGAAAGCCCAAAACACAATAATCACAGGCGGCTGCTCTTCGACAGCCACTTCATTAAGGCCGGGTATTGCCCCGTCAAGCGAGTGCGTCAAAATAATACTGGCCAGGTTAGGAATACCAAGTTCAAAATTATTGGCTTGCGCCTCTTGGTCAGGAATAGCGAACAAAAGCAGCGGGACGTTAGTGGAAGTCTCCCAATGACCTTCCATAGCGGCGACTTTAGCAGGCTGATGCTCTAGGGTGTTTAAACCGTGGAAATCACCCACCATTGCTTGCGCTGGAGTTAAAAACAGCAGCAGCCAGAGACACATAGATAGCGCACGACGATTGGCCTCAGGGTCGCGACCACGCACCAAAAACCAAGCACTCACGCCGGCCACGACAAAGCCACCGGTAATAAACGACGCCAAGGCCATATGGGTAAAACGGTACGGAAAAGAGGGATTAAAAATTGCCTCAGACCAGGAAGTGATGTGGAATCGGTTGTCAATCAACTCTACGCCAGCCGGCGTATGCATCCAGCTATTGGCTGACAGTATCCAGAAAGCTGATATAAAGGTGCCCACCGCAACCATGATGGCCGCAAACAGGTGAACTCCTTGGGGAACTTTGCCTCGCCCAAACAGCAATATCCCTAGAAAAGCAGCTTCTAGGAAAAAGGCCGTCACGACTTCATAACTGAGCATGGGGCCTAAAAAGTTAGAGGCCGCCATCGAGAAATTACTCCAGTTCGTACCGAACTGAAACGACATTACGATGCCCGACACAACACCCATGCCGAAAACGACAGCAAAGACTTTCGTCCAGAATAGCGCCAAACGATCCCAGGCAGGATTATGCGTTTTGAAAAAAAGTCCCTGAAGCAGCGCGATATAGGAAGCGAGGCCGATGGTAAAGACCGGGAAGATAGTGTGGAAACAAATCACAAATGCAAACTGCAATCGTGATAACAATAGTGGATCAAGTTCCATGTCAATCTCCCAAAACCTGAATCGGCATCCCGTTGATGGGCTAACACAAGCTTAGTCGACAAAAGGCTTCTAGCTATACTCGCTAAGCTTATTTAGTTACTAATATGGCCTTTCTAAAGCGCCCTCTAAGGCAAACATTATATAACAGGTGCTACGCAGCCAAGATGGGTCGCATTGACGCACCGGACAGAATAGCACCACCTTTTTCTGTTTTATCAATGCCACCTTATCTAGACATCACCACAATACTTACCATATACCCGGTGTAAGCCACAAAAAGCGCCAGCAAGATACCGCCTTCCAATCGATTAATTCGACGCGGGCGCCCCCGCCACGAAAACGCAAAGAGGATCATAAGTAGCGTCATACACGTCATAACGCTCCAATCGCGCACCAACACCTCACGGCCTGTTTCAATGGGCGCGATCAAGCCAGCAATCCCGACCACTGCCAAGCTATTAAAAAGGTTAGAGCCCACAATGTTACCCAGCACCATATCGTGCTCTTTGCGGAGCAAAGCACTGATAGAGGATGCAAGCTCTGGCAAAGACGTGCCGACGGCCACAACGGTCAACCCAATAATCAAGTCGCTGACACCAAAGCGCACGGCAATTTCAACCGCACCCCACACTAGCAATCGCGAGCTTGCCACCAATAAAACGAGCCCTACTAGCGTCCACATGATGGACTTGCCGCGGGACATGGGCTTGCTTTCAAGGGTTTCTGTCACCTCAGCGACGAGCGCATCGTCGGACTGATTACGCGAACGAATGATGCTGACAACAATGAATACAACCAGTGCTAACAACAGGCATAGCGCTTCCCAGCGTGTCACCATGCCATCTAGCAACATCCACCCAGTGACGAGAGTACATAACATCAGCAGCGGCATTTCTTTGCGAATAACGCTGGAGTGCACTGCCAGCGGCGCAATAAGTGCCACAGAACCCAGCACTAAGCCAATATTGGCGATATTCGAGCCGTAGGCATTGCCCACCGCCAAGCCTGGATTACCTTGCATCGCAGCCAGCACCGATACCATCATTTCAGGTGCTGAGGTACCAAAGCCTATAACCAGCATGCCGATCAGCAGAGGTGAAAGCCCAAGCCAGCGCGACGCTGCCGCGGCGCCTTCAACAAATTTCTCGGCACTCCAAACTAGCAACGCCAACCCGAACACAACCGCTAACACTGGTAGCAACATTTCATTTCCTTATGGGCATAATGACAGGCACAATTTTCAGATGCAGTTTTAGGCGCTATTTTCAGGCAACATGGCTAAGCTTTCTATCAACGCACTACTATAAAGTGCTATGACAAAGTGCTATTTCCTAGCATCATGTTCAAATACTATTTCATGGGCTTTACGTTTAGATACGCAAACCCAAACAGACATTGTATAAAGCAGGAATGCAGTAGGCAGTGCGCATCCACTGTTACGTCGTTGATGATCCATCGCGAAGCAATTGACACATGCGTCGAGGCTCTGATCAAAGGCTTTTTCTTGGCTCTTTTTAGACGACATTTTAGCCAAGCAACATTGCTAAAACAGGTGCTTGACCGCCTAATGCGCCACATCCTAGTAGCTTTGCTACGAATACGCACTGAGAGTTTTGGCTTTTGCCCTCACAACGCTTTATTAAACGCCGCTCGTTGCCGGTTAACACTCCACTTGTTGACCTTTCGCCGCCTGAGACTAGAACTCAGCGTCGGCGCCTGCGCGCCTGCCATGAGTGCGACTGGGTATCGGCACTGCCGCCGCTAAGCTCAGGTGAAAAAGCCACCTGTCCACGCTGCTCGCACGTGCTTGTTAAACGCCATCGCTACCCAGCACAGCGCAGTATGGCATTAGCCTTAGCAGCACTCACCGCTCTTATTCTAGCGGTGTCATTTCCCTTTATTAGTTTCAGCGTCGGCGGCGTTAGCAACCGCATTGAACTATCGCAAACCGCGACTACGCTTATTGGCTTTCATCAACCCGTCGTCGCTATTGCCGTCATCATGACCATTGTCGTGCTCCCCGTCGTTTATTTACTTGGGGTGCTGTGGCTTCAGTTTGGTCTATTGCGCGACCACCCCCTACCCTTTAGCCGTGATATTGCGCGCTCACTATCGCATCTAACGCCCTGGATGATGGCCGATGTATTTATTATTGGCGCCCTGGTAAGCCTGATAAAAATAGCTGGCTTAGCCGATGTTTCTCTGGGCATTTCATTTTGGGCGTTTTGCGCATTTGCGCTGCTATTATTAATGACCACACAATCCATTGACGCCGACTGGATGTGGTTTTCTCTAGAAGGTGAGCCGCTCTCTCCCGACGGTACTCAAACAGGTATGCCCGCCGCTGGCCAAGGGTTAACCGGCTGCCCAACGTGCGGGCTTATCAACAGACTTTCAGGACGTGGTCGAGGGCACTGTGCCCGCTGCCATGAAAAGTTGCACCAGCGCTTGCCTCATAGTTTGCAGCGCACTTGGGCCCTGCTTGGCGCATCAGCCATAATGTATATTCCCGCTAACATCTACCCCATAATGACGACCACGAGCTTAGGGAATTCAACGCCTTCGACTATTATTGGCGGGGTCGTCCAGCTTATTCAAATGGGCTCTTGGCCTATAGCCGCGGTTATTTTCATTGCCAGTGTCATTGTTCCTATGGGCAAGCTGGGTGCGTTAACGTGGCTTTGCCTGGTCGTTAAACAAAGCAATGCGCTGAATGCCCAAAGCCGGACTCGGCTTTATCGGCTAACCGAATTTATTGGCCGTTGGTCGATGGTCGATGTCTTTGTTGTAGCTATTTTAGTTGCTTTGATCCGCGCAGGCTCTTTAATGTCGATTACACCGGGCCCTGCATCACTTGCTTTTGGCTCGGTGGTGGTATTAACCATGCTGGCCGCCATGACATTTGACCCACGCTTAATTTGGGATACGCCTGACCCAACTCGCCGCTCTCTTTTACGCCGTAAAACGGCCACCAAGGAACCTGTTGATGGCTAATGAAACACCGACAAATAACGATCAAAAAAGTACCGAGCCAACCGACGGCACGGATTTAAACAAGGCGAAGACATCGCGGCAAACGCGCCTCTCGCCAATTTGGGTCGTGCCCATTGTCGCTATCGCCATTGGCCTGTGGCTGGTTTACGACAACTATTCCAGTCGCGGCACCCTGGTAACGCTTACCATGGACAGCGCTGAGGGCATCGAAGCAGGCAATACGCTGATTCGCAGCCGCAATGTTGAAATTGGCCGCGTGCAGAGCGTAAGGCTATCCGACGACCTTTCACATGCGGTGATGACCGCACGCATTCAACCTGAAGTTGAAGACATGCTACGCCAAGATAGCCGCTTTTGGGTGGTCAAACCACGTATCGGCCGTGAAGGCATCAGCGGGCTAGGCACCGTACTGTCAGGTGCCTACATTCAGCTTGAGCCCGGCACCGATGAAGCGCCGCGCCGCGAATTCCCTGTCAGTGATACCCCCCCCGTCGCACCTGCCGGCCAAGCGGGCCTGCGTCTTAGTCTCAGTAGCCAACTAGGCAACTCGCTGAGAGTTGGCGACCCTGTGTCTTACCAGGGCTATACCGTCGGCCGTATCGAGGAAAATAGCTTTGAGCCTGAGTCGCGCACAATGCAACATAAGGTCTTTATCGAAGAACCCTATACACAGCTAGTCACCGACAGCACACGCTTTTGGACAACGAGCGGCGTGGATTTTCGCTTAGGCGCCGATGGCGTGCGCGTTAATGTTGAGTCAATTGAAACACTACTTGGCGGAGGCGTGACTTTTGGTGTTCCCGAAGACTTGCCCATGGGGCAGCCGGTTGAAGCCGATGCACACTTCATTTTATATGCCGATGAAGACACCGCACGAGAAGGCACGTTTAATCGCTACTTAGAGTATGTGCTGCTAGTAGACGAAACCGTACGCGGCCTTTCGAAGGGAGCGCCAGTTGAGTTTCGCGGTGTCCGCATGGGTACTGTCGCAGCCGTGCCTTGGAATTTTACCGCCCCTCAGCCAGATTCACGAGCGCGCTTTGCCATTCCTGTACTGATAAGAATTGAGCCTCAGCGCATGGGTATTGAGAATAATGATATTGATTTGGAAGAATGGGAAGCACGCTTTAATCGCATGTTTGCACTCGGCCTGCGCGCTTCGCTAAAAAGCGGCAGCCTTCTGACCGGCGCGCTTTTTGTCGACTTAAACTTCCAGCGTGACCTTAACGAAAGCTATGTTAGTGAAGAGTTCTCTGGTCGAAAAGTATTCCCAACAGTGGCTGGCGGCTTTGCACAAATACAGGCGCAGGTGACCGATTTACTCGATAAGCTCAACACACTGGAAGTAGAACCCCTGCTAACCGGCCTGGATCGTAATCTGCAAGCGTCTGAAAGCGTTCTCAACGAAGTTCGTGACGTTAGTGCCTCTATCAATCAGTTGCTTAACGACCCTGAAACCCAAGCCGTAGGCGGCAACCTCAACGCCACTCTTGAAGAGCTGCGTACCACACTGCAAGGGTTGTCCCCGTCTTCGCCCGCTTATCAGGATCTTACGACGGCCATTGAACGCCTCGACCGCTTGATGCGTGATTTGCAGCCCTTGACACGCACGCTGAGCGATAACCCAAGAGCACTTCTGTTTGATAATTTAGATACCCAAGATCCCATTCCGCGCGCACCACGCGACTAAGGAGCCAAATATGTTGATAGGGACAAGTAGGTTGACGTGGCTGAGGTGCCTACCGGCACTGCTGATTTGCCTTTTGGTGTCAGCGTGCGCCAGTAGCGTTTCGCCACCGGCCCGCTATATGCTGCCGAGCGATCAGGCGGTTATTGCATCAGGCCAGCCCAGCAATACACTGAGGCTGAGCGCTCCGCGACTCGCCCATTACCTAGATGTCGACGGCATCGTCATGCAGCTGGACGACATTACGCTGAACGCCGCGCGTAAACATCAGTGGGCTGAGGGCCTGGGTAGACAGCTTGAGCGCGGGCTGCGCGCTCGTTTAACTCAAGCACTGCCGACGGTCAGAGTAGTCCGTACCGAAGGTTCACAGTCAGACGCCCTCACGCTGCGCCTAGATATTGATCAGTTCCAAGGCCGCTTCGATGGTTTTGCCGTGACGAGTGGTCAGTGGCAGTTGCTGGATAGCCAGGGCAAGCTGCTGGTAATGGAAAACTTCTATGCACAAACAAAGCTTGAGGAAGACGGCTACCCTGCACTGGTTCGCGCCCTAGGCAATAGCTGGGATCAAGCCGCTGAGCTTATCGCCCAAGAGATACGCCAGGGCGGTTACGTCGACTGACCTGTGACATCGGGTCATCACGGATACTAGGCAGCTAAACAAGCTGCCTAGTTATAACCGTGTTACACTGCTCGGCTTATTACCGACACGTAAGTTTTCTGATGTGTCCGTGCACATCAATCCGCAGCGCTTCTCAGCGTTGTCGCTTTCATGTCACCTGTCACGGTCACACATGGCTAACCAACGACCATCGCTGCCCAGTGAATTATCTGACACACTTCGCTGCCGCGCTGGTGAATCAACCTCGCTTTTTGAACATTACATCTAGTGGCGCCCACTACTTACCAGTACTGACTCACTAGGTGGCTGCGGAGAACGCATGAGCTTTTCTGATCTTGGCCTGCACGCCGATTTGTTACGCGCTGTCACAGCGCAAGGTTACACCGAACCTACTCCCATTCAACGACAGGCTATACCTGTCGTATTAGAAGGTCGTGACATGCTAGCCAGCGCCCAAACGGGTACTGGCAAAACAGCTGGTTTTACACTTCCTATGCTGCAACGTCTTAACGACGGCAAACGTCCCGCAAAACGTCAGGTGCGGGCGCTAGTGCTAACACCGACACGCGAGCTTGCCGCTCAAGTAGGTGAAAGTGTTTCCACCTATGGCCAGCATCTTTCGCTGCGCTCACACATTATCTTTGGTGGCGTTGGCCAGCAGCCACAAATCGATGCGCTCAAAGCTGGTTTGGATGTGCTCATCGCCACGCCCGGCCGCCTGCTCGACTTACATCAGCAGGGGCACGTTGACCTGTCCGCTGTTGAAATTTTAGTGCTGGATGAAGCCGACCGCATGCTCGATATGGGCTTTATTCACGACATTAAACGCCTATTACGCTTAGTGCCTAAAAAACGCCAAAATTTACTTTTCTCGGCAACATTCTCTAACGAGATCCAAACGCTTGCTCAGCAGCTTCTGAACAACCCTGCGCTGATTGAAGTGGCACCTCGCAATACCACTGCCGAAAAAATTGAGCAAGCTATCTATCGCGTCGATCGCGAGAAAAAGCGCGAGCTGCTAGCCCATTTAATCCAGCAAAATGGCTGGTTCCAAGTACTCGTTTTCACACGTACCAAGCATGGCGCCAACCGCCTAGCCGAGCAGCTCTCTAAACAAGATATTCCTGCTATGGCTATCCATGGCAATAAAAGCCAAGGCGCCCGTACTCGCGCACTAACGGCGTTTAAGAGCGGCGACCTGCAGGTGCTGGTCGCGACCGATATCGCTGCGCGCGGCCTGGATATTAACGAGCTGCCTCACGTGGTCAATTTTGACTTGCCTAACGTGGCCGAAGATTACGTCCACCGTATTGGCCGTACGGGGCGCGCTGGCAGTAATGGCGAAGCTATTTCATTGGTATGTGTTGACGAAGACGCATTGCTGGGCAGCATCGAACGCCTGATCAAACAGACGCTGCCAAAGCATATTGAACCCGGATTTGAGCCTGATCCTAGTATCAAGGCTGAGCCGATCGAAAATGGCCGTCGTAACCAGCGTCAGCCGCGAGCTAAACGTAAACCCGAAGGCCAAAGTGCCAATGCCGGTGGTGGTGAACGTAAACGGCGTGCTCGTCGTTAATTGATACTGTCGGAATATGTAAAGGTTAACCCTTTGCATACTCCAAACTGCTGTTTTAGCATCTCTTTCCAGCCTTTTGGCGTGAACAATTTTTCATGGAGTGATTATGGCGTCATCCCACCTTATGGCAGACTACCGCCAATGGCTAATCTTTCAACGTCAAGAACAGCTCAGCCGTGAGCATCAAGGCATTGTGCAGCGTCTCGAAGATGCACGAGCTTCCGCTAAGCAGGTGATGCAGGCTTATCGCAGCATGGCTGAAAAGGCATCCATTGAAGGTGCCTGCTACCGCACACTGTTTTTACGTCAGCGTGACGACGATCATGCTTTGCCCTGCGAAGGCTGGCTGTTTGTGCGGCGCGTGCTCAGCGAAGGTAACAGCACTCGCGTTCGTGTCACCCTGCTGGAAACCTTCACTCTTGAAGATGGCATTATGGCGCCCGGTGATAAGCCTGCACGTAAGCTGACCTTAGAAATATTTGACCAGTTGCATATGGATAAGGGCATGAGCACTAGCGTTAGAGTGGATAGCCTGGACACCACGCAGGACTATCACTTCATTACACTACTTGATGCGGTTCGCGGGGACTTGCGCCCCCACCTCAAGTAGCTCGTCCATGGCTAATCGTCGTTCGATTACGTTTATTTTACTGATGGTAGCGGTGGGGCTGAATTTACGCCCCGCCATGTCATCGGTTGCCCCGTTATTAACTCGCCTGCAAGAAAGTGCAGGGCTTTCTGCTACTGCCGCGGGGTTGCTGACAACGCTTCCAGTGCTATGCCTAGGCCTTTCCGCCCCGCTTGCCCCTTTGCTAGCTAAACGCATTGGCAGCGAACGTACGCTAAGTGCCGCGCTACTATTACTTGCTGCAGGACTGATTTTGCGTGGCTTACCCGTTCCCGGTGCACTTTTTATCGGCTCAGCAATGGCTGGGAGCGCAATCGGCATTGGCGGCACGCTACTTCCTGCGTTGGTTAAGCGGGAACTTCCCGATAGCGCAGACCTGCTCACCGGCTTATACACCATGGCGCTGTGCCTAGGGGGAGCATTAGGGGCCGGGCTTAGCGTACCGCTAACGCAGTTGCTTGGCTGTTGGCAGGTAAGTTTAATGAGCTGGTCGCTACTGGCACTCTTTGCGCTCGCTTTGTGGCATTTTCAAATGCCCCGCTCTGCGCTGACAGTCTCCCCCACCACTCGCTCAAAAAGTGGCACATTACGCCTGCTTAAACAGCCGCTCACTTGGCACGTTATGCTGTTTATGGGATTACAGTCCTCCATGGCCTACATTGTTTTTGGCTGGCTGCCGACGCTGCTAGTTGATCGCGGCTATAACGAAGCCGATGCCGGCTGGACAATGGCCGTTTCCATTATGTGTCAGCTTGCCTCTGCTTTGGGCGCACCGTGGATTGCACGAATGGGCCGCGACCAACGCCCTGCGCTGCTGCTGGTCCTGCTGTGCACGGGTGTAGGCCTATGGATGTTACTGGTTGCACCGTTAATGTGGAAATGGCCTGGCGCGGCAATATTAGGCATTGGGCAAGGCGGCAGCTTTAGCCTTGCACTAAGCCTATTAGTGTTAAGAACCGCCAACTCACGTCTAGCCGGGCAGCTTTCGGGCCTCGTCCAGGGCGGCGGTTACACCTTAGCAGCCTTAGGCCCTTTTGGCGTGGGAGTATTGCTTCAAGCCGGTGCCAACACATCGACCATCGCCTGGCTGTTGATTGGACTCATCGGCGTTTGCTGCGCTTTTGCCCTGCTGGCAGGCCGCAACCATCGCTTAGACGATCAAACCGGCGAACTGCTAATACAGGGCGCTGGTCGCACCGGCTGATCGTCGATTTCCTACAATGCCTCAGGAGATGGCTATGGCCACCTACTCCCGTCTCGCAGACAACATCCCCCGTCAAGAACGCATTTTAGTTATCTACACCGGCGGAACCATAGGCATGCGTCAAGAGGCGCACGGGCTTGCACCCAGCGGCGATTTCAGCGTCCGCATGGACTCAGCTTTGGCCCAACTACCACTGGCAAAGCGCCAAGCCCTACCGTCCTATGAAGTCATCAGCTACGCCACCTTGATTGACTCAAGCGCGGCAACGCCACTTACCTGGCAACAGCTAGCCCGCGATATCAATGATCGGCTGATAGCCTACTCGGGTTTTGTGATTATTCACGGCACTGACACGTTGAGCTGGACGGCTGCTAGCCTTGCTTATCAGCTCCTAGGTTTAGATAGACCCGTGGTTCTCACCGGCTCTATGCTGCCGCTAGAAGCACCCGGCAGTGACGCACTGGACAATTTACACGGCGCGCTGCAGTTCGCCGCCAAGCCCGCATTACAAGAAGTGGCTATTTACTTTGCAGGACAGCTTTTGCGCGGCGTCCGCGCCATTAAGCACCACAGCCAAGCACTGACTGCATTTACGAGCCCAAACTATCCATTAATTGGCGAGCGCGTAGGCGACGATTTCGTTCATTACCCTAGCCGCGGGCTCGGCCTTCAGCAGCGCGGCGCGCCTCGTTTTGAATTACCTGACTACCATTTAGTCAACCGTGGAGAAATCGTACGCATTGCGCTTTGGCCAGGTATTTCAGCCTGGCAGTTGGGCGCATGGCTAAGCGATTCGCGAGTTAAGGGCGCGCTTCTGGAGCTATGGGGCGCTGGCAATCTGCCTGACGACCCGAGCTTGCTGAATGTGCTTGCCAAAGCCAGCGGTGAAGGCAAGCTATTAGCCGCTATTAGCCAGTGCCCACAAGGCAATATCCAACTGGGTACTTACGCGGCCGGACATGGGCTTAGCGATGCAGGCATCCTTTCAGGGGATGATATGACGCCCGAAGCCGGATTCACTAAGCTTGCGCATTTGCTAGCGCAGCCACTATCTCTAGACGATCAACGCCAGCGCTTTTTGACGCCCCTCGTCGGTGAGCGATAGCGCATTGATCGTTTGCACACTGGTTTAATTTGCACTGGCTTAAGGTGAGATTCACGCTATGGTGTAGAGTAACGCCCCCTTTGCAGGAGCAATAGATCATGGAAAAGCCGGTTCACCATTTCAGCGAGCTCTTCGAGCAGCTAGGCCTTGCATCTGATGCCGATTCCATCGAACGTTTTATTCAGCGTAATGCGCCACTGCCTGACACGATGGCCCTTGCCGAAGCGCCCTGCTGGAATGAAGGGCAAGCCGAGTTTCTGCAAGAAGCGGTCGCAGAGGATGCAGACTGGGCTGAGGTGGTCGACCACTTGGACGCCTCTATGCACAAATCCCACTGACGTATTCTCTAACGATTCACTTGCGCTGCTTCGATTCGACGCCTGAACCAAGCCCCTATTAGCAGCATTAATGCTAAGGCGATGAGCGGCAGCACGACATCAAACTGCAGCGCATTTTCTTCTTCAATAGCCTCTAACGCGCCGTAAATGGCGCTACTGTAAACACTCCATTTCACCGATAAGCCTAGCGCCGCCGCCAGCAGAAACGTTTTTAGCGAAATGCCTCGCAACCCGGCTGCAAAATTAATCACCGAGTGTGGAAAGCCTGGCAATATTCTCAGCGCCGTCTGAGTCATCACATCACTGCGTTGCTCTAGCGTCTGCATGACTTTTAACGTCAGCCCGCCGGGGTTCCAACGCTTGCCTGCCCGCGCCGCTATTTTATAAGCGCCCAATGCACCCACAACGCTACTTAGCGTCAACATCATAGTGGCCATTAACGGCGGGTAAAAGGGTGCAATCAGCCATAGGCCGATGCTGCCGGGCAACCCTATAGCTAAGGTTGCTGCCATAATCAGCATCACTGAAACGATCACCGCTGGGTGATGCGATGTTTGTGATGCCCACTGTTTAATCACCATCAGATCAGGCGAATACCATAACCACACATACGCCAGCATGGCACAGCATGCAAAGCCAAGCGCCCATCGCCACGGATGTCGCGGCGCTTTATTCATTCAGCCTTGCCTCTACGCGCTCAAGAATCTGCCGGCTTACTTTTCCGACCAGCGGCTTAGCGGCTTTATTCACGGCTTTTTCCATTAACCGATTGCGAATTTCATAGCTCAGCGTCAGCGCTACTTCAGTACCTTCGGGCACACTTTTAAGCTGATAGCGGCCCTGGTTCTTAACGCCGTCCAACGACTCCCAAGCGAGAACGTGCGGGGGGTGAATGTCAGTGACCTGCACATCAAATGTCCAGTCCATGCCTACGGCGCGAACGTGCCATCGATAGCGGTTCTCACCCAGCGTATCTATAGAGCGAATTAAATCTGAATAATCAGCAAAGTCTTCTACTCGGCGCAGCAGTTCAAACACACGCTCGGGTGATGCATTAACGATTTCACTGTGCTCAATAGTAGCCATTGGTTGCCCTCTAACAGCGTGGACGATTAGCGTAGCATGTTGGTATTAATGCTGCCCGCCAACCCTGCATTTCGCATAATGATGCGCTAAAACTGGTCAGTTTAACGGCGATTGCGTAAAATGCTGCCCTTCCGGACCGGACCCCGGAACGCCGCAGCCGCTAATCACGGCCCGCGATTAATAAATTCTCCGACAAAGAGCATTGCTTATGTCATCTACACCCCCAGTGGCTGCTGACAGCACCACGACCGTTGTTATCTATTCCGGCGGAATGGATTCTTACACCGTGCTTCATCGCGCGCTGCGTGAAGGGCTCAATGTCCATGCGCTGTCTTTCGACTATGGTCAGCGCCATGCTCGCGAGCTAGATACGGCCCGACAAGTTTGTAACGCGCTTGGGCTACCTCATCAAGTTGTCGATATTCGCGCCATTCATGGTTTGATCGATAATTCAGCTCTCACCAATCCAGACCAGACCATGCCTCAGGGCGACTACGCCGAAAACAACCTTCGCTCCACCGTCGTGCCCAATCGGAATATGATTTTGATCTCGTTGGCGATTGCCAAGGCGGTTAATATTGGCGCTGGGCGAGTCGACTATGGCGCCCATGGTGGCGATCATATTCTTTACCCCGACTGCCGCCCTGAGTTTGTTGACGCTATGAACCACGTAGCGGGCATTGCCAATTTCGAACCTGTACAGCTGCACGCTCCTTACCTTTCTTCCAGCAAGGCAGATATTCTGCGCGACGGTCTGGCCATGGGCTTAGATTATCGCCATACCTGGACATGCTATGAAGGTAGAGAACGGGCCTGTGGCGTTTGCGGCAGCTGCACTGAACGACTCACGGCCTTTGCCGCTAATGGCGTGACGGACCCACTACCCTACAGCGCAGATGTCGCAGCAGGTCAGCGCTGATGTATCACGTCAAAGAAGCCTTTTACACTCTCCAGGGAGAAGGCGCTCAGGCGGGCAGAGCGAGCGTATTTTGTCGCTTTAGCGGATGCAATCTTTGGTCAGGCCGAGAGGCCGATCGCGCAACGGCAAGATGCACGTTCTGCGATACCGATTTTATCGGTACTAACGGCCTAAATGGCGGAAAGTTTGCAGACGCAAATGCCCTCGCGGAACACATTGTAGCGCTGTGGCCCGAGCCAAATAATAAGGCGACTCCCTACGTGGTATTTACCGGTGGAGAGCCGTTGTTACAGCTTGACGAGGCGCTCATAGAAGCCCTGCACAGCCACCGCTTTGAAGTGGCGGTAGAAACCAACGGCACCCTAGCGCCACCGGCTGGTATCGACTGGCTATGCGTTAGCCCGAAAGGCAACAATCCGCTAGCCGTTACGCAAGGGGATGAGTTAAAGCTGGTTTTCCCTCAGACGGATGCACCTCCCGAGCAGTTTAGCGGCTTTAACTTTACTCACTTCTACCTACAGCCCATGGACCTTGCGCCGCTGAATAAAACCGCGCCTACCGTTGCCCAAGCGACGGCCTATTGCATGGCCAACCCCCAGTGGCGCCTATCGCTGCAAATACACAAATTAGCAGGTTTTGATTAATGTCCTTATTCGTTCAACAACTGACGCATATCGACGTCTCTCTTTGGTGCCCCACGCAAGGTTTGGTGGGCTGCAGCTGGCAAGTAGACGCTATACTCGATGGCGAGCTCGGCGAAGACGGCATGCTGTTTGATTTCGGTGAAGTAAAACCGTGGATTAAGCGCACGCTGGACAGCGGGTTAGACCACACTCTGCTAGTACCGACGCTTACACCCGGTGTAAGCGTTACGGACTGCGCGGAAGGCATCTGCGTTAATACTACCGCGCCTTATACGATGGAAGTCCGCGGCCCTAAGGAAGCATTTACCCTGCTGCCCTGGCCTGCCATCACCGTCCCCCGCATAGCCGAGCACTTAAGCCAGATACTTACCGAACGACGGCCTCCTAATGTTCATAGCGTTATGCTGACGCTAAGCGAAGAGGCCAATGATGGTGCCTCGTATGGCTATAGCCACGGCCTCAAACGCCATATCGGTAACTGTCAACGCATTGCTCACGGGCATCGTTCTAGGCTGTATATCTGGCAGCAAAATGAACGTCAGCCACAGCTTGAACAGCAATGGTCGGAGTGGTTGAATAACCGCTATTTACTCGAAGAGGCTGATATCGCCGCCCAGGATAACGAGCGCCTTACGTGCCGTTATCAGGCCGCTCAAGGCGATTTTGTCATTACGCTGCCTCAACAGCAGTGCGTAACATTGCCTGGCCCTACCACAGTGGAAAATATAGCGGCTTGGCTAGCGAAACAAATTGCCACGCAAAGCGGACAAGCGACGCGAGTCCAGGCATTTGAAGGTATTAACAAAGGCGCTATTGCTATGTCTACACCCAGCGTTACGCCATGAGCGAAGGATGCCGTGCGGGGTGCGGTGCCTGCTGCATCGCGCCTTCAATTAGCTCTTATATTCCCGGCATGCCGGCTGGCAAACCGGCGGGCGTAAGATGCGTGCAGTTGGATGAGCATAACCTGTGTCGCCTATTTGGCAATCCTAGCCGCCCCAGCGTTTGCGCACGCTTTAACTTTGACCCCAGCGTCTGTGGCGAGCACCGCGATGAGGCACTCGCCACACTGACCTGGTTAGAACAAAGTACCTGTTAAAGCGGCGAAGTTCGCCGCTAACTTTCTGCATCCACCGGAATAGCCGTGCGGCGGTCCAATAAGCTGACCCAGCGCGTCAGCACTGGCGCATCGCTGTGGCTGACCTCGCTCAATAACCGTCTAAAGCTGTCTTTAGCCTGCTGATCATTAGGTTCAATGTGCGTCAGCCATAGCTCTAAGGCCGCTAGTTCCTGATGACGATTGCCGTGCTCTCGAGACTGATTAATAGCCATTTGTGCAAGCGCCTTCACCTCATCAGCCGGGTAGCCAAGTAAGCCGCGAACTTTCGCCAACTGGGTGGCAAGCTCAGGTAAAAAGAGTGTTGTACGCTCACGGGCAATCACCAAGCACTGCTCAAGATAATCGTCTGCAGCGCTTAATTCACCTAGCTCAATACAGGCGTCAGAATACCAGAATGCCGGCCGCTGATAGCAGTCGCGCCCATTAAGCTCAGCCATTTGGTCCAAGCTGTCGCGAATATGCACTAAACCTGCTGCGTCTCCCACCAGCGCTCGCTGCCAGCCAAGAATGCTCTGTGCGGAAATTTGCCACAGCTGCAGGTCTGGGGTAGCCGTCATGGCGGCAGCGCGCTCGGCGTGACGCGCAGCTAAATGCACATGGCCTATTTGGCGGTACAGAGCCGCAGCGACGAGCAGAGCCATTGCCAACGTCCCCGGATGAGCAATCTTTTCAGCCAGGCGAATGGCGGCAGATACTTGGCGCTCGGCACGTTGATAATCGCCGCGCAAACAAAGTGCCCAGCCTTGAAAGCAGGCGGCTGATACCTGCGGATGATCTGAGAAAGGCAGCCACTCAATCATCATCTGCGCATTGAGGGGGTCAATTTCATCTAAATGATCGTGTGCCTGCTGAATACGCCCTGCCCAATACTCACAGTTAGCGCGTGCATAGTCTGCCAAACGGCGATAACGTGGGTCTTCAAGGCGTGCGGCAATATCAGTAAGCGTTGAAGCCAATGCAAACGCGTCCGCATGAGCATATCGTTGGCTTCGCCCTACCCACAGCCCCCACTTAACTAAGAATACCTGCTCTAAGTCTTCTGGATCTTCCAAGCTATCAATGCCTGATTCGCGCAGCAGCTCACGGGCGCGTACAAAGCTCTCATGGGCAATAGGCGAACCGTGACCTTCTAATGAAAACGCCGCTTGGCCACGTACGGTCAGTAGGCTCACTTCACGCTCTATTTCGTGATCTACGTGGCGTAAACTGGCCAAGCCAGCATCGGCCATACGCAGCGCAGTGCGGTTAGCACTCACTTTAAGCGCTTCCCGAGATGCCAATTCAAAATAGCGTGCGCCACGCGCATAGTGACCGCTACGACGGAGGTGCGTTGCAAAATCGCCGGGATGACGGCTAATCCACACCGGAAAGCGCTCCTCAATTAAGGTGACCACCTGTTGGTGTAGCTTGACACGCACATCACGCGGACAAGAGAGATAGGCCGCCTCCTGAAGCAGTTGATGGCTATACTGGTACTCGTGCACACCGCCGTCATTCTCGACCGGTTCGACAATTTCTAGCAGCCGCATATGTTCAAGCGCCTGACCAAGGCGCGCTTGATCCCAACCGCTGCATTCAAGTAGAAAGTCCAGCCTGAAGCGCTTGCCAAGCACGGCAGAGACATGGGCAATTTCGCGATCACCTTCTAGCTGATCAATCCGGCTAGCCAGCAGTCCCAACAACCCTTTGGGAAGCTCATCAAAATGGACGCTGCGCCCTTCTCGACGATCCATATCTAGGCGACGGCAAATCTCTTGCATATAAAGCGGCACGCCATCGCAGCGCTCTATAATTTGATTGCGCAGTCGCGGGCTGAGGTGGATTCGGTAGCGGCGTGAAAGCTGTGACAGCAGCCGCGATGATTGCAGCGCATCAAGATTGCCCAAGCTAATTTTCTGATCCCAATGCAGCTTCACCGGTAGAGCATCACGCCCATGGTGACTAGCAACCAGCATAAAAGCGGTATTAATAGGCAGACGTGCCTGTAGCCCGGAGAGCACTTTAAAAGAAGGTTCATCTAGCCACTGCAGATCATCGATCATCAGCACCAGCGTGCGCGTTTCTGCCTGGCGCTCAATTAAGCGATGCAGCAGCATGACAACTAGCTCTACGGCTTCACCGCTTTGCGCCAGTTGAGTAATCTCTTGCACTTTATGTACGCCCAGCGCCTGTTCCAACAAATGCTGACGATCAGCATCGAGAGGCTCTAATTCTAGCGTTATTTGTAGCGCCTGGATGATCTCTACACTTAACGGCTGCTTTAGATACCAGCTAACCAGCGTACGGGCGACGCCATAGGCATCAAGCGCTGACATACGCGTCGTGGGCTGCCAGCAGATAGCCGCATCGCGGCTAAGCTCCAGTTGCCGAAAGCCCACCATGAGCGCAGATTTACCCATCCCGGAGGGCCCGCGTACCAGCACGCTTTGACGCAGGCCAATACCGGCCCGGGCTAGCGCATCGCGCAGGGTGCGCAGTGCGGTTTCGCGACCGACTAAGCTGGGCGGCAGCGCATCGCGGCCACCTTCATTTTGCCCCAGCACCAGTGCGCGTAATCGCACACGGCCATCACTGGCCATCAAACGAGAGACTAATCGTGGCTGAAGGTCGAGTGCTGGCGGCATGTGCTGGCTCGCTTCATGAGAAATAACCAGTTCACTGCCTTCAGCCGCACTCATCAGCTCCAGCGACGTTTGCGTGACTTGGCCCAGCGGGTCAGCCAATTGGCGCTCGGGTAGATACACCACTCGCCCGCTGTGCAAACCAGCAGCCAGCTCAAATTGCGGTACGCTGCCTTCGCCCGCCCAGTGACGAACGATTTCTAACGGCAGCGCCTGACGGCAATGCTCATAAAGCGCGACTAATTCAGCCAACTGGTGTGCAGGCCCGTGGGTGCCAAAGCAGGCTAACCCTAAACCACCGGTCGCGCCAGGCAGCCAGAAACCGCCTAAGTGATGACACTGCTGCTCCAGCCAGCGCAATAGCTCTAGCTGTAGAGCGAGGCAGTTCCGCATCGCCGCACGGTCTTGCCAATCCCCTTTTAAGCGCAGCCGAATAGCCATGACCGAAAGCTGGCGAAGCTCTATTTCATCTTCACGCAGTGGTTTACTGTCAAGCGCCAGTGCACGAGAAAAAGCACCCTGAGGACTCATCAAGCGCGAGTCGTGATAGCCGTCAGACCAAAAGCTAGCCAACTGCACAAAGCTGGGTTCTGGCTGCTGCCCTGACAGCGCTAATAGCTGTAAATAGCTATTGTAGTGCTCATGAGCAGCGGCCATTTTGTTCTGCTCAGCCAACTGGCGAACCAAACGTTCGTGAAACGGGCCGTAGCCGGAAAACCGGCTCACCAGCGCTTCTAAAATAGCGCCCGGCAAATCAGCGTGGGCCTCCAGCACTTGCTCAGCAAAGCGAACCACGCGCTGGCGCCATTCATTACGTACCTGCACCAACCAGCGCTGAAACTCACTACAGCTGGACAACTGCAGCTCTTCAATCAAATCGCCTTGATAGCAACACATCAGTGCCTCGAGGGTGTCTAAATCTCGCGGCCCCTCAAGCAACTGCTGCAGGGTATGCAAATCCACCTGCCAGCTTGCCGGCAGTTGAAAGGCAATCGTTTGACGAGACACGCATAGCACCTGATCAGCGCTCTCACCAAGAGACTGACGCAAACAATGCAGCGCATGACGCAAATTGGTTCTACCGGAGGACAGCCCTTGGTCAGGCCACAAAAGCTCTGCTAGCGCCGCCCGATTAACCGGCTGGCGATGCAACAGCAGATAAACGAGCAAAGCTTTGACTTTGTCGTAGCTGAAATGGGTTAACGCATCCTCGCCTTGAGTGAGCGAAAAATGGCCGAAAAGAGTTAATTGATCAGTCTCACGAGCATCGCGCATGATAGACATCCTGCCTAGGCTAGTAGCGGCTTAAGCGGGCACACCGCTATGAAAACGAAAAGCCGTATCGGGCGAAGTAATCAGCTCCGCTTCACGCGCCACAAAAAAAGCGATTCGATCATCGATTGCATTCGATGTTTGTTGGCGAGCCAACATTAGATAATCTTCAAAATGACGACCTTCAGACTTCACCAGCGTGCGATAAAACCTGGCGAGCTCTTCATCTAAATAGGGGATTAAGCAAGCAAAGCGCTCGCAGCTACGTGCTTCAATCAATGCACCGATAATTAATATATCAATCAAACGCTCAGGGTCATTGCTGCGCAAACACCGCCGAAGCCCCTCAGCATAGCGGGAAGCCGTTAAATGCTGATACGCCACTCCTCTCGACTCCATCAGCGAAATCACTTGCTCAAAATGCAGCAGCTCTTCTCGCGCTAACTGCGACATTTTGCTCAGCAGCAGCGGTTGATCGACGTAGCGATAGAGCAGGCTCATTGCCGTCGATGCGGCTTTCTTTTCACACTGCGCATGGTCAATCAAGAGCGTCTCAGGATGTTCGATCGCCCATTGCAGCCACTCGACAGGCGTAGCGCAGGCTAGGAACTGACTGAGGCTTTCAGGCAGAAGATCATCGGCTCTAAGCCCATGAGAGGCGGCCTGCAAAGCACTTAACTGTATCGACATAACACAACCACCGACCCCACGTATCATTATGGTATAGCACATAAGCGCTTGGCGCTTAGTGCTCAGAGATTTACTTAGCACGCTTACTTGCATGACTAATACAGTAGAGAGCTTAAATACCCTCCATGCCTTTATTAGCGTATCAATAGCCTTTAGCAGCTCAACCCATGGTAACGCGCTGTAACCACAATCACACCCGCCAAACGCCTAGGCTGTCACCAAAAAATGCAACAAAGTGCCCCATTTAAGACTAAAAATATTAATTAAACATGTTTTTAGCGGGTTGCCGTCGCAACATCAGCACAAAGTACAAGTGTCTGTTCTGCTTGCCAGCTTAACATTGTCGACAGTTTGTCGTAGAATCTCAGTCATCCAACCAGGCGCTGTTTGTCAAGCGTGTACCACATGGTATCGGCCACACTCTTGAACGCTGTGCAGCTAACACCGTGCAACGTGCAGACCGTTACCATGAAAATGAAAAAAGCAAATGAGAGGGCCCCAACGTGATTGAAGCTTACCGCCAGCATGTCGAGGAACGTGCCGCTGAGGGCGTCCCGCCCAAGCCCCTAAACGCTGAACAAGTCGCTTCACTAGTTGAGCTACTAAAAACACCGCCGGCTGGCGAAGAGGAATTCATCCTCGAGCTGATCACCAATCGGGTACCGCCAGGCGTTGATGAAGCCGCCTATGTCAAAGCGGGCTTTTTAACCGCTATCGCTAAAGGTGAAGCAACGTCTCCGCTGATCGATAAAGTGCATGCCGTCAAATTACTCGGCACCATGCAGGGCGGCTACAACATCGTTTCTATGGTTGAGCTGCTCGATAATGAAGAGCTAGCCCGTGAAGCTGGCGAGCAGCTTAAGCACACGCTGCTTATGTTCGACGCCTTTCACGATGTTGAAGCGCGGGCCAAAAATGGCAACAGCGTGGCAAAAGACGTTATTGAATCCTGGGCAGAGGCTGAATGGTTCCTGTCTAAACCTGCAATAGCAGAAAAAATCACCCTCAGCGTGTTTAAAGTACCGGGTGAGACGAACACGGATGATCTGTCACCGGCTCCAGATGCCTGGTCACGCCCCGACATTCCGCTACACGCCAATGCGATGCTCAAAAACGAGCGTGATGGCATTGAGCCAATCGTGCCAGGCACAACTGGCCCGCTGAAGCAGATTGAATACGTTAAAGCACAGGGCTTTCCTGTCGTATACGTAGGCGACGTTGTAGGCACCGGTTCTTCACGTAAGTCCGCCACGAACTCCGTCTTATGGTTCTTCGGCGACGATATTCCTTACGCACCGAACAAGCGTGCTGGTGGCTTCTGCTTTGGCAATAAAATAGCGCCCATCTTCTTCAATACGATGGAAGATTCCGGAGCACTGCCGGTTGAGATGGACGTTGCCAACCTGCACATGAACGATGTTATCGACATTTATCCCTACCAGGGGAAAGTGTGCAAGCACGGCACCGACGACGTTATCACCACGTTTGAGCTTAAAACGCAGCTGATTCTTGACGAAGTACGCGCAGGTGGTCGTATTCCGCTGATCATTGGCCGTGGTTTGACAGGCAAAGCCCGTGAGTCACTGGGGCTGCCAATATCAGAGGTTTTCCGCCTACCCGACCAGCCTAAAGATACTGGCAAAGGCTTTACTTTAGCGCAGAAAATGGTGGGTAAAGCGTGTGGGCTTGAAGGCGTTCGTCCAGGCATGTATTGCGAGCCTAAGATGACCACCGTTGGCTCACAGGATACGACTGGCCCGATGACTCGGGATGAGCTGAAAGACCTTGCCTGTCTTGGCTTCCAGGCCGATCTGGTCATGCAGTCTTTCTGCCACACCGCCGCTTACCCCAAGCCGGTCGATGTAGACACGCACCACACTCTGCCCGACTTCATTATGAACCGTGGCGGTGTATCGCTGCGCCCTGGCGATGGCATCATTCACAGCTGGCTTAACCGCATGCTGCTGCCTGACACTGTCGGCACCGGTGGCGATTCACATACGCGCTTCCCTCTCGGCATTTCCTTCCCTGCAGGCTCAGGCTTGGTCGCTTTTGCCGCAGCGACGGGCGTTATGCCGCTGGATATGCCGGAATCGGTACTGGTTCGCTTTAAAGGCCAGCGCCAGCCGGGCGTTACGCTTCGCGATTTGGTTCACGCCATCCCGCTTTACGCCATCAAACAAGGCTTGTTGACCGTCGACAAGTCGAATAAGATCAACGCTTTCTCTGGCCGCGTGCTAGAAATAGAAGGCCTTGAAGACTTGACCGTTGAGCAAGCGTTTGAGCTTTCCGATGCGTCTGCCGAGCGCTCAGCTGCCGGCTGTTCGATTACGCTTTCGGATGAGAGCGTCACGCAATATTTGAAGTCCAACATTACGCTGCTGAAGTGGATGATGGGCAATGGCTATGGCGATGAGCGCACGATTAGTCGCCGTATTGAAGGCATGGAAGCATGGCTTGCCAACCCAAGCCTGATGCGTGCTGACAAAAACGCCGAGTACGCTGAAATTATCGAAATTGATCTGGCTGAAATTAAAGAACCGGTTCTATGTGCGCCGAATGATCCAGACGATGCGCGCCTGCTATCTGACGTAGCGGGCCAGAAAATCGATGAGGTCTTTATCGGTTCATGCATGACCAACATCGGCCACTTCCGTGCGGCCGGAAAACTGCTTGAAAAGCAGCCTGCAGGTAGTTTAAAAACTCGCCTTTGGCTGGCACCACCGACTAAAATGGATCAGCATCAGCTGACCGAAGAAGGCTACTACGGTATCTACGGCCGCGCCGGCGCGCGGATGGAAATGCCGGGCTGTTCACTGTGTATGGGTAACCAGGCCCGCGTTGCTGCCAAGAGCACCGTGGTGTCCACGTCTACACGTAACTTCCCGAACCGACTTGGCGATGGTGCTAACGTGTACCTCGCCTCTGCGGAGCTGGCTGCCGTTGCCGCAGTAGAAGGACGCCTACCCAGCGTTGAAGAGTACCAACGTTATATGGGTGAATTTGACGCCATGGCTGGCGAGATTTATCGTTACATGAATTTTCACGAAATTGAGGAGTATCAGAAAATCGCCTCAAACGTGATTCCGGTCGCGCAAGAAGCCTGACCGCCCCATCGCCGATGCTCGCACCATCACAGTCCCTGTGACTTATCACACTGGCTGAGTCGATGACCGAACGCCCCGCCACTGTGTAACAGAGCGGGGCGTTTTTTTCATTTGCATAAGGAGCGTATGATGCCCCATTCCATTCAAATAGTGACACCGGACCTATGCGACGCACATCCTGACGTTGCGGTGCTTGACCCCATGTTTGCCAATTTTGGTGGTCTCGACGCTTTTTATGGCCCTATCCGCACCATCAAATGTTTTGAAGACAACTCACTGGTTAAGCAAGCTGTTACTGAACCCGGCAACGGTGCGGTATTAGTAGTAGACGCAGGTGGATCATATCGCTGCGCCATGCTGGGCGATATGCTAGCAGAGCAAGCGGTAGCAAACGGCTGGGCGGGCGTGGTGATGTACGGCTGCGTACGCGATGTTGATATTCTTGCCAACCTTCCGCTCGGCGTTCAAGCACTAGGCAGCCATCCGCGTAGAAGCAATAAACACGGTGAAGGCCAACGCGATGAGCCGGTGGCGTTTGCTGGCGTCACGCTTAAACCCGGCCAGTGGCTGTATGCAGATAATAATGGCATCATCGTTGCTGCGCGCGAGCTGCCGCTATCTTAAGCGACTTTTGCCATCACGGACCAATGCTTGCTTAACCACGTTGCTCTTCTACGATCCTCTTGCCAGGCGTGGCAGTTGCTGCCACTCTGGTAATTCATTCTAAACATTTAATGACAATGCAGCCGTTGACCCACCTTGGCTCTGCCTTACTACGCACATTGCGCGATCATCTGCGTCCATTGATCGCCTATCATTTATTTTTCACTCTGCTCGCTTCGGCCCTGCTGCTGCCCGCCATTACTTGGGTGATACGTGGCCTGCTTGCCCAGCTAAATCGCACCGTAGTGACCAACGACGAACTGATCGCCCTGTTGTTTAGCCCACTGGGGCTTATCGGCATGCTGGTTGGGCTTGGGTTCACGTTTCTCATTATTTACTGGCAGCAAGCTGGCATGTTGCAAGTAGCCGTCAGGCCGCGAGATAACCATTATCGTCTCGCGCTTGAGGCACTCTGGCTGAGCACTCGCCGACTGCCCGCCCTAGCGGGTTTGGTCTTTCTTCAGGTCGGTACGCATCTACTTCTTCTAGCGCCCTTTATGGCAGCCCTCGCTTGGCTCTATAGCGTTTGGCTAAGCGGCATAGACCCCTACTATTTACAGCGTGTGCGTCCACCCGCGCTATGGTATTTCATTGCCTGCGCCCTGCCGCTGATCGCCGTTTGGACATGGGCAGCGTCGTGGCTCTATCTACGCTGGCTGCTGGCCCTTCCATTAGTGGCGCTGGAAAATTGCCCACCTTGGTTGGCCTTAAAGCGCAGCGTTAGTCTCACTCAGGGCTGGCGACGCTCTATTGGTGCCGCCGTACTTCTCCTACTAGTAATTATTATTAGCCTACCTTTCCTGGCTACCTTACTTTTCGACCGTCTTTTCACGCCAATGCTGTGGTGGCTTCCCGAGCACAGCGCAGTGCTTATTCCCGCCATGTTGGCGTATTTAATTGGCTATGTACTGCTCACTCTCACCATTACCTTTGTCGGCATTGCGACCAATGCGCTGCTTTCTGCATGCCTCTATATGCAGCTTGCTCATCATGAGCCTCGTCCCGCGTCTCCAGCGACAGATGCCCACACAGGCAAGCTTGCCTGGGCAGTTGAGCTTAGCGTGTTAGTTTTTGCGGGCCTGCAGGCCTGGTGGATACTCAATAGCTTTGAGATACGTGACAATGTTACCGTCATTGCTCATCGCGGCAGCTCTATGGTGGCGCCTGAAAATACCCTGGCAGCCGTCGATCAGGCGCTAGTCGATGGCGCCGACTATGTCGAAATTGACGTCCGTTTGAGCACAGATCAACAGGTTATGCTTTACCATGACAGAAGCTTGGTAAGGTTAACCGGTGATAACCGTGAGTTTGATGATTTAACCCGAGAGCAGCTTAGCCAATATGATATTGGCAGCTGGTTTGGCGATGCTTTTCAAAACGAGACCATACCCGGTTTAGATGAAGCACTCAGTCTTGTGCGCGGTAAGGCTGGCTTAATGATCGATATGAAGCCGTCACCTGGGCAAGAGCAGGCATTAGCCGATGCCGTGATAGATACCCTAAATGTCGAGAGCGATCTACGCTACCGCTGCTGGGCAACCCAACAAAGCGCCTTCGATGGATACACTGCGTGCGGCTTTCCCAATGTGCTTTTAGCTACGCGCGTCGCCACCATGTCGCCATCCCTACTTACGCATATTCATGAACGAGCGCCAGCCCTGCGCGTCACGCTGCTGGCACAGCTAATTCTTCCTGGAACGCTAGATAGGCGCGAATTTGATGCGCTCGGGTTAAGACACAACCGTATCACTGAAGGGGAAGTGCGTTTAGCAAGGCTATATGGTTACGAGATACACGCCTGGACAGTTAACAGCAGCGCCCGAATGTCGACGTTAATTGACCTGGGTGTCGATGCTATTATCACCGACTACCCAGATCGTTTAACGGCACTTATACACGACCGCCGCGAGTTAAGCGACGGTGCGCTCATGCTGGTGAAATTGCGTAACTGGCTACGCCAATAAATCGCTAGTCACCCATCACGACGCCTTCACGCCGCGGGTCAGCGCCACCAAATAGCGTGCCGTCTTTACGGCGCATAATGGCCTGCAGCCCGCTGGTCAACTCAAGCTCGCTCACGGTGTGGCCGCGCTCGCGCAGCGCATCTATCGTGGCGTCAGAAAAACGCCCCTCCTCAACAAACACATCGCCGCCTAAGGTAATCGCATGTGGAAGATTCAGTGCCTCTTGCGCATTGAGCCCCCAGTCACGCAGCGCAACCAACGTACGTGCCGTGTAGTGAATAATCGCTGCACCGCCCGGCGAGCCTAAGCTTGCTACCAGCTCGCCACTTTCTTGGTCAAACACTAGCGTTGGGCTCATGCTAGAGCGTGGCCGCTTGCCCGGCTCGACTCGGTTGGCCACCGGCTCCCCATCCACCTCAGGCTCAAATGAGAAATCGGTCAGCTCATTGTTGAGGAAGAAACCACCGGCTAAGCCTGTGCCACCATCTGATAAAATTCGTGAGCCAAACGCTTGTTCAATGGTGGAGGTCATCGCGACGGCATTGCCATCTTCATCAATGATACTAATATGGCTAGTGCCATATTCGGGCTGGTCTGGCTGAGAAGCCCAGGTTATCGCCAGCTCACCAGGATTACCTGGCTCGGCGCTGTCGCCCATGCTCATCTCGCCAATCAGCGCGCTGCGTTGCTGAAGATATTCCGGCGCCAGCATAGACGACCAGTCGCCACCGGGCGCATCTACGAAGTCGGGGTCGGCAATATAACGACCGCGATCCGCAAAGGCTAAACGCGAGGCCTCTAAGAACTGATGCAACCATCCGCTGCTAGAAGCACCATTATTTAACGGCGCTTCAAGCAACGGCTGCTGATCTAGCATACCTAGCGTCTGCATGACGGTTAGATGGCCGGACGACGGCGGTGGAAAACCGCACACTTCCCACTGTTGCCAAGGCGTACACAGCGGCTCCCGGTCGACGGCTTCATAGCCACTCATGTCATCAAGGGTTAAGCTGCCGGGACGCTCAGGGTGATTTTGAACTAGCGCTACGATATTCTCTGCCACCGCGCCCTCATTTAAAGCATCGCTGCCTTGGGCTGCTACGCGTCGGAAAATTTCTGCCATAGCTGGGTTTTTAAGCGTTTCACCCACGGCGATGGGCTCGCCTTCTTCATCATAATAAAACTGGCTGGCTAGAGCGTCTTGGCGCAGGTATTCATCGCTAGCAAGGGTAGTATGCAGACGATTGCTAACAGCGAACCCTTCCTCTGCCAGCGCAATGGCGGGCTTAAATAGCTCTTCCCAAGCCAGCTCACCGTGCTCAGCATGCGCTTTTTCAAGCATTCGCAGCGCACCCGGCACGCCCACTGAAAGCCCGCTGGCCACCGCGTCCATAAACGCTAAGGGCTCGCCGTCTTCCATAAATAGCTCACCGGTTACGCCTTGTGGTGCAGTCTCACGGCCGTCGTAGGCACGGATGTCTGCGCCATCGTAATACATCAAAAAAGCACCGCCGCCAATCCCGCTGGATTGAGGCTCAACCAAATTTAATACCATCTGTACTGCGATGGCGGCATCTATCGCGTTACCACCGGCTTTTAAAACCTGGTAGCCCGCGTCAGTCGCCAACGGGTTCGCTGCAGCGACTGCAAATGAGTCAGCGGACCAACCCGGTTTTTCTTCATAGCCCGACTCGACTTCAGGCGAAATTGAAGGTGCTTCATAGCTAAAACCCCAGCTATATATCGGCACCACCAGCAAACTTGGCAATGCAAATTTCATCTGTTTTGGGGACATCACAACGCTCTCCCGCGGTTTTTGGAATGACAAACTGTCGATGGCAGTATCTTAAAAAGCTGCTTTTAAAAAACCACTGATGATAGCGATCTTTTGAAAGAGACTACCAGTGAACGGCAAAAGCTACCCGATTCAGAGTAGTTTATAAAACATTAACGCCCGGCACACTGGCCGGGCGCAACATAAAGACAACCACTTGCAAAATTAATCTATTTTTTGACCTGCCAGCATAAACCATGTCTCCAGGACTGCATCAGGATTGAGCGATACCGAGTCAATGCCTTGCTCCATCAGCCATTTCGCTAAATCAGGATGATCAGAAGGTCCTTGGCCGCAAATCCCCACGTACTTGCCCTTGGCTTTACATGCCTGAATCGCCATGGCGAGCAGTTTTTTAACTGCTTCATTTCGCTCATCAAAAAGGTGAGCCACGATACCTGAATCACGATCTAGCCCCAGCGTTAGCTGAGTGAGGTCATTGGAGCCAATCGAGAAGCCATCAAAATACTCAAGAAACTCATCAGCGAGCAGCGCATTTGCCGGCAACTCACACATCATGATGACCTTCAGATCGGAAGGCCCGCTGCGCTCCAAGCCATTAGCCGCCAGCAGTTCAACGACGTTACGCGCCTCATCGGTGGTACGTACAAAGGGCACCATAATTTCGATATTTTCAAAGCCCATCTCTTCACGCACCCGCTTCAGTGCACGGCACTCAAGCTCAAAGCAGGGGCGGAAGGCCTCTGAAATGTAGCGTGAGGCGCCACGAAAACCCAACATCGGATTTTCTTCGCCAGGCTCATACAGCTTTCCGCCGATCAGATTCTCATATTCATTGGATTTAAAGTCGGACAGCCTGACAATCACGCGCTGAGGGTAAAACGCAGCGGCGAGCGTTGAAATCCCTTCGACCAGCTTGTCGACGTAAAAACTGACAGGGTCAGCATAGCCTGCCGTACGCAGATCGATCACCTGCTGCAAATCCACGGGTAGCGTGTCGTACTCAAGTAGCGCCTTAGGATGGACACCGATCATACGATTAATAATGAACTCCAAACGTGCTAAGCCAACCCCCGCGTGAGGCAAACTTGCAAACCCAAAGGCACGATCCGGATTACCGACGTTCATCATAATTTTAAAAGGAATTTCCGGCATGGCATCGACGCTGGAAATTTTGCAGTCAAAATCCAGCAGCCCAGCATAGACATTACCCGTGTCGCCTTCGGAGCACGATACGGTGACATCAATACCCTCTCGCAACTGAGTCGTGGCATCGCCACAGCCAACCACCGCAGGAATACCTAGCTCACGGGCAATAATAGCGGCGTGGCAGGTACGTCCGCCACGATTGGTGACGATAGCCGACGCACGCTTCATGATCGGCTCCCAGTCTGGGTCCGTCATATCCGTGACTAATACGTCGCCATCATTAATCTTGTCCATATCATCTGGGCTTAAAATGACTTTAACGGCACCGCGTCCAATGCGCTGTCCAATCGCCCGTCCGGTAATCAGCGTGCGGCCTTTCTCGCGCAGCTGAAAGCGTTCTAGCTTGCCGCCCTCCTGCTGGGAGACCACCGTTTCAGGGCGAGCTTGAACGATATAAAGTTTCCCGTCATCACCATCCAGGGCCCACTCAATATCCATTGGGCGATGGTAGTGCTGCTCAATCGTCATCGCTTGGCGCGCTAAATCCATTACCTGCTGATCATTTAGACAAAAACGGCCACGATCTTTGTTCGGGACGTCGATAGTTTCTACTGACTTGCCGGCACTGGCTTCTTTGCCGTAAACCATCTTAATCAGCTTTGAGCCCAAATTGCGGCGCAGAACTGCGGGGCGACCTGCTGCTAACGTCGCTTTATGCACATAGAACTCATCCGGGTTAACCGCACCCTGCACAACCGTTTCTCCCAAGCCCCAGGATGCCGTTACAAACACGGCATCACGAAAGCCAGACTCGGTGTCGAGGGTAAACATGACGCCAGCTGCGCCGGTTTCAGAACGCACCATTTTCTGCACACCGGCAGACAGCGCAACGTTCTCATGAGCGTAGCCGCGATGCACTCGATAGGAAATCGCGCGATCATTGAATAAAGAGGCAAAGACTTCATGCACGGCGCGCTTAATATTGTCGAAGCCATCAATATTCAGGAACGTTTCCTGCTGACCGGCGAAGGAGGCATCCGGTAAATCTTCGGCTGTCGCCGAGCTGCGCACGGCTACTTTTAACTGTGGGTATTGCGCCTGCAGTTGAACGTAAGCATCACGCAGCGCTGCTTCAAACGTTGGGGGCAGCGGTGTATCAATGATCCACTGACGGATATTGCTACCCGCTTCAGAGAGGGCCTTAATATCGTCTACGTCTAAGCGAGCAAGAGTTGCATTAATACGCTCATTCAGCCCTTCGTGAGAGAGAAATTCACGATATGCGTGAGCAGTAGTGGCAAAGCCACCGGGAACGGTAACGCCAGCGCCTGACAAATTAGAAATCATTTCACCTAGCGAGGCATTTTTACCACCTACGCGCTCGACGTCCGTCATACCCAACTGGTCAAACCACAGAATGTATTCTTCCACGTAACCTCCTCACTCTCAGACGTCGACATGACCACTGATACAGTCACGAAAACCACGGACCATGAATTATTGGCTGAGACACACTAGCACCGCACTCACGCATTCGCCATTGGTCTAATAGCGAAGGCAGTGGAGGATTTTTACAACAGCAAGCCTTTTTAGGCCAATTCTGTAGTCAGCGCTATTTTTGGCAGGTCTTTTTTACCGGGCCATTATAGACAGGATCATTTTAGACGGAACCACTGCGCACGTTATGATGTTAAACCACTCAGCCCACAATAGATGAATCACTCACAGGCGGATTTTATTATGAAGCGCACGGCTTTTTTTATTTCTGATGGCACCGGCATCACGGCGGAAAGTTTAGGGCGCAGCCTGCTAGCCCAGTTCAGCGATGTTGACATCAACATGCTGACAAAGCCCTATATCGATACGCTAGAAAAAGCACAGGCGCTGGCAGAGATTATTGAAGCAACGGCCAGCCGTGACGGCCAGCAACCTATCATCATTGACACCATTGTTGATCAACAAATTCGTAACGTTATTCGTCAAGCGTCCGGCTTTAAAGTAGATATTTTTTCGACTTTTTTAGAGCCTTTAGAACAAGAGCTGGACACCCACTCATCGTATAGCGTTGGCCGAACGCACTCGATTGGCAGCGACGATGTGTATATGGATCGCATTCACTCCGTGCACTTCGCACTGGACAACGACGATGGCGCACGTACCCATCAATACGACAAAGCGGACATCATTCTGGTGGGGGTTTCACGCTGTGGTAAAACACCGACCTCGCTCTACTTAGCGCTACAGTTTGGCATTCGGGCCGCTAACTATCCGCTGACCGAGGATGATCTGGATGAAGACGGCATGCTAAAACTTCCCAAGGCGCTTGCGCCCCATCGACAAAAACTGTTTGGGCTGACCATTGACCCGCGTCGTTTGGCCGCCATTCGCAATGAAAGGCGCCCTAACAGCCGCTATAGTTCAATCGATCAATGTTTGCAGGAGGTAGATCAAGCGGAGTCGCTATATCGCACAATGCACATCCCTTTTATTGATGCGACACGCTTCTCAGTTGAAGAGATTTCGACACGCATGATTGCCGAAACTGGACTAGCGAGGCGCTTTTCGCCCCGCTAATGTTGAATGGCGAATCGTCACATGCCTTTGGGTGCAAAAATCCCCGGAGCGTTGCGCCAGTAGCCTTTATAGTCCATTCCAAAACCAAACACATAGCGGTCGGCCACTTCCAGGCTGCAGTAGTCGGCCTTTAAGCCAGGCACCGCTTTACGGCTGTGCTGTTTATCGACCAGTACAGCCGTCGTAACGCTGGCGGCCTTTGCTTCTTGGCAGTAGGCCAAGATACCGGCTAACGTTGCGCCTTCGTCTAAAATGAAATGGGGTAACATAGACACCACCACAATATACCCCTGCTAGGCGGGTTGAGACAACACCGCACTCAATAACTAAATGGAATATAAAACATATTCTATATAACTAATATTTTATGCTCGCTATCGCTCACTTGGCTATTGAATGTCGGATTATGGAATTAACGGTGCTTCTGTTTTGGCTTGTGTGTAGCTTTCTGTTGGTAGGTATGGGTAAGTCCATAGGGTGAAATCTGGAATGACTTGCAGGGGCTTTCAAACAAGTAAAAGCCCCACCCTGCTCAAAGGTGGCCTACTCAGCTCAATGCTCATAAACAAACACTTCTATTAGATTGGTGTTTCTAGATCTAGAAAAGTAGATATAAACACTAAATAAAGATATTGATTTTTCAAATACTTAATAGAAACCCAGCATTATAAATAGAGCTTCATTTACCCTATGACATTCTTAACACGGTGTTATAGAGCATGGGGAATATTTCTTTGTATAGGTATATCGCTAAAACCATTGAAAATAAAAATAAATAATTGAGCTCAACTAAAGGCTAAATAAAAAAGTTATATTTTTTTGGTTTATGGGGCTGCGGCGAATAAATCCGGGTGCTATTATTTAAACATCGGAAGCAAACACA